>JALHMO010000069.1 GCA_022844015.1 Reyranella sp. | reverse complement strand
CCAACCGCCTCAAGGAGGCGCAGAACACGGCCGCCATGCTCACCACCTTCAACGAGGTGGACATGACCAGCGTCATGGCACTGCGTGATCGGCTGAAGGACGATTTCGAGAAGAAGCACGGCGCGCGGCTGGGCTTCATGTCGTTCTTCGTCAAGGCGTGCATCGCCGGCCTCAAGGAGCTGCCGGCGGTCAATGCCGAGATCGAGGGCGACGACATCGTCTACAAGAACTACTACGATATCGGGGTCGCCGTCGGCACACCGCAGGGCTTGGTCGTGCCGGTGGTGCGCGACGCCGACACGCTGTCGTTCGGCGGCATCGAGAAGGCGATCGGCGATCTCGGGCGCAAGGCGCGCGACGGCAAGCTCAGCATCGCCGACCTGACCGGCGGCACCTTCACCATCTCCAACGGCGGCGTCTACGGCTCGCTGATGTCGACGCCGATCCTCAACCCGCCGCAATCGGCGATCCTCGGCATGCACAAGATCCAGCAGCGCCCGATGGTGGTCGGCGGCGAGGTCAAGGTCCGTCCGATGATGTATCTCGCCGTGTCCTACGATCACCGCATCATCGACGGCCGCGAGGCCGTGCTGTTCCTAGTGCGGGTCAAGGAATGCATCGAGGATCCCGAGCGGCTCCTGCTGGGGGTGTAATCATTCTCCTCCCCAGCTTCGCTGGGGAGGTGTCCGCGTCATCGCGGACGGAGGGGTCATGAGCAGCGGGACCGTGGCCCTCGACCCCTCCGTCGGCGATGACCCTTCGGCTTCGCTCAGGGCAGGCGCCGACACCTCCCCAGCGAAGCTGGGGAGGAGAACGTGAGACAACGGGTGACATCATGGCAGAAGAGACCTTCGACCTCGTGGTCATCGGCGCCGGTCCGGGCGGCTATGTCGCGGCGATCCGCGCCGCGCAGCTCGGCATGAAGGTGGCGATGGTCGAGAAGCGGGCGACGCTGGGCGGCACCTGCCTCAATGTCGGCTGCATACCCTCGAAGGCGTTGCTGCAATCCTCGCACCTGTTCGAGGAGGCGGGCCACGACCTCGCCCAGCACGGTATCGTGCTCGCGCCGCCGAAGCTCGATTTCGCCCAGCTGATGAAGCGCAAGAACGAGGTGGTGGAGGCTACGACAAAGGGCGTCGCCTTCCTGTTCCGCAAGAACAAGATCGCCATCTTCCAGGGTACCGGCCGCATCGATGCGGCGGGCAAGGTATCGGTGCTCGGCGATGACGGCGCGGTGAAGAGTGCGCTGGCAGCCGGGAACATCCTGATCGCCACCGGATCGGAAGTGACGCCGCTGCCGGGCGTGACGATCGACGAGAAGAGGATCGTGTCGTCGACCGGTGCGCTGGAGCTCGCCGAGGTGCCGAAGCACCTGGTCGTCGTCGGCGCCGGGATCATCGGCCTCGAGCTCGGCTCGGTGTGGCGCCGGCTCGGCGCCGACGTCACGGTCATCGAGTTCCTCGATCGCATCTCGCCCGGCGTCGACGACGAGATCACCAGGCATTTCCAGCGCGCGCTCGCCAAGCAGGGGCTGAAGTTCAGGCTCGGCGCCAAGGTCACCAGGGCCGAGGCGAGCGATGCCGGGGTGACGCTCACCGTCGAGCCGGCCAAGGGCGGCCCGGCCGAGACGGTGCGGGCCGACATCGTCCTGGTCGCGATCGGCCGTCGGCCTTGCGTCGCCGGCCTCGGCCTCGACGCCGTCGGCGTGAAGATGACCGAGCGCGGACGCATCGCCGTCGATGCGCACTTCCGGACCTCGGTTCCGGGAATCCATGCGATCGGCGATGCGATCGACGGGCCGATGCTGGCGCACAAGGCGAGCGAGGACGGCATCGCCTGCGTCGAGACCATCGCCGGCCAGAAGGGCCACGTGAACTGGGATCTCGTGCCCTCGATCATCTACACCCAGCCCGAGGTGGCGTGGGTCGGCCGAACCGAGGAACAACTCAAGACGGCCGGCGTTGCCTACAAGGTCGGCAAGTACCCGTTCACCGCTGACCCGCGCAGCCGTGCCAACGGCACGACGGAGGGGTTCGTGAAGGTGCTGGCCGACAAGGCGTCCGACAAGGTCCTGGGCGTCCATATCATCGGTGCCGAAGCCGGCACGATGATCGCCGAGGCGGGGATCGCCATGGAGTTCTCGGCCTCGGCCGAGGATATCGGCCGCGTCTGCCACGCCCATCCCACGGTAAACGAGGCCATGAAGGAAGCCGCGCTGGCCGCGTGGGACAAGCCGATTCACCTGTAGGTCCCGCATGCGCAAGCCCTTGATGGCCCTGTTGATCGGCGGCTGCCTGATCATGTCGCTGGTCGGCGGGCTGATCCCGATCCTGCAGGGCTGGATCTTCTTCGTGATCGCGCTCTACCTGCTGGCGACCGAGTTCGAGGTTGGCCGCCGCTGGGTCAAGTCGGCGCGGCGGCGCTGGCCGGGGCTCGACAAATGGATCGTCAGGGCGCGCGATCACCGCTGGGCACCGTCGCACCTCAAGGAGTTCGAGGATCTCACCGATCCGAAGCGGTGACGGACTCATTCTCCTCCCCAGCTTCGCTGGGGAGGTGTCGGCGTAACCGCCGACGGAGGGGTCATGAGTTACAAAAGCCGACGAATCCCATGGCTCATGACCCCTCCGTCGCCGCAGGACGGCGACACCTCCCCAGCGAAGCTGGGGAGGAGGGCTGACGGGCGTGCTTCGGTTACCCCAGCTGCGTCGCGGCGCGGGCGAGCAGCGTGCGGAACCAGGCGTGGCCGCGCTTGGCGTGTGCGGCCAGGCTCCAGTAGGCGTCGATATGGAGATGCTTGCGCGGATAGGAGATCTCGACGATGCGCACGCGCGAAGGGCGCGTCAGCTCCTGCGCCACCTTGCGCGGCACCAGCGCGATGCAATCGGATTTCTCCACGATGGTGCCCAGCACCAGGAAGTTCGGCACGGTGCAGACCGGCGCCGTCTCGAGCGCCGCCGTGGGCTGCAGCAGGGCGTGGATGTCGGCCGGCATGCGCAGATCGCGGCGGAAGGCGACGTGACGCGAGGATTGAAACTCGGCCGGCGTGATCCTGCTGCCGATCGCGGCGTTGTCGGCAGCGGCGATGCACACCATCTCGTCGCGCCACAGCGGCAGGCGGCCGACCCGCTTGCCCATCCGCTCGCCGAAGGCGCGCGGTCCGATCATGAAGTCGACCCTCCCGAGATCCTCGACGTTGCGCGTCCCGACCCAGGTGAACTCCAGCACGACATGGGGTGCCTCGCGGGCGCAGATCTCGGCCAGGATCGGCGCCAGCAGCTGGGTCACGTAGTCGGCGGTGTTGATCACCAGATGGACGGCTTCGCTCGCTGGATCGAACGGCCCCGCCGGCATCATCAGGTGGTCGATCTCGGCGAGGGCGCGAGCCAGCGGCCCGGCGAGGGACCGGGCTCGATCGGTCAGCCGGGCGTTGCGTCCGGGCGACACCAGAAGCTCGTCGTCGAAGGCTGCGCGCAGCTGGCGCAGGGCGCGGCTGACGGCGGGTTGGGTCATGTTGAACGCGCGCGCCGTGCGGGTGACGCTGAGCGTTCGCAGGAGCTCGTGCAGGACCGGTAGCAGGTCGAGATTGACCTTGTGCAGGCGTGCGACCAGGTCGGGCTCGGCCGCCGGCCGCGGCGCGGCGTGCGCGGCACCGCCATAACCGGATGTTATGCGATTCATGCTGCGTTTGATTGTTTCGTTATGTCGGCGGCTTGCCTAGGGTCAATCGCCCCACAGCACGAAGAAAGATCGCGGGAGGAGTCACGATGGCGGCACGGACGGGCCAGCAGTTCCTCAGGGGATTGCGCGACAGGCGCGAACTGTGGGTCGGCGGGGAGAAGGTCCACTCGATGGTCGAGCATCCGGCCTTGGCCGGCGCCGCCCATGCGGTGGCCGAGGTGTTCGACCTGCAGCACCGGCATCCCGACGACTGCCTCATGCCCGACCCGGAGACCGGCGAGCCGATCAACGTCAGCCACATGATCCCGGCTTGCCACGAGGACATTCACCGTCGCCATCGCGGCCTCGAGCGCACGGCCGAGTACTCGGTCGGGCTGATGGGGCGAACGCCGGACTACATGAACGTGACCTTCGCGGGCTTCGCCGGCCGGCACGACGAGTGGGCCATCCACGGCAACGAGCAGGGCGCCGAGAACCTGGTGCGCTACCAGAAGAAGCTCCGGCGCGAGGACATCTCGCTCACCCATACGATCGTCCATTCGACGGTCAATCTCGCCAAGGGCAAGTATCCGGTGGGCTTCGACCCGGTGCAACTGCACAAGGTCGAGGAGACGGCGCACGGCATTCTCGTGCGCGGCTCGCGCGTGCTGGCGACCCTGGCGCCGTTCGCCGACGAGCTCGCGGTCTATCCCGGAGCGCCCATGCCCGATGCGGCGCCCGAGCATGCGCTGAGCTTCTGCATCCCGATGGACACGCCCGGGCTCAAGTTCATCTGTCGCGACAGCGTGTCGGCGAGCACCAACCGCTTCGAGCATCCGCTGTCGAGCCGGTTCGACGAGCAGGACGCCTTCGTGATCTTCGACGATGTCGAGGTGCCGCGCGAGAGGCTGTTCATCGACGCCAACCTCGCCGTCTACAACTCGGTGATGAAGACGAGCTGGTGGCCCAACATCATGCAGCAGACGATGATCCGGGCGCAGACCAAGCTGGAGTTTGCCTACGGGCTGACGGCGCGCATGGCGGAGGCGATCAACCTCGTGCAGCCGCAGGCCCAGCAGATGCTGGGCGAGATCGCGATGTTCGCCGAGTTCGCCCGCGCCTCGGTCTATGCCGCCGAGCAGGCCGCGCGTCCCTACGGAAATGGCCTGTGGTGCTGCGACGCGCGGCCGCTGATCGCCTTGCGCGCGGCGCTGCCGACCTGGTTCCCGCGCGTCAACGAGATCATCCGCCTGGTCGGCTCGCACAATCTCCTGACGACGCCCTCGCGCGCCGCGCTCGCCGACGAGACGCTGCGGCCGCTGATCGATCGCTATCTCGTCGGCGTCGACATCGATGCCGAGCGGCGCAGCCGCCTGTTCCGCCTGGCCTGGGATTTCGCCGGCACGGCGCTCGGCAGCCGCAACGAGCAGTACGAGCGCTTCTATCTCGGCTCGAGCGGCCGCAACCTCGGCATGGCCCACGTCCTCGCCGACCGCACCCGCGCCAACCGCCTGGTCGACCGCTTCCTGCTGGAGGAGCTCGACGAGCCGGCGGCCTTGCGGCCGGCCGTGGCGGCGTCGTAGGGACGCTCTTCTCCTCTCCGACGCTTGCGTTGGGGAGGTGCCCCCTTCAGGCGGGACATTCGCATATGTGCGCTCTCTCCCTCTCCTCCCCAGCTTCGCTGGGGAGGTGTCGCCGCCTTGCGGCGACGGGGTCAGGAGCAGCGGGACTGGGGCCCATGACCCCTCCGCCCCCGGTTACGGGGGCACCTCCCATAGGCGTTAAACTAAGAAGAATCCTCACCCTGAGGAGCGGCCCACAGGGCCGCGTCTCGAAGGGTGGGCAAAGGAGAGAGCGCTGCGATACCGCTTTTTCATCGAGCTACTGTGTGGCCTATCCTTCGAGACGGCCGCTGCGCGGCCTCCTCAGGATGAGGATTCTGCTTAGTTTAACGCCTATGGGGGCACCTCCCCGCGCTTCGCGCAGGGAGAGGAAGGCAGGCCCCATGGCCGGAACATGGCGAAATGGGCGCGCAAAATCCTCAGTCGAGGCGGGCCACGCGGGCGCCCCCTGGCGCGTAGACCCTTCGAACGCGACCAGAGTGCCGGCACCGCCGCCGCCGGTCGCCTGATGGAGGTCCACATGATGAGGCGCTTCGTTCTTGCCAGCATTGCCGCCGCGAGCCTCGCCGGAGCGGCGACCGTCGGCTCGGCGGTCGTGTCGCCAGCGAATGCCCAGGTCACCGTCACCTTCGGCTCGCCGCCGCCTCCACCGCGCTACGAGGCGGTCCCGGCCCTGCGTTCCGGTTATGTCTGGGCGCCGGGCCATTGGCGACTTGTGCGTGATCAGTACGTCTGGTTCCCGGGCCAGTGGTACACGGCGCGACAGGGTTATCGCTACGTTCCGGAGTCCTGGGAACGCGTCGTCGTCAATGGTCGCCATCAGTGGCGCTTCGTTCCCAGCCGCTGGGACCGCAACGCCAATGGCGTTCCCGACCGTTACGAGAACCGCGGCTGGGATCGCAACCACAACGGTGTTCCCGACCGGTACGAGAGCCAGCGGCGCAACTGGGACCGTGATCGCGACGGCATACCGGACCGGTACGAGCGCTAGGCTAGGTCGCCTGCGGTCTGCCGCCCGCTTGGATGATCCGTGCGGCAGGTGCGCTTTCGGGCGCACCTGCCTATCATGGGGCAACGTGTTCCTGCGAGGACCCCATGACCGCTCCGCTCACCATCCGGCTGCATCCTGCCGACAACGTCATCGTCGCGCGCATGGACATCCTCCCCGGGACGAAGGTCGAGGGTGACGTCGCGGCCGCGAGCCGCGTGCCGCCCGGGCACAAGATTCTCACCCGGGCGATCCGGCAGGGCGAGCCGCTGCGCAAGTACAACCAGATCATCGGCTTCGCCGTCGAGGACATGGCGCCTGGCGCACACATCCACACCCACAACTGCGTCATGGGTGATTTCGAGCGCGACTATGCCTTCTGCGTCGACGCCCATCCGACCGAGTACGTTCCGCAGCAGGCGACCTTCCAGGGCTACCGCCGGGCCGACGGCCGCGCCGCCACGCGCAACTACGTCGGGATCGTCACGACGGTGAACTGCTCGGCGGCGACCAGCCGCATGATCGCCTCCCGCCTGCAGCCATTGCTCGCCAAGTACCCCAATATCGACGGCGTGGTGCCTCTCACGCATGGCGGCGGTTGCGGCATGGCGGCGTCGGGCCTGGAGATGGACGTGTTGCGGCGCACACTGGCGGGCTACACGCGCCATCCCAACATGGCCGCCGTCGTGGTGCTGGGGCTGGGGTGCGAGACCAACCAGATCTCCGGCCTGATGAACGCCGAAGGGCTGAAGGAAGGCCCCAGGCTCATCCCGATGGCGATCCAGGATGAAGGTGGCGTGGCCAGGACGGTGGCGCGCGCGGTCGGCTTCCTGGAGGAGCTGCTTCCCGAGGCCAATGCCGTCGAGCGCCAGCCGATCCCGGCCAGCGAGCTCATCCTGGCGCTGCAATGCGGCGGGTCGGACGGCTACTCCGGCATCTCGGCAAATCCGGCGCTGGGTGCCGCGGTCGACATGCTCGTACGTCACGGCGGCACCGCCGTGCTGTCGGAGACGCCCGAGATCTACGGCGCCGAGCACTTGCTGACCCGGCGCGCCGTGTCACGCGAGGTCGGCGAGAAGATCGTCCAGCGCATCCGCTGGTGGGAGGATCACTGCGCGCGGACCGGCGGCGAGATGAACAACAATCCGTCGCCCGGCAACAAGGCGGGGGGCCTCACGACCATCCTGGAGAAGTCACTGGGCGCCGTGGCCAAAGGCGGCACGACGAACCTTGTCGACGTCTACGAGTACGCCCAGCCGATTACTGCCAAGGGCTTCGTCTACATGGATTCGCCTGGCTACGACCCGGTGTCCGCGACGGGGCAGGTCGCCGGCGGCGCCAATGTCCTGTGCTTCACGACAGGCCGCGGCAGCGTGTTCGGCTGCAAGCCTGCCCCCTCGCTGAAGCTTGCTACGAATAGCTCGCTCTATCGGCGCATGACTGACGACATGGATATCAATTGCGGTACCATCGTCGATGGCGAGGAGACAATTCAGGAGAATGGCCATCGCATCTTCGAGCTCATCCTGAAAACTGCATCGGGACAGAAGACAAAGTCCGAGGCGCTCGGCATCGGCGACGACGAGTTCGAGCCCTGGAAGATCGGCGCGACGATGTGATGGGGCCAATGCAACCAACTTGACTTCCCGGCGTTACATCCTCATATGCCGGCTTACGACTTACGAACTTGGCTATGCCTTGGCGGTCCTGCCCACAACGGCCCCGGACGACCCCAACGAGCTGCTTCCCAAATTCTTCGAGTTGTCGTGGACCGTTGCAAGTGAGTGCGCGGCCCACGAGGGTTCGTGGGCCGTTAACTGCCGAGGAGAGAGAGTGATGGCTACAGGTACGGTCAAGTGGTTCAATGCCACCAAGGGGTTCGGGTTCATCCAGCCGTCTGACGGGGGCAAGGACGTTTTCGTCCATATCAGCGCGGTCGAGCGCTCGGGAATGAACGGCCTCAACGAAGGCCAGAAGATCAGCTACGAGATTGCCACGGAGCGCGGCCGTTCGGCCGCCGTCAATCTGAAGTCCGCGGACTGACGCGGCTTCTCTCCGTTGCGTTCGGCCATGGGCCGGGCGCAACGGACTTTCGGGCTTTGCAACCGATCTAGCCTACCCTTGGCGTGCCGGCGTGCTGTCGGCGCGCATGCCGTGCTACACTGCCGCTTTGGGGTGAGGCATGTCGGCCGAATTGCACTACGAGTCGCTCGACGGGATCGCGCGGCGCCTGAAGACTCACGAGCTTTCGTCGGTCGAGGCGACCCGGACGATCCTCGACCGGATCGCGCGGCTCGACGGGCGACTCCGGAGCTATGCCACCGTCACCGCTGAGCGTGCCCTGAGAGATGCCTCCGAGCGTGATGCCGACAGCTCGGCCGGCGTCTCGCGTGGTCCCCTGCACGGGGTGCCTATCGCGGTGAAGGATCTTTGCAACACGGCGGGCATCGCCACGGCCGCCGGAATGTCGATCAACGCCCGGAACATTCCCGACAGGGACGCCACCGTGGTCACCCGACTGAAGGCGGCGGGCGCGGTCATCCTCGGCAAGCTGCAGATGACCGAGGGCGCGTACGGCGCTCACCATCCGACGATCGTGCCGCCGGTCAATCCGTGGAACGCCGATTACTGGACCGGCGTCTCGTCGTCCGGCTCCGGCGTGGCGACGGCGGCCGGATTGTGCTTCGCATCCCTCGGATCGGATACGGGCGGCTCGATCCGCTTCCCGTCGACAATGAACGGCCTCACCGGTCTCAAGCCGACCTGGGGTCGAGTGAGCCGCGCCGGCGTCTTCCCGCTGGCGGAATCGCTCGATCATGTCGGCCCGATGTGCCGCAGCGCCCTCGATGCTGCGCTGGTTCTCGGCGTGATCGCCGGCCCCGATCCCGATGACCCGACAGCGGCGCAGCGCGCGGTTCCCGACTATGCGGCGTCGATAGGCGGCGGGGTCGACGGAAAACGCCTGGGCGTGCCGACCAATCTCATCGGCATGGACGCCGATGCGCAGCGCGCCATCGACGCCGCCCGAGCGGTCTTCCTCGACGCGGGCGCCCTTCCGGTGGAGGTGACGCTCCCGGAGCTCGACGAAGCGGCGCTGAAGTGGCTGTCGCTGTGCGGCGTCGAGGCGGCGCTGGCTCACGAGGCGACGTTTCCGGCCCGGCGTGCCGAGTACGGTGCCGAGCTCGCCGGCCTGATCGACCTCGGGCGCAGCCTTTCAGCGCTCGATCTGGCCAGGCCGCAACTGTTGCGTGCCCGTGTCTCGGGGCAGATCGAACGCACCCTGTCGTCGATCGATATGCTGCTGATGCCTGTGATGGGCGTCGCCGCCCCCTCTCTCGCGGCCATGAAGGCGGCCGGCCGGTCGCCCGAGACGGTTGCGGCGCGCCTGCGCTACACGGCGCCCTTCGACATGAGCGGCCATCCGACGCTCACCCTGCCGGGCGGCATGACCGGCGAGGGCGTGCCGGTCGGCTTCCAGATCGTCGGCCACTCCTTCGACGAGGCCGGCATCCTGGCGGCCGGGCACGCCTATCAGCAGGCCACTGCCTGGCATCTCGGACGGCCGCCTCTCTGAAGGTGGGCCAAATGGACGGAGAATTAATGTTACTGTACGATTGCTTCAGCACATGAGAAGCATTTTCCGGAACAATCTCAGGCTCAAGCCGAGCATCCTGGCGTCGTTCGCCTTTCTCACCGTTCCGGTCTTCTTCACCGTCATCATCGTCAACTACGTTTCCAACGACAGGATCGCGCGCAGCAACGCGGCGGAGCTGGTCGAGCGCTTCCGGGTCGATGCCCTGGCCAACATCCAGGCCGATTTCAACCCCTTGCGATCGCTGGTCCGCTCGGCGGCGGCGGTTGGCAGCCAGGATCCGACCTTCTACGAAGGCGACCGCTGCTTCCCCTACTTTTACAGCATGGTCCTGCACAGCACCAAGATCGTCAGCGTCTATGTCGGCCTGCAGGATGGATCGTTTCGCCAGACGCGGCGGATCGATCCGGGAGTCAGCATCCAGGGCAAGCTGCCGCCGGAGGGGTCGCAGTTCGCCTATCGCTGGGTGCTGCCCGTCCCCGGTCGACCGTTGCTCGACCACTACACGTTTCTCGACACGAACCTGAAGGAGCTCGGCAGCTCCGAGGGTGTCACGACCTACGATCCGCGCGGGCGGCTGTGGTATCGCAGCGCCGCGGAAGCCAAGACCACGATGATCTCGGATCCCGACATCTTCGCCGCCCTGGGCCTGATCGGCTTCACCGTCGCCGCACCGTTCTATGTCGACGGCAAGCTCGCGGGCGTCGCTGCCGCCGACATCACCCTGGACGGCCTCGGCACCTACCTGGGTGAACGCAAGATCAGCCCGGGCACCACGAGCTACATCCTCGATCACCAGGGTCGCGTGATCGCCGCGTCCGACCTGTCGAAGACCTACGCCAACAACGAAGGCCGCCTCGAGCTGCACCACATCACGTCGCTCGACGACGATTTGCCGGCGATGGCCTACAGCCTGCGTCCACGAAAAAGCGAGGACATGTACTTCTTCTCGCACGATGGCCACGACTACATCGCCAGCATCTCGTCCCTGCCGCAGGAATTCGGCAAGCGCTGGCAGCTCTTCGTCATCACCCCCGTGTCCGACTTCACCGCCGCCTTCCAGCACAACAACATCCGGCTGGCGATCTTCGGCCTGATCGCGACCGCCGTGCAGATCGTCATCATCTACCTGCTCACCAGCGTCGTCTCGTCGCCGCTGGAACGCATGGCGTTCAAGGTCGGCAAGATCCAGGACGTCGGCGGCGAGCAGCTGCCTTCCGTGCGGTCGTCGATCCGCGAGATCGCGGTCCTCTCCAAGGCAATCGACACGCTCGATGCGGCCGTGAAGTCCTTTGCCGCCTTCGTGCCGATGGGCCTCGTCACCCAGCTGCTGCAGTCGGAGCAGAAGCTCGAGCTCGGTGGCCACAGCCGCTTCCTCACCATCTTCTTCTCCGATCTCGAATCCTTCTCGACCCTGTCGGAGGAGGTGCCCTCGCAGGAGCTCCTGCTGCGCGTGTCGGCCTATCTCGAGCTGGTCACCAAGACGGTGAACCAGGAGCATGGCACGATCGACAAGTTCATCGGCGACGGCGTCATGGCGTTCTGGGGCGCCCCGGCCTTGCTCGAGGATCATGCCTGGCGGTCGTGCGTGGCGGCGCTGCGCATCCAGCGCGGCATGGACACCCTCAACGAGCGCTGGCGCGCCGAGGAGAAGAAGCCGCTCAAGATTCGCATCGGCATTCACAGCGATGCCGTGCTGGTCGGCAACATCGGGTCGCGCGAGCGCATGAGCTACACCGTGATGGGAGATGGCGTGAACGTGGCGGCACGCCTCGAGGGCATCAACAAGGAATTCCATACCCGCATCTGCATCAGCCACAACGTCTTCAAGGAGGCCGGCGAGCGCCTCTGCGTGCGGCCGATCGACGACGTCATCGTCAAGGGCCGGCGCGCGAAGGTGCCGATCTACGAGCTGGTCGGCGTCTATGGCGCCGACGACCCCGGGTTGGAGCCGGACGAGGCAGCCCTGAAGCTGTGCAAGATGACGCGCCTGGCCTACGAGGCGATGGTCAAGGATGACAACGTCCTGGCGGCACGCCGCTATCGCGACATCCTCGAGCAGTTTCCCGACGACCCCATCGCCTCGACCGTCCTCAAGCGCCTGGTCGCGGCATGACGGCCCCGTCATCCACCATGGAGAACGAGGGTCGCCGTGCCCAACGCTAGGCTGTTGCCGGGTGCGCGCGAGTCGCTGTCCGTCCTGCGACCGAGCGAGTACACCGCCGCGCTCATCCAGGTCATCCAGGCCGAGGCGGAATCGGTGCGTGGCGCGTCGGTCCTGGAGATCGGCTCGGGAAGCGGAGTCGTGCTGGCTGCCGTCGCCGCCCTGGGTGCGGCATCGGTCTGCGGCATCGACATAGAGCAGGATGCCGTGACCTCGGGGAGGTTGCTGCTGCACCAGCTCGGTCATGGCCGAGTGGCGGAGTTCCACCATGGCGACCTGTGGGAGCCGGTGCTCGGTCGGCGCTTCGACCTGATCGTGGCCAACCTTCCGCACTTCCCGATGGCGAGCAATCACGTGCCGGGTCGCTTGCCATCGTGGAGCGCCGGCGGCCCCGATGGCCGGTATCTGCTCGACCCCTTTCTCGACGGCCTGGGCCGACACCTCGAGCCACGGGGGCGCGCCATCATCACCCACAACGCCTTCGTGAGCCTCGATCGGTCGCGCGACATGGTTGCGCGTCACGGGCTCGCCTTGCGGGTGGCATTGACGACCCTGGTCTATATTCCCGGCGAAAAGCTCGACTGCATGACCGGCCGCATCCTGGAGGCGGAGGACGGCCGTTCGATCCATCGCTATGGCCCTTATGCCTTCGGCGATGTGCACATCGTCGAGATCGGCGCGCCTGGCGCGGTCGACTGACGTGCCGCGGGTCCGCTGCCTCGTGCGTGCGCTGGTCGGCACCGTCGCGGGTGCGCTGATCGCGATCGGCCTCGTCCTGTCCGGCGCGCAGGCCCAGGTTGCAGGCTCTCCCGACGCCGCGCTCGAGCGCCTGCTGGACGCGGCGCGCGAGGGCATGCCCGGAACCTGCGCGCAGGCGGACGCCGATCGGCTGATCCGCATCCTGTGCGCCAAGCGCATCAGGATCGGCGTCCGCGACTACTATCCGCTGTTCGGCACCAGGACCGGCGACAAGCGCGAAGGCTACGAGATCGACGTCGGGATGGCGATCGGCCGCATGCTCGGCGTCCAGGTAGAGTTCGTCCGTGTCAACGCCGCGACCCGCATTCCATTGCTGGCCGAGGACCGCATCGATCTCGTGATCGCCACCATGGGTCACAACACCCAGCGCGACAACCAGGTGCGATTCATCCGTCCGCACTACTACCAGTCGGAAACGGTCGTCGTCGGCCGGCGCGATCTGCCCGTGGCGAACATGACCGATCTGCCCGGCCGCACGGTCTGCGTGACCGTCGGCAACGGCTCGAACGCCCAGCTCGTCTCCCAGGGTGCCCGCCTGATGCTGTTCGACGAGGCCGGCGTCCTGCCGGATCGTCTCAAGGACGGCACCTGCAGCCTGGCGGCGCAGGACGACAGCTTCTTCGCGAACTACTTCAAGGAACCGGATTTCTCGGCGGCCTTTTTCCCCAAGTTCGGCTTCGCCCAGGTGCCCTGGGGCATGGCGGTGGCGCGCCAGGGCAGCGAGCAGCTCGCTCGCGCGATCGACCTGATCGTCCAGGTCTTCCACCGCGACGGCCTGTTCATCGACATCGCCCGCTTTCACAGGGTCGAGTCGGCCTTCCTGCAGGTCCAGCAGAGGGTATGGCGCAAGCCGGAATGCAATGTCGACACCGGCTCGACGAATCCGTCCTGCATCCTGCCGCCGCTCGACGCGGCGTTGAAGCCGACCTCGTTCGCGCCGGAGGTGACGGCGGTCGAGAGCTGGGCCGCGAAGGAGGCAGGAATCGACCTGACGTTGCCGATGCTGAAGACGGCCCCGGCGTGGTCGATGTTCCAGGAAGGCGTGCTGAACTCGCTCATCCTGATCGCCGGTGCGCTGATCGCGACGTTCGTTCTCGCCGTGCTGTTCGGTGCCGCCATGGCGGCGCGCACCATCCTGGTGCGCTGGCCGGCCCGCACGGTTACCGTGGTCCTGCAATCCTCGCCGATCGTGCTCACCCTGGTGATCGCCGCGGCGATCGCCCACGGGATGTTCCCGTACTCCGGCACCGTTGCGCTCGGCGCCGCGATCGCGGCGCTTGGCCTGGCCAACGGCTGCAATGCAGGCCAGGCCCTCGCCGAGGCGGTGTGGAGCCTGCGCGCCGAGCAGGGCACGGAAATGGCGCGCGGAACGGCTCCCGGCGTGCTGCGCGGCGGCGGGCTGTTCGCCCGCGCGCTCGGACGGTCGGCGACCCAGATCGTAGCCTTCCTGATCAATGCGGCCAAGGGCACCCCGATCGCGAGCTTCATCGGCGCTCCCGAGCTGCTCAGCAGCCTGACCGACATCACCTCCTTCGCCAGCGGGCGGGCCACGACCTACAGCCTGCTGCTGGTGTTCTACACCGTCGTGGTGATCATCGTCGTGTGGTTGTGCGGCAAGCTCAGGATCTACCTCGAGAACCGTCAGGCCCGGATCGAGGCCGGCAAGGTGACGGCATGATGGCGCTGATCGAGAAACTGCCAGCGGACTTCCTGCCGAGCTTTCTCGCCGGCATGGCGGTCAATTTCGAGATTGCCGTCATCTCCATCGTCGTTGGCCTGGCGCTCGGTGCGTTGCTCGCGTTCGGCCGGCTCGTCGGCGGCGCGTTGGGCGGCCTGGCTGCCTCCGTCATCGCCCTGATGCGCGCGGCGCCGACCTTTGTCGTCATGTTCTTCCTGCTGAACGCCATTCCGCGCGACGCCGAGCTGTTCGGCATGCCCTTCGCGCTGTCGGGCGTCATGACGGTGGCGCTGTCCCTGGTACCCTACTCGGCCGCCTACGTGGCGGATGCCGCGGTC
Source organism: Reyranella sp. (assembly GCA_022844015.1). Taxonomy (GTDB): domain Bacteria; phylum Pseudomonadota; class Alphaproteobacteria; order Reyranellales; family Reyranellaceae; genus Reyranella. Next base: position 20,391 of record JALHMO010000069.1, on the reverse strand, counting down.
GACGCCCTGCGCCATTTGCGCGGCGGGACGACGCTGGCGGCGCTGCTGTTCCTGCCCAACGTCATGCGGGCCTTCTTCGTGCTGGTGATGTCGTCGAGCGCCGGTGCGGCGATCGGTGTCACCGAAGGCGTCACCGTGATCCTGCGCCAGGCCGAGAAGCTGCCGGCTCTCGACGATCGGCTCGTCCTGTTCGCGATCGGCATCGTGATGTTCGGCATCCCGCTGCAACTGGCATTCGTGCTGATCAGCTTCATTCAGAAGCGCCTGAGCCGCGCCGCCGTGCGGGCGCCAGCGGCCGGGACGCCGCAATCCGGCACGTGATCCGTCGTCCTTGCCGGGAGCGCGCCACTCCGATGGCGCTCAGGGGATGCGGGATCGACAGGAAGAGCGCCATCGGAGTGGCGTGCCCCCGGCAGTGAAGGCCCTCATGCAATACCATTCCGTCTTCCGGCCCGGCCTGTTCGCCGGTCAGACCATCATCGTCACAGGCGGCGGCTCCGGCCTCGGCCGCTGCACCGCGCACGAGCTCAGGTCGCTCGGCGCGCGCCTCGCGCTGATCGGCCGCACGGCCGAGAAGCTCGAGCAGGTCAAGCGCGAGCTCGACGCTCCGGACACCTTCACCTTCGCGGCCGACCTGAGGCACGAGGAGCAGGTTCGGGACGCCGTCGACGGCGTGCTCGCCTGGGCGGGCCGCATCGACGGGCTGGTCAACAATGCCGGCGGCCAGTTCCCGGCCCGGCTCGAGGACATCTCGCTCAACGGCTGGAATGCCGTCGTCGCCAACAACATGACGGCGACCTTCCTGATGTCGAAGGAGGTCTATCGTCGCTGGATGCGCGACCATGGCGGCGCGATCGTCAATGTCGGCGCCGACTGGGAACTCGGCATGCCCGGCATGGGCCACAACGGGGCGGCGCGCGCCGGCCAGACCAACTTCACTTACACGGCCTCGGTCGAATGGGCCCATTCGGGGGTGCGGGTGAACGCCGTCCTGCCGGGCTTCATCGCCTCGTCGGGCCTCGACCGCTATCCCGAGCGGGCCCACGACGTGTTGCGCAACGTCCGGGGCCGCATCCCGTTGAAACGCCACGGCACGGAATCGGAAATCGCCGGCGCCATCGTCTACCTGCTGAGCGAGGCCGCCGCTTACGTCACCGGCATCGCGCTGCGTGTCGATGGCGGGCTGCACAACAACGCCAAGTCGAGCTTCTACGAGGTGCCGGACCACGACCGGTCCAGGCCGTTCAACGGCTTCCCGCTGTATCGGCGACCCAAGGTGCTGGATTGAGGCGACGGCACTCGAGTCTCCCCGCCCGGAGCGCGCCGTTCATGGGCGCTAAATTCAGACCTCCTGACATGAGAATGTCAGGAGGTCTGAGTTTTGGTCGAAGACCCAACAGAATCCTCATCCTGAGGAGGTCGCGTGGCGATCGTCTCGAAGCATTGGCAGCACACGAAGTTGCGGAAACACGTGTGTCGCAGCACTCGTCGTGTTGCCGACCAAAGGGCGAAGGTCACTTCGCCCGAATCGAGACGCGGCCCTGCAGGCTGCTCCTCAGGGTGAGGACTCCTTGTAAGTTGGCGTCTATGAGCGCGCCACTCCAGGGAGTGCTCATCCGGCGCGTCAGCGACGAATGACAGTTTGCGTGCCCCTCGCGGGTGCGCAAGATCCGTCAATGAAGACACGACGAGCATGACACGAAACCGTCATGCACCCATGCTTGATCGAGGTCGGTGGAAGGAGAAGCGGCGTGAGTACCCTGGCGAGCGGGCAGGTGCCGGATCGGGCACGCGAGATCGTGGTGCGGCCGTCGACCGAGAACGACGTGCCGGCCATGCTGGCCATCTACACCCATCACGTCGGGCGCGGGGTCGGAGATCTCGGGCTCGAGCCGACGGCGCCCGAGCCGCTGCAGGACGACGACATCAAGCGCCGGCGCAAGAACATGCTGCGCCGCCGCCTGCCGCACCTTGTGGCGGAGCGGAGCGGCGAGGTGGTGGGCTACGCCTATGCCGTTCCGTTCCGCAAGCGGCCGGCCTATCGCTATGCCGTGAAGCATTCGATCTACGTGCGCCAGGACCAGCTGCATTCCGGCATCGGACGCATGCTGCTGCCGGCGCTGATCGAGGCCTGCACGGGGGCCGGCTTCCGCCAGATGTTCGCCTACGTCGATGCCGAGAACGTGCCGTCGCAGAACCTGCACGAGGCATTCGGCTTCCGGCGGGTCGGCCTGCTCGAGGGCGTCGGCTACAAGTTCGGCCGCTGGACCGACAGCCTGCTGATGCAGCGCGCCCTGGGGCCGGGCGCGGCCGAGCCGCCCGACGCGCGGGGGACCTCGCACACCGGCGTCTAGGTCTAGGGCGTAGTCCTCTTTGGCTGAAGCACCAAAATGTGACCTCACCCTGAGGAGCGGACGCAGGCCGCGTCTCGAAGGGTGGCTAGAGTGCCCTTTGTTGCCCACCCTTCGAGACGCAGCCCTTTGGGCCGCTCCTCAGGGTGAGGCTTACCAAAATGTGACCTCACCCTGAGGAGCGGCCGCAGGCCGCGTCTCGAAGGGTGGGCTAGAGTGCTCCTTGTTGCCCACCCTTCGAGACGCGGCCCTTTGGGCCGCTCCTCAGGGTGAGGCTTTGAGGCAAGCCCGCTCCAGCTACTCCCGCACCACGTAGGTGTGGAGGCGGACCGCGCCGTCCGGTGCGGTCTCGCGATAGACGCCCTGGATCTCGACGTCGAAGCCTGGAAACAGGTTGGCGCTCCGCTCGAACATCGCGAGATAGTCGAGCATCGGCCTGGCGCGCTCGTCGAGGCGCTCGCCGGGAACGATGCTGGCGATGCCGGGCGGGTAGACCACGAACAGGGTCGCGGCGATGCGCCCCTGCGCCTGATCGATGGGCACGTAGTCGACATTGTTGCGCACCAGCTCGCGCACCGCGCGATGCGGCGGCATCGCCGGCGTCGGCAGATGCTCCGGCCGGAACTGCGCACGCTGCAGGGCGCTCACGCCGCTGTCGCGGAAGAAGGCGTGCATCTCGTCGCACAGATCGCGCAGCCGCCGGCCCGCGTAGCGCGCCGGGCGACGGCGCACGAACTCGCCGATCACGTCGTCGAGGCGGGCATTGTCGTCGTACAGCTTCTTGAAGGCGACGAGCGTGCTGAGCAGCGTGCCCGCCTTGCTCGATTCGACGCCCGGTGTCAGCAGGAACAGCAGCGAGTTGAGGTCGTTCTTCTCGGGCACGACCTGGTTCTCCCGCAGGTACTGTGCCACGACGGGCGCCGGGATGCCGTGATCGGCATAGGCTCCGCCGGGCTCGAAGCCCGGCGTCAGCAGGATGAGCTTGTTGGGGTCGGTGATGGCGTAACCGGGCGCGACGTGCACGAAGCCGTGCCAGGCGGCACCCGGTGCCAGCTCCCAGTAGCGTGCCTTGGCGGCCAGCTCGTCGGTCGGGACGTCCTCCCATGCCGTCTCCTGCGCAGCGCCGCCGTCGCGACCGGGAACGCTGACGCGGTCGGGCACGAAGGCGTCGAAGAACCAGCGGCGCGCCGGGTCGCTTTCGCGCTCGCGGAACTCGCGGCCGATCGCGCGTACCTTCTTGCGCAGCTCGATGCCGAGCCGGATCGTGTCGTCCCACAGCACCTCGCCGGAGCGGCCCTTCATCATCTGCGCCCCGACATCGAGCGAGGCGAACAGCGGATAGAACGGCGAGGTCGAGGCGTGCAGCATGAAGAACTCGTTGAAGCGCCGGTGCTCGACCCGGCGGCGCTGGCCCTCGATGTGGCGGTCCTTGAAATGGATCTGCGAGGCCTGCGAGAAGCTCGCCAGCTGCTTGTGGGTCGACTGGGTGGCGATGATGCCCGGCTGGTCCGGGCCGAGATCGCCCAGGCCCATGGCGAAGCGGCCGGCATAGATCGGGTGGAACTTCATGAAGCCCGCCCACGCCTCGTCGAACAGGATGTAGTCGCAGAGATGGCCGATCCGCTCGACGACCAGGCGGGCGTCGAGGATGGTGCCGTCGTAGGTGCATTGCTCGACCACGGCGACGCGGAACGGCCGCTCGCGCCGCCAGGCATCCTGGTCGGCGACAAGCGGATGGCAGCGGATCTTCTCGCGCAGCCGCGCCTCGTCGAACGCCTCGTTGAAGATCGGGCCGATCAGGCCGTGGGCGTTGCGGTCGGTCTCGAGATAGATCGGGATGCCCTGGCCCAGGAACAGCGCGCCGTGATGCGCCGCCTTGTGGTTGTTGCGGTCGAACAGCACCAGGTCACCCTCGGCGACCAGGGCAGACAGCACGATCTTGTTGGACGACGAGGTGCCGTTCAGCACGAAGTAGGTCTTCTCCGCGCCGAAGATCGCCGCGGCCTCCTGCTGGGCGCGCAATGCCGGGCCTTCGTGGACCAGCAGGTCGCCGAGCTCGAGCACCGAGTTGTCGAGATCGTCGCGGAAGATCGCCTCGCCGAGATGCTCGACGAAGATGCGGCCGATCGGGCTGCGGTTGTAGAAGATGCCGCCATTGTGGCCGGGGCAGGTCCACAGCTGGTTGCCCTCCTCGGCATAGTCGACCAGGGCGCCGAAGAACGGCGTCTTCAGCGTCTCGGCGTACTGCTTCAGCCGGCTCACCAGGTTCCGGGCGATGAACTCCGGCGTCTCCTCGGCGAGGAAGATGTAGCCGTCGATGTAGTCCAGCACCTCGACCGGGATGTCCTCCAGGCGCTTGCGGCGCACCAGGATGACGATCGGCATCTCGAGGCCGCGCCGGCGCATCAGGTTGATCAGGGCGGCGGTCTTGCCCTCGAGTCCCTTCTTGCCCCAGTCGACCACCATGCAGCCGATCGCCGCGTCGGTCTGGACCGCGATCTCGGCGTCCTCGATGCGCCGCGCGTGCACCACCTGGAAGCCCATGGTCTTGATGGCGACGGTGATCTGGTCGAGCCGATGGCCCTCCAGATCCTCGGGCTCGAAGGTCGGCGTGCAGAACAGGAAGGTGAAGCGCCGGAAGAAGTCCATCAGTACACCGAGGGCACGTACATGGTCTGCGGCACGGGCGCGCGGGCGTAGTCGGGCTTGTGCTCGCGCGGCGGCAGCACGATGGGCTGGTGCTCGACCTCGTCATACGGAACCTGCTGCAGCAGGTGGTGGATGCAGTTGAGGCGGGCCTTCTTCTTGTCGTTGCCCTCGACCACCCACCACGGCGCCTCGGGAATGTGGGTGCGCGCCAGCATCTCCTCCTTGGCCTTGGTGTAGTTCTCCCAGCGGCGCCGCGACTCGAGATCCATGGGACTGAGCTTCCACTGCTTCAGTGGGTCGTGGATGCGCATCAGGAAGCGCTCGTTCTGCTCGTCGTCGGTGATCGAGAACCAGTACTTGACGAGCACGATGCCCGAGCGCACCAGCATGCGCTCGAACTCGGGGACGGTGCGGAAGAATTCCTCGACGTCGGCCTCGCTGCAGAAGCCCATGACGCGCTCGACGCCGGCGCGATTGTACCAGCTGCGGTCGAACAGCACGATCTCGCCGCCGCCCGGCAGGTGCGACACGTAACGCTGGAAGTACCACTGGCTGCGCTCCCGGTCGGTCGGCGCCGACAGGGCCACGGTGCGGCAGATGCGCGGGTTGAGGCGCTGGGTCACCCGCTTGATCACGCCGCCCTTGCCGGCGGCGTCGCGGCCTTCGAACAGCACGACCACCTTGAGCTTCCGGTGGACGACCCAGTCCTGCAGCTTGACCAGCTCGCCCTGCAGCCGCAGCAGCTCTCGGAAGTACTGGTGGCGATCCGAGCCGTCGGCCGGTCCCGTGCCGAGGTCGTCCCCTCCGAGCTTGGCCGTGCGATCCAGCATGTCGTCATCGATCTCGAGCTCGAGCTCTTCATCGATGCTGTCGGCCAGCTCGTTGCGCAGCTTGTCTGCCAGGCTCCGCTCGACTTTCTCGACGCTCATTGCGAACTCCTCCGTCGTCGTGACCTGGGAAAGTGCGGCTCACTTGTGACAACTTCGAGACTTTGGACTTAAAGTCCCGGCAGTGGCTTGGTGCGGGGGTGGCGATGGGCGGACCGAAACCGGCGATATCTGCTGCCTGCGCCTTGCTGGCAGGCTTGGTGCTGCTTTGCGCCGACCATCCGGCGGCGGCCCAGAAGGCCGCCGACCCGGCCGCTTGCGTCCTGCCGCCCCGTCCCGACACGCTGTGGGCGCTGGCGCAGTGTTGCGAGCGGTCGCTGACAGGCGACGTCGGCTGCCGAGCCTACGACAAGAAGGATCAGTACGTCATCATCAAGGACAATTCGCCTCGCAAGCCGCAATCGTACCTGATCATCCCGACCAAACGGGTCACCGGCATCGAGGATGGCCTGATCGCGCAGGCGCCGGTCGTGGATTTCTGGCAGTACGGCTGGGCGCAGTCGCGGACCTATCCCGGCTTTCCGCCAGCCGACACCGCGATGGCGATCAACTCGGCACACGCCCGCACGCAGAACCAGCTCCACATCCACATCTCGTGCGTGCGCCCGGCCGTCAGGAAGGCGCTCGACCAGGCCGAGATCGGCTTCTTCCCCGCCAGGCCGGTTACACTCCGATTGCCGCCTCACGACAATCTCTACCGCGCGATCAAGGTCACCAGCCTGTCCGGCGAGCAGAGCCCGTTCCTGGTTTTTCAGGCCGATCCTGCCGTCAAGGATCGCATGGCAGACCAGAGCATCGCGGTCGTCGGATCGGTGACCCCCGGGCAGTATTTCGTCCTCGATACCCAGGTCGACGGAGGCAACACGGCGCACGCCGAAGAGCTGCTCGATCAGTCCTGCAGCCAACTCTGAGAGCGCCAGGAGTCCCGGCGGGGCTCCGTTCACCGGCCTGTGAAGCGGCCCGACTCATCCGGGCGGGCCGGTGGTACAGTACCAAGGTCATGCGCCGCACCTGGACCTGGACGTTCGACCTGCCGCCGGAGGCGTTGTGGCCGGTGCTGGCCGACACCAACCGGTTCAACGAGGCGATGGGCCTGCCGCCCTACAGGCTGGAGGAGACGCCGCAGCCCAACGGCACGATCCTGCGCCGGGGCAGCGGCAAGGCCGCGGGCTTCACGCTCGAATGGGAGGAGAAGCCCTACGAGTGGATCCACGGCCGCTACTTCCGGCAGGCCAGGGAGTTCACCAAGGGGCCGTTCCGCCGCTTCGGGCCGATCTTCGAGCTCGAGGCCGAGGGGGCCGGCAGCAAGCTCTCCTACACCCTGGAATGGGAGCCGCTCTCGATCGTCGGGCGGCTGTTCGGTGCACGACTGGGGGCAAAGGCGGGCGAGGTCGTCGGCAAGCGCATCGTCGAGGCCGTGGCGTTCGCCAAGGGCGAGCGCGTCACCCATTTCGACCTGCCGCCGCCCGAGTTGCCGGCCGGTGCGCGCGAGCGGGCGACAGCGCTCGCCGTCGAGATCGACCGCAGCCCCTACGGCAACGGGCTCGGCGGCAAGCTGGCCGATCTGGTGCTGACCGGCATGGCGACCGACCTGGCCCATCTCAAGCCCAAGCTGATCGCGCGCGAGCTCGGGGTGCCGCAGCGCACGGCCATCGAAGCCTGCCTGGCCGGCGTGCGCGCCGGCCTGCTGACGATGAAATGGGATCTGCTGTGCACCAACTGTCGCGGCGCCAAGCTCACGGCCAGCGCGCTGAGCGAGCTGCCGCGCGGCGCACACTGTCCGTCGTGCAACATCGACTACGACCGCGACTTCGAGCGCAATGTCGAGCTGAGCTTCGCGCCGGCACCTGCGGTGCGTCCGCTTCTGGCCGGGGGGTTCTGCCTGAGCGGCCCGCTGGCGACGCCGCACGTCGCCGCTCAACTCCTGCTGGCGCCCGGCGAGACGCGGGTGATCCGCCTCGACCTGCCGGCCGGCAGCTATCGCCTGCGGACGCTGCATCCCGGGACGTTCGTCGACGTCGAGCATCGCGGCGGCGCTTTCCCGGGCCTTCGTGCGACGGCGACCGGCGTCGAGGCGATGCCGGCGGGTGAGGCCGGGTCCATCACCTTCGTCAACGACGCGGGCTTCGAGCTGGCGGCACTGATCGAGGACCGCACCTGGACGCGCGAGGCCCTGACGGCGCCGGAAGTGATCTCGCTGCAGGCGTTTCGCGATCTCTTCTCGGAAGCGACCCTGCGACCGGGCGACGAGGCGGGCGTCGGCCACGTGGCCCTGCTGTTCAGCGACCTGCGCGGGTCGACGGCGCTCTATGAGCGGGTCGGTGATTCGGTGGCCTTCAATCTCGTGCGCGAGCATTTCGCCCTGCTTGCCGGCATCGTCCGTGACCACAACGGCGCGGTCGTCAAGACGATCGGCGACGCCGTGATGGCCGCGTTCGGCGATCCGGCCGACGCCGTGACGGCGGCGCTCGCCATGCAGGCGCGCATCGCGGGCCACGAGCTGGTGCTGAAGCTCGGCATTCATGCCGGCCCGAGCGTGGTCGTCACGCTCAACGACCGCCTCGACTATTTCGGCTCGACGGTGAACATGGCCGCCCGCCTGCAGGGCCAGAGCGAGGGCGGCGACATCGTGCTGAGCCGCGCGGTGGCGGACGATCCTGCGGTTCGCGAGCTGATCGCCGCCGTGGCGTCGGGCGAGGAGAGCGTGGCGCTGAAGGGCTTCGCCGATCCGATCAGCTTCGTGCGGCTGCGGCCGGGCTGAGGCAATCGACCTCCTCCCCGGCTTCGCTGCTTCGGAGTGAACACATCTCAAATCCCTCCCCCCGTCGTCGCAGCGCATTCGCACTCGGCAAGTTTCCCGTCATCCCGAGCGGAGCCGCCCGAGGGGCGGTGCAGTCGAGGGACCTTTCTTGCGGGTGCTGCAGCAAGAAAGGTCCCTCCACTACGCCTCGCTACGCTCGGCTCCGGTCGGGATGACGGTGTCCTTCCGGATGCGCATGCCCTGCGAGGAGGGACTTGAGATGTGTCCACTCCGTAGCAGCATAGCTGGGGAGACGCCCAGCACGCCGGCGCGCCCCACGATGCCGGGAAGATCGGGGCGGTACCCGCCCCGATCTTCATAGGAGTTCCCCACCGGCCCGAGGGCCGACCCGCCGTGTCAAGAAACCGGCGGCGAGCCGCCAGTTTCTTACCAGGAAAAGTGGCTAGGTCCCGAAGTGCGCCGCGAGAACCGCTGCGGCCTCGTCGTTCGCCTTGAGGCCCTGCTGCAGGAAGCGGGTCAACGAGAAGAAGCCGTGGATCGTGCCCGGGTAATTGACGTAGGTCGTCTTGACGCCGGCGTCGATCAGCCGGTCGGCGTAGGCGCGGCCTTCGTCGCGTAGCGGGTCGTAGCCCGCCGTCAGCACGAAGGCCGGCGGCAGGCCGCTGAAATCCTTGGCCAGCAGCGGTGACAAACGCAGATCGCTCTGGTCGATGCCGGCCGGCACGTAGGCCTTCCAGAACCAGTCGATCAGGTCCCTGGTGAGGAAGTAGCCTTCGGCGAAGGCGGTGCGCGAGGCGCTGACGCGGCTGGAATCCGTCGCCGGATAGATCAGCATCTGGAATGCCGGGCCGGGATCGTCGGCGTCGCGGCAAGTCTGGCAGACCACGGCGGCGACGGCGCCGCCGGCTGAGTCGCCGCCCACCGCCAGGCGCGCCGGGTCGGCGTCGAACTGCACGGCGTTGTCGCGGATGTGGCAGAACGCCGCCACGCCGTCGTCGGTCGGCGCCGGGAAGGGATGCTCGGGCGCCAGGCGATAGTCGATCGAGATCACCTGGCAGCGGCTCTTGTTGGCGAGCCGTCGGCAGGTCGAATCGTGCGTGTCGACGTTGCCGATCACGAAGCCGCCGCCGTGATAGTAGATCAACGTGGCGAGCGGTCCCGGCGACGCGCCGAGCGGTCGATAGCGGCGGAAGCCGATCTGGCCACCGGGGCCGGCGAACGCTCCGTCCGTCACCGCGCCGACGTCGGGCGGCTCGGCTTCGCTGTCCTCCGACATCTTGTCGACCGCAGTCCGGCCCTCGGCATACGGCAGGGTATTGAGCCTGGGCCGTCCGGCCTGGACGGCCTGCTCCATCAGGTCGAGCAGGCTGCGGGCTTCCTTGTCGAGCATGACGTTCCTCGATCTCAGCTTACGAAGCCGCGGACATGGGCGGCGATGTCGGTGGCGCGCTCCCAGCTCATGCAGAAGCGGCCGCCCGGCACGATCTCGACGCGGGCGTGCGGGCACTGGGCCTGCAGGCGCGCGCGATGCTTGCCGTAGATGAAATGCTCGCCGTACAGCATCAGCACCGGGCACCGGAGCGCCGCCATGCCGGCCAGCGTGTCGAATTTCGCCAGCGCGCCCATCGCCTGCCAGCGGTCGCGGCCGATCTCGAGCTGGGCGGTGTTGATGCGGTCCATCCACGACTGCGTCGGCGCCATCGGTGCGTGCTCGGGATCGTGCTGCAGCAGGAACTCGATCGAGCGCGGCGCCGGGAAGCCCGAGGAATCGCTCGGTCGCACCTTGGCGATGTCGGCGATGTCGTTCTTGGCGGTGTCGGCGTCGGTGAAGAACGGCGTGTTGATCAGCACCGCCCTGTCGATGCGCTGCGGCCAGCGCGATCCCAGCGCGATCGACACGGCCGAGCCGACTGCCTCGCCAAGCGCCGTGGCGCGCTCGATCTTCAGCGCATCCATGGTCTCGATCACCGCCCGGGCGTAGTCCTCGATGGTCGGCTGCCAGTCGATGTGATCGGAATGGCCGTGGCTCGGATAGTCGATGGCGACGGCGCGGTAGTGGGCGCCCAAGGCCTGCAGCAGCTCGGCCATCACGGCCGAGCTCTGCTGGTTGATGTGGCTCACCATGACGACCGGACCCTGCTCGCCGCAGGCCCGCCAGTGGATGTGGCCGGCGAAGGTTCTCGCCAGCCCGCGTCGGACGTCGAGGGCCACGGTCTACTCGAGCTTGACGTTGGCGGCCTTGATGACGGCAGCCCACTTCGCAACTTCCTCGCGCAGGAAGGCGGCGAGCTCGGCCGAGGTGCCGCCGCCTGCGATGCCGCCGACTGCGGCATAGGCATCGACAATCTGCTTCGACTTCAGGGCGGCGCTTGCGGCGTCGAAGATCTTCTGGCGTGCCTCGGCGCTCGAGGCACCCGGCGAGACCAGGGCGTACCAGTTGTCGGAATTGACCTTGGGAAAGCCGAGCTCGCGCATGGTCGGAACGTTGGGCAGCAGCGGCGCCCGGGTATCGGACGTCACCGCGAGCGCCTTCAGGGCGCCGGAACGGATATGCGGCAGGACGGCGGGCACATCGAGGATGGTCGTGTTCACCGTTCCCGCCAGCAGGTCGTTGATTGCCGGCGCCGCGCCGCGATAGGGCACATGCAGAAGGTCGGCGCCGGTCTCGCGCTTGAACAGCTCGATGGCGAGGTGGGTGATTCCGCCGGTTCCGGCCGAGGCGCACGTGATCTTGCCCGGCTCGGCCTTGGCGCGAGCGATCAGGGCCTTCATGTCGTCGATGCCGAGCTTGGCATTGACCGCCATGACCTCCTGCACGCGAACCACCAGCACGATCGGGGCGAGGTCCTTGGCGGGATCGAACGGCATCCTGGGCATGAGGCTCTGCATGATGGAACCGGCGCTGGCGCTCATCAGGCCCATGACGTGCGCGTCGGTGCCCGCCTTGGCGACGAAGTCGATACCGGTGACGCCCGCCGCGCCGCTCTTGTTCTCGACCACGATCGGCTGGCCGAGCCCGCCGGTCATCGCCTGGGCGAGATTGCGGCCGAAGATGTCGGCCGGGCCGCCCGCCGGGAACGGGACGATGAGGGTGAGCGGCTTCGTCGGAAAAGCCGGCTGCTGGGCAACAGCCGGTACGAGCGGCAAGGCGGTCAAGCCCGCGACCGCGCCGCGACGCGTGATGTTCAAGTTGTTTCCTCCGTTTGTCCCGCCGACTTTGCAAGGCGGCGCGGGAGGGGACAAGAGGCTTTCTCGCCCACTCTTTCGCGGCTTCGTCAGAGAGTTGCTCGCGGGTGCCGAATCACACGCTTCCGTCGGATCCGGTCGGAGGGCTACTCTTGCCCGTGCCTGTCGACCGGAATCGCCTTCGCGGCGAGCGGTGACTGGACCTTGTCACCCGTTCCGCCTACGCCACCGGGCAGGGTTCGGCATGCCAGATCTCCGTCGCGTACTGCGCGATGGTGCGGTCGCTGGAGAACTTCCCCGAGCTCGCGACATTGAGGATCGCCTTGCGGGCCCAGGCATCGCGATCCGCGTACAGCGCGCAGAGTGCCCGATCCGCCTCGAGATAGGCGGCGAGGTCCGCGAGATTCATGTAGCGGTCGCCGTGCTTCAGCAGCATGTCGTGCAGCAAGGCGAAGGCACCGAGCTCGTTCTGGCTGAAATAGTCGCGGGCGATCAGGTCGAGCGCCTCTCGTGTCTCGGCTTGGTTCTCGTAGTGCCAGTGCGGGCTGTACCAGCCGCGGCTTTCGGCGACCTGCTGCGCGGTGAGCCCGAACAGGAAGAAGTTCTCCTCGCCGCCCTCCTGGGCCATCTCGATCGTGGCACCGTCCCGCGTGCCGAGGGTCAGCGCCCCGTTCATCATGAACTTCATGTTGCTCGTGCCGCTGGCCTCGTAGCCCGCGGTCGAGATCTGGTTGGAAACGTCGGCTGCCGGGATCAGCCGTTCGGCCAGCGAGACGCAATATTCCGGGAGGAAGACGACCTTGATCCGCCCGCGGATCGCCGGATCGCCGTCGATCGTGCCGGCCAGGTTGCTCACGAACTTGATGATGAGCTTGGCGAGGTGGTACGCGGGCGCGGCCTTGCCGCCGAAGAAGAACGTGCGGGGGGCCATGTCGAGGGCCGGGTTCGCGCGCAGCCGGTTGTAGAGCACGACGATCCGCAGCGCATTGAGCATCTGGCGCTTGTATTCATGGATGCGCTTGATCTGGCAGTCGAAGATGCTGTCGGGGTCCACCACCTGCCCCGAGGTCGATCTCAGCCAGTCGGCGAACCGTGCCTTGGCGTCCCGCTTGACCTGCAGGAACGAACGGCGGAACGCGGCGTCATCGGCGGCAGGCCTCAGCCCGGCGATCCTGGCGAAATCGGTTATCCAGCCATCCCCGACGACATCGGTGATGGCGCGCGACAGAGCGGGATTGGCCAGCAGCAGCCAGCGCCGCGGCGTGACGCCATTGGTCTTGTTGTTGAAGCGCTCGGGGAAGATCTCCGCCAGGTCGCGCACCGTCGTCGTGCGCAGCAGCCCGGAATGGATCGCGGCGACGCCGTTCGTGCTGTGCGAGCCGACGATCGCCAGATGTGCCATGCGGACCTTGTCCCTGTCCTCCGCCCCTTCCTCGATCAGGCTCACGCGCTGGACGCGGGCCTCGTCGCCGGGATAGCGCCGCCGCACGTCGCCGAGGAAGCGCTGGTTGATCTGGTAGATGATGTCGAGGTGTCGCGGCAGCATCTGCCGGAAGTAGCGCAACGGCCATTTTTCCAGCGCCTCGGGCAGCAGCGTGTGGTTGGTGTAGGCCAGGGTCCGCCGCGTGAGGTCCCACGATCTTTCCCAGCCGAGCTGCGCCTCGTCGAGCAGGATGCGCATCAGCTCCGGCACCGCCAGGGCCGGATGGGTATCGTTGAGCTGGATGGCGACCTTGTCGGGGAGCAGGCCCCAGTCGTCGTTGTCGCGACGGAAGCGGCGCACGAGGTCGGCCAGCGAGCAGGCGACCAGGAAATACTCCTGCGCGAAGCGCAGCGCTTGCCCCATCTCGGTCGAGTCGTCCGGGTAGAGAACGCGGGTCAGCGTCTGCGCCGCAATGCCGCCGACCAGGGCACCCACGAAGTCGCCTTCGCTGAACTCCTGGAAGTCGAAAGCGTCCTGGGCTGCCGCGCTCCACAGCCGCAGGCTGTTGATCGTCGTGCCGCCGAAGCCCACTACCGGCCGGTCGTACGGAATGCCGAGCAGGGTCGATGGACGATTGGCGACGATCTGCAGCTGACCCTGGTGCATCTCGAAGGTGCAGCCGAGCGCGACCTCGACGACCTCGCGGCGGCGCGAGACTTCCCAAGGGTCCTGCCGGCGCAGCCAGTTGTCCGGATGCTCATGCTGCCAGCCGTGCTCGATCGACTGACGGAACATGCCGTACTCGTAACGCAGCCCGTAGCCCATCGCCGGGAGCTGCAGGGTCGCCATCGAATCGAGGAAGCACGCTGCGAGCCGTCCGAGGCCGCCATTGCCGAGCCCGGCATCGGGCTCCTGCTCCACCAGGCCGAGCCAGTCCAGGCCGCTCGCGCGCGCCGTCCGCTCGATGAACGGTTCCAGCATCAGGTTCATGACGTTGTTCGCGAGCGACCGGCCGATCAGGAACTCCATCGACACGTAGTAGACGCGCTTGGGGTTCAGTCGATCATAGGTGCTCTGGCTCTCGATCCAGCGCCGGGAGAGCAGGTCGCGGACCGAACGGGCCAGAGCCTCGAAGCGCTGCCGGTCGTAGGCGGTCGACGGCAGGACCACGGCATCGGACAGCAGGTGACGCTCGAAGAGCGCATCGGGTCGGCCACAGAACGGAACGGCCCCGAATTCGTGAGAAGCCGGCTGCTCCGGTTTCGCGCGGACTTTGGGGACGTCGTTCATGATGCCTCCTGTAAGCTGCTCGGCGCGTCCGGACGACGTCGAGCATGATCGAGGTGGAAGCGAAGCGACGGTTGCTCCAGGCAACCTGTCTCGTGAGGCAGGAGTCCCGTCATCCCGAGCGGCGCCGACCGATTAGCCGCTGTTTACAGCGCCATTGGGGGCGTAGCCGGGGGACCTTTCTTGTTGATGCCACGACAAGTAAGGTCCCTCGGCTACGCCTCCCTTCGGCTGCACTCGGGGCAAGCGCTGTGCTCGCCTCCGGTCGGGATGACGGATTTTCTTGCCAATGCGTGTACCCTGCCTCCTGAGGTGGCCCACATGTTAGCGAAGAATCCTCAGGGTGTCGGTCCGCGATATCCGCAGGTTGTCGTGCTCGTGGGCGCCACGGGCGATCTGTCGCGGCGCAAGCTGCTGCCGGGATTGTTCCATCTCGTCAGCTCCGGCTTCGTCCCGGGCTGCCGGATCATCGGCGTCTCGCTGGACGATCTCGACGCAGACGGTTTGCGCAGGATCGCGCGGGAAGCGATCCATCAATTCTCCAGCCACAAGGTGAGCGAGGCCGCCTGGGCCGCCTTCTCCGAGACCCTGGATTACATTCCGATGTCGGCCGGCCCCGCCGCCCTGAAGGCGGCAGTCGATGCGGCCGAGGCTTCGCTGGCCGGCGAGAGCCGTCGCCTGCACTATTTGAGCGTGCCGCCTGCCGCCGCCCTGCCGGCGGTGCGGCTGCTGGCCGAAGCCGGTCTTGTCGAGCGCAGTCGCGTCATCATGGAAAAGCCCTTCGGCACCGATCTCGCCAGCGCGGTGTCGCTGAACGCCAGGCTGCACGAGGTCTTCGCCGAGGAGCAGATTTTCCGGATCGACCATTTCCTGGGCAAGGAAGCGGCGCAGAACATCCTGGCGTTCCGCTTCGCCAACGGCCTGTTCGAGCCGATCTGGAACCGGAATTTCATCGACCACGTGCAGATCGACGTGCCCGAGACGCTGGGCCTCGGCACGCGGTCGAGCTTTTATGAGGCAACTGGCGCATTTCGCGACATGGTGGTGACCCACCTGTTCCAGATCCTGGCCTTCGTGGCGATGGAGGCGCCGACGTCCCTGGAGCCGGCGCCGATCAGCGAGGAGAAGAACAAGGTCTTTCGCAGCATGTCCGTGATCGAGCCGAGGAACGTCGTGCGCGGCCAGTACGCCGGCTATCGATCGGGGCCGGGCATCGACCCCGAATCGGACACCGAAACCTTCATCGCCCTCAGGTGCGGCATCGACAACTGGCGCTGGGCCGGCGTGCCGTTCTACCTGCGCACCGGCAAGCGGCTCGCCGAAGGGCAACGGATCATCTCGCTGGCCTTCCGGGAGCCGCCCAAGAGCATGTTTCCGGCAGGCTCCGGCGTCGGCGCGCAGGGGCCGGACCACCTCACCTTCGACCTGGCGGATGCGTCGAAGATGTCCTTGTCCTTCTACGGCAAGCGCCCGGGCCCGGGCATGCGGCTCGACAAGCTGAGCATGCAGTTCGCCATGCACGATACCGGCTGGATCGGCGACGTCCTCGAGGCCTATGAGCGCCTGATCCTGGATGCGATGCGCGGCGACCGCACGCTGTTCACTACCGCCGAAGGCATCGAGCGGCTGTGGGAAGTGTCGGGCCCGCTGCTCGACTCGCCGCCGCCCGTCCGGCTCTACCAGCCGGGCTCATGGGGGCCGAAATCGATCCACCAGCTCATCGCCCCGCATGCCTGGCGCCTGCCCTTCGAGAGAGCCTGGCGGGATCCCAATCGCGCCGGCGCTTGAACAGGCGAGACGTCTCCTGGTCTGCGACTTGGCGCGATGGCAGGGGCGCAACTCCATAGACGTCAAGCGACAGAGGGACCTCACCCTGAGGAGCATCCCGGAAAGAGGTCAGAACATTGCAGCGGCCGGTGGTAGATACATCGTCGATTCGAAGCGTTGGGTACTTGGGTCCGGAGGGAACCTGGACACATCAAGCCACGCTCGACCTGTTCGCACAGGGCGTCGAGCTCTTGCCGTTCGCCGACGGGCTGTTCAAGGCATACGAGGATGGAACCGTCGACGCGATCTGCGCTCCGGTGACGACGTCGCTCGTGGGAGCGACGCCGTACCTCGACGACATCCTGGCGCTCAGGGCGCCCGTGATTGTCGCCGAGTACCCGAAGATGCTGAGCTACAGCCTGATCGCGACCAAACAGGCGACATTCGATTCGATCCGGAAGGTATTGGGACACCCCGTGGCGTTGGACGAAGTCGGCGCATGGCTCGATGTCCATATGCCGAATGTCGACCGAGAGGTTCGTCACGGCCCCACGGCGTTCGTCGCGAGTCAGAACTCGCCGGCGCTCGCGTCGATCGGCCCAGGACTTGGTGCGAAGCTCTTCGACCTGCAGGAAGTACGCACAGGGATAGAAGAAGGCATTCACAACGTCACCAGGTGGTGGGTTGTCGGCCGGAACTGTCCGTTACCGACAGGCCGTGACCGCACCAGCGTACATCTGAAGTCGTCGGAAGTGGACTTCATGGACTTCCTGAATGCCCTGAAGGAGCACAATGCGTCGGTGCTGAACATCTACCAGCGTCCCACACGAGCACGGCTGGATACGCATCAATATGTCATCGACATCGCAGGGCACAGGACGCATCCGAGCCTCGATTTCCTCCGGGAGATCAGGAATGCCCGCATCCTGGGATCGTATCCGCGCACCTACTGACGCCGGTGGTCCAACAGTCGAGCACGGTGGAAGGTCGAGCGTTCTCGATCGCGTTCGCACGGGCGAGCGACAGGTCGATGGCGAGCTGGGAAGCCGTTCAAGCCTCAGAACTCGACGTCGAGCTCCTCGACCTCTTCCGGCTCGGTACGGGCGGCAAGCGTCCATTCGAGCATCGGCGGGAACTTCAACATCAGGTCGCGATAGCCGGCGCAGGCGGGGTCGAGCTTCACGTCGTAGGTGGCGAAGCGCGAGCAGACCGGGGCGTACATTGCGTCCGCCATGGTCGGCACCGAGCCGAAGAGGTAGGGCCCACCATAGCGCTGCAGGCAGTCCCGCCAGATCGCGGTCACGCGATCGATATCGGCTTGCGCCCCGGCCCACACCTTGAAGCCCGGATGGTGGGCCTTGAGGTTCATCGGCAGGGCCGAGCGCAGGTTGGCGAAGCCCGAGTGCATCTCGCCGCAGACGGCTCGGCAATGGGCCCGGGCCGCCGGATCGGCCGGCAGCAGGTGCGCCTCGGGCTTGATCTCGTTCAGATACTCTGCAATCGCCAGGGTATCCCAGACCTTGACCGGCCCGTGCTCCAGGCAGGGCACGAGAAACGATGGTGAAAGCAGCAGCAGTTCCGCCCGGGTCGCCGGATCGTCGATCGGTGCGACTCGCTCGTCGAACGCCAATCCCGCCATGCGGCACAAAAGAAAGCCGCGGAGCGACCAAGAGGAATAGTTCTTGCTACTGACGGTGAGCGAAGCCTCGGCCATGGACATCACTGTGGTGGTGTATTCGAGCTTTCGTGGGGATGCAATTTTCGAGCCGGTCGCCTTTCATGCTCTATGCGCTGTATCAGACCGCCGCTGACGTCATGCTGCCGATCCGGGCGTGGGCGGCGGCGGCCAGCCAGACGCTGGGCAATGGCCAGGCGCCGTCGCTCGACAGCTGGCGGGCGGCCGCCGCGCTCTGCGAGATGATGAGCAGGGCAACGCTCACGCATCGCCGGCCGACCTTCGGCATCGACGAGATCAGGAGCGGCAACGAGCTCGTCCCGGTGCGCGAGGAGGAGGTGCTCGCCACGCCGTTCGGCACTTTGCTGCGCTTCGCCAAGGAGGGTGTGGCGCCGCAGCCCAAGGTCCTGGTCGTGGCGCCCCTGTCGGGCCACTTCGCCACGCTGCTGCGCGACACGGTGCGGGTGCTGCTGCCCGAGCACGACGTGCATATCACCGACTGGGCCAATGCCCGCGATGTCGGCCTGTGGCACGGCCCATTCGGCTTCGACGAGTATGTCGAGCACCTGGTCACGTTCCTCGAGGCGATGGGGCAGGGCGCCCACGTCGTTGCCGTCTGCCAGCCCTGCGTCCAGGCGCTGGCGGCCGCGGCGCTGATGGCCGAGGACGACAATCCCTGCCAGCCGCGCAGCATGACCCTGATGGCGGGGCCGATCGACACCCGTATCAACCCCACCAAGGTGAACGAGCTGGCGATCGGCCGGCCGATCGAATGGTTCGAGCAGAACCTGATCGCCCGCGTGCCGTGGCGCTATCCCGGCGCGGCGCGCCGGGTCTATCCCGGCTTCGTCCAGCTCACCGCCTTCATGAGCATGAACGCCGAGCGCCACGTCAAGGCGCAGATCGATCTCTATCGCGCCATGGCCAACGGCGACACCGAGCAGGCGGAGACCATCAAGACCTTCTACGACGAGTATTTTGCCGTGCTCGACCTGGCGGCGGAGTTCTATCTCGAGACAGTCCAGTGGGTGTTCCAGGAACACCGCCTGGCCAAGGGCGAGCTCGACTGGCGCGGCCGCCGGGTCAATCCCAAGGCGATCCGCCGCACCGCCCTGTTCACCGTCGAGGGCGAGCGCGACGACATCTGCGCGATCGGCCAGACCGTCGCGGCGCACGACCTGTGCACCAGCCTGCGCCCCTACCGCAAGAAGCACTACATGCAGGCCGGCGTCGGCCACTACGGCGTGTTCGCCGGCCGGCGCTGGGCCGGCCAGATCTATCCCTTGGTGCGAAACACGATTCTCTCCAACGATTAGGGTATGCCGGGACCGCGGCGCTCTTCCTCCTCCTCCTCCCCAGCTTCGCTGCTATGGAGGAGACACATCTCGGATCGAGGCACTTCTGCGCCGATCGGGGACAAGTGCCGTTGGTGGCACGCGGTCGTGGCCGCAGGAACGAACCAACCCGGTTACCCGGCCGACCAATTCCTGGGGTGCTGTGATAATGCGTGGGGCTAAGGCTCCGTACGACGTGAAGGACACCCCCGTGACTGTCAGCGCCGGCACAAATCCATTCCCGATGACGCAGCGCTCTCTGTTGCGTCACGGCCAAGTCGTTGATTTCAGAGGCTAATGACGCTGTGACGCAAATGACGCAAAATTCCGGGCCGAATCTCCACGCCTGTTCCCAGAGGATGCGAGATGACCGAGATGACTCTGTGACCATCCAAGAACGAGAGTAGCGCGCTCCCGGCTATGAGCCTCCGAAGAACCATCTTTTCTGATCGTGAATCCGCAGTACATTGCAGCCATGGCTGACTTCCCGAAGAAAACCCAGGCCGACTGGGAAAAGCTCGCCGCCCGGGAGCTGCGCGACCGGCCCGTCTCCTCGCTCGACTGGACGACCCCCGAGGGCATCGTGGTCAAGCCGCTCTACACGGCGGAAGATCTCGAAGGCCTCGAGGTCGTGGGCTCGCTGCCGGGCTTCCCGCCCTTCACGCGCGGGCCAAAGGCCACGATGTATGCCGGCCGGCCGTGGACGGTGCGCCAGTACGCCGGCTTCTCGACCGCCGAGGAGAGCAACAAATTCTATCGCGCCAATCTCGCGGCCGGCCAGATGGGCCTGTCGGTGGCGTTCGATCTCGCCACCCACCGCGGCTACGATTCCGATCACCCGCGCGTCGTCGGCGACGTCGGCAAGGCCGGCGTGGCGATCGATTCGGTCGAGGACATGAAGATCCTGTTCGACGGCATCCCGCTCGACAAGATGAGCGTGTCGATGACCATGAACGGCGCCGTGCTGCCGGTGCTGGCCGGCTACATCGTCGCCGCCGAGGAGCAGGGCGTGCCGCAGGACAAGCTCGCGGGCACGATCCAGAACGACATCCTCAAGGAGTTCATGGTCCG
>JALHMO010000068.1:7012-35828 GCA_022844015.1 Reyranella sp. | reverse complement strand
CTGTTCTCCAACAACGCAAGCTCGCTGCGCGGCCGCAAGCGGATGACCGGCCAGTCGCTCTACTATCCCCGGGTGATGATGCGCACCCTGGCGCAGGTGCTCACCGAGGAATACTCCGAGCACGGCATCCACGTCGCCAACGTCGTGATCGACGGCCTGATCGACTCCCCCGGCACCCGGGCCCTGCCGCGCGCCCGGCAGAACCCCGACATGATCATCAACCCGGAGAAGATCGCCGACGCCTTCTACTACCTGCATACCCAGGACCGCTCGTGCTGGACGCACGAGCTGCAGCTGACGCCGTTCCCGGCCAAGCCGAGCTACTGACGGCGCTGACGGCGCGGCGGCGATGCAGGGAGGTGGCTGGACGATCTGGAGCCGTCTTCTCGAGTTGAAGCGTCATCCCTCAGGCCGACGTTCAGATTGCTGTCGTCCTGAGCGCAGCGAGGGACCTCATCGGTGCCTGCGAGGGGAGCACTTTGCAACGCCCGGCGACGAGGTCCTTCGGTTACGGCGCTTGCTTCGCAAGCGCCTTTGCTCAGGATGACGAAATGCGGCGACGGCTTGGATTGCCCACGCGCGCAGCGTGGCCGCGCCGCAAGTTCAGCAGGCCGTTCCGCGGCTCCCGTTCATTGCGGCTCGATGCCGGCGTCCTTCAGCGCCACCTTCCAGACGGCGAGCTGGTCCTTCATGAAGGCAGCGAGCGCTTCCGGCGTCGACGATTTCGGCACGAAGCCATGCCGCTGCATCTGCTCCTTGACCGACGGCTTGGCGAGGGCGGCGGCCATCGCCTTGTTCATGGTGGCGACGACCTCGGGCGGCAGCCCGGCTGGCCCGACCAACGCGAACCACGGGCCGATCGGGAACTTGCGCTGGCCCGCCTCGACGATCGAGGGCACTTCGGGCAGCAGCGGGCTTCGCTCGTCGAACGCCGTCGACAACGCCCGGAGCTTGCCGGCCTTGATGTGCGCCAGCGACGATGTCGACGTGCTGTTCATCAAGGGCACGCGGCCCGACAGCAGGTCGGCCATGGCGTCGGGCTCCGACTTGTAGCGTATCGCCTCGAGCTTGATGTTGTTGATGGTGGCGAACATGGCCATCGAGACGAAGGCGTAGGTGTTGCCCGTGGCGTAGTTCAGCGGCTTCGGGCTCGCCTTGGCGTAGGCGATGAGCTCGGCCAGCGAGGTCACCGGCAGCGAGGAGGGATTGACGACGATGAAGAAGGTGTTGTCCCCGAGGTAGGTGACCGGCGTGAAGTCGGCCATCACGTCGTACGGCGGCTCCTTCTGCAGGTTCGGCACGACCGCGAGCGGGCTGTTGGTGCCGAACATGAACGTATAGCCGTCGGGCGCCGAGCGCTTCACCTCGCCGGCCGCGAGCGCCCCGTCGGCACCCGGCTTGGGCACGACGATGACCGGTTGACCGAGCGTCTGTTCCAGCTCCTGCCCGGCAATTCGTGCCAGCGCGTCGGTTGCCGAGCCCGCGCCGAACGGGATGACAAAGCGAATCGGCTTGGTCGGATAGGTCTGGGCCAGAGCCGCCACCTGCGGCAACAGCAAAACCGCGGCAAGCGTCGCGACGATCACTCTCAACATGTCTGCTTTTCTCTCCCGGAGGCCTTTTCTGTGGGCAAGCGTATCGCGCGGGGAGCGACCTGAACAGGCTGGCTGATCCCCGAATCTCGTGACTTGCTCGAATTCTGAGATTCCGAAGGTGCTGATGAAGCCCGATCGCCAGGCTCGGTGTTTGAAATGCCATTGTGGCATTTCCCACTTCCTGCGGGATCGATCCGGCATATTGTCCGGTGGACGCCGATCGCAGCCCGCCCGCTTGCTGGCATGTGTCGAGTCGCGTGCGATCCATGCGCCCGGAGGTCAGGAACATGCTGCGAGCCTTGATCGTGGCCGCATTATTTGCGGGGTTGGCGGGCAACGTGTCGGCGCAGGCGCCGCTGGTGGCCGACCTCGAGCCGCTTCGTGTCCTTCGCGTGCAACCCGATCTGGTCGATGAGGACAACGATCCCGCCGAAGAAATCAGCGGCATTGCGTGCACGACCACGACCGGTCCGCGGCGCACCTGCCTGGTCGTCAACGACGAGGACCGGTCGGCCCAGCTTGCGACCCTCGATGGCGATCGCCTGATCGGTGGCCACAGGATCAAGCTCATCGGCAAGAGGGCCTCGGACGGCGCGCTTGGTCGCAAGCCGAAGCAGCACCATTGCACAAACGGGACCGGCAAGTTCAAGGACCTCGACGGCGAAGGCGTCGCCTACGAACGATCGTACTTCTATGTGGTCGGATCGCACGGCTGCACGAGAAATGGCAACGAGTTCCGGTTGTCGAGCTTCGTGCTCGCCCGCATTCGCGTCGGCGACGACGGGCGCATCGTCGCGCCGGACGGCACGGCGGTCGACCCGGCCAAATCGACCAGCGACCATGTCGAGACAACCTATGGCCTGGCCCGTGCGCTCGAGATTGCACCGCGTGTCGGGCCCTACTTTGCGAGGGATCTCGACGACAAGACGAACGGCCTGAACATCGAAGGCATCGCCGTCGTCGACGGCCGGTTGTTCGCCGGCCTGCGTGCGCCCGTCTTGGGACCGGAGGCCTTCCTGGTGTCGGTCGATGTGCGCAGGCTTTTCACCCGAGAGGCGAACCTGTCGGGTCAGGATGTCGAGGTCATCGGCCTGAGGCTGGGCGAGAACATGGGCATCCGCGATCTGGCGCCGGCCGGCGATGGCCGCCTTGTCGTCCTCGCCGGCCCAGCGCAGAGGCAGAACGACCTGCCATACGGCCTGTTTCTCGTCGATCCCGCTCAGCCGGACAAGCGATCGTTCCTCGCGACTCTCAAGCGCATCGGCGAGAAGGACGACCCCGCCAAGGCCGAGGCGGTTCTCGTGCTGCGGGCGGATGCGAACGAAATGAACGTCCTCGTCCTGTTCGACGGCCTGCCGAATGGCGGGCCGCGCGAGTATCGGATCCGAATGCGGTGAGGGTAGGACAACCGGTCACGCAGCACAGCCTCCGTACGGCTCCGTGCGCGGGCCGCGACAGCTTCGTCTCAGGCCGATTTCGCGAACCGCTCGACGGCATCCTCGCGCAGCACTGCCTTCCTGATCTTGCCCGACTCGGTCATCGGGAATGCCTCGACGAACACGACGTGCCGCGGCAGCTTGAAGCTCGCGATCTTGCCGCGGCAATGGCCGAGCACCTCGTCGGCCTCGAGCGGCAGGCCCTGGCGGCGCTCGACGTAGGCCACGGCGACCTCGCCCAGGCGCTCGTCCGGCAGGCCGACCACGGCGACCTGCTGGACGGCGGGATGTTCCAGCAGCAGGCCCTCGGTCTCCATCGGGTCGACGTTCTCGCCGCCGACCTTGAGCATGTCCTTGTAGCGCCCGAGGAAGCGGAGATTGCCGTCCGCCAGCCACATCGCCGCATCGCCGGTGCGGAACCAGCCATCCTCGGTGAAGCAGGCGGCGGTCTCGGTGGGCTTCTTGTAGTACTCCTTCATCACCGCCCAGCCGCGCACCTGCAGCTCGCCCGCCACGCCCGGCCCCAGCTCCGCCCCGCTGCCGTCGTCGACGATGCGCAGCTCGTAGCCGATGCCCGGCCAGCCCGAGGCTTCGCTGCGCCGCACCTCGTCATCGTCGAGCGAGGACAGCGACACGCCCAGCCAGACCTCGGTCATGCCGTAGCCGGAGAGGTTCCTGATCGGGGCGAGCGCCTTCATGCCGCGGCGCACGACCGGCGTGGCGCTCAGCATGCCGGTGGCGAAGATGCCGGTGCGCAGGCTGGAGACGTTGCGCGGCCGCGCCTCCTGCGCCTCGGCGAGCCCCTTCATGTGCGCCTCGAAGCCGTGGGCTATGGTGACGCGTTCCTGCTCGATCAGGTCGAGGCTCTCCTCGGGGTCGAAGCCGCGGGTCACGATCTGCCGCGCGCCGGTGATCATCGACATCCAGGCGCCCTCCGACAGGCCGAAGGCATGGAACAGCGGCAGGTAGTTGAGGATCGTGTCGTTGAACGTGATCGCCATGCGATGGGCGCGCTCCTCGACGTTGCGGATCAGCTCGTGGCTGCGCACTACGCCCTTGGGGAACCCCGTCGTGCCGGAAGTGTACATGATGAAGGCGGTCGCGGCCGGATCGACGGCGCGGGCGCGGGCCGCGAGGTGGTCGGCGGAGACATGGCTCGCAGGCTCGGCGAGACCGGCCCAATCCAGGGTTCCCGGCTGGGGCGTCTCGCCGAGCAGGATCACCGTGCGCAGAAGCGGAAAGCGGGGATCGCGCACAGCTTGCCCTGCTTGCGGCATGGCGACCGCCTCGCGCACCATGCCGGCATAGTCCACGGGACCGGAGCGATCGTGCGTGATCAGGAACCGGCTGTCTGACTGGGCCAGGACATAGGCCAGATCGCGCGCGCGGAACCGGGTGTTGATCGGCACCAGCACGGCGCCGATCTTCTGCACTGCGAACGCAATGAAAATCCAGTCGTCGCTGTTGTTGAGCCACAGGGCGACATGTTCGCCGTGCCCGACCCCGGCGGCGATCAGACGCCTCGCGGCGTCGTCGATGCGCATCGCGATCTGGCTGAACGTGTGGCGATTGGCGCCGAACACCAGCCCCTCGCGATCGGGCAGGCGGGCGGCGATATCGTCCGCGAGATCGCCGAAGCGGCGTTGCCGGTCAGCCCTCATGTCGCTCATTCCTCCATTCGTTTTCCTTGTCCGAAGTGTGTCGCCGGGCGCGCCGGAAGGCCACCGGCAAGTTAGAATGCCGCCATGAAGGAAACCGCAAGCAAAGGAACCGGAGCATGAGCAGCGCATCCGACTACGTGCCGCCGAAGGTTTGGGTCTGGAACAAGCCGAACGGTGGCCGCTTCGCCAACATCAACCGCCCGATCGCCGGGCCGACGCACGACAAGGAACTGCCGGTCGGCAAGCATCCCTTGCAGCTCTATTCGCTCGGCACGCCGAACGGCCAGAAGGTCACCATCATGCTCGAGGAGCTGCTGGCGCGCGGCCACAAGGGCGCCGAGTACGACGCCTGGCTGATCAGGATCGGCGAGGGCGAGCAGTTCGGCAGCGGTTTCGTCGCGGTCAACCCGAACTCGAAGATCCCGGCGCTGGTCGACCGCAGCGGCGCCAAGCCGATCCGCATCTTCGAATCGGGCGCGATGCTGCTGCATCTCGCCGAGAAGTTCGGCGAGTTCCTGCCCAAGGATGCCGCCGGCCGCGCCGAGTGCCTGTCGTGGCTGTTCTGGCAGATGGGCAGCGCGCCCTACCTGGGCGGTGGCTTTGGCCATTTCTACGCCTATGCCCCGTTCAAGATCGAGTATGCGATCGACCGCTTCGCCATGGAGACCAAGCGCCAGCTCGACGTGCTCGAGCGCCGTCTCGGCGAGACGCCGTATCTCGCGGGCGGCGACTACACCATCGCCGATATAGCGGTGTGGCCGTGGTACGGCGGCCTGGCGAAGGGGCTGCTCTACGGCGCGGGCGAGTTCCTGGCGGTCCACGAGTACAAGAACGTCGTCCGCTGGGCCGATGCCATCGGCGCGCGTCCGGCCGTCAAGCGCGGCCGCATCGTCAATCGCGTGCAGGGCGATCCCGCGATGCAGCTGCGCGAACGGCACGACGCCAGCGACTTCGATCTCAGGACCGAGGACAAGCTCGCCGCGGCGGCGAATTAGTCTCGGAGGAATCATTCGGCGCGCCCGTGCAGGAGTCCGGGGCGCCGATGAACCGATGTCTGGGGGCAGGGCTTCGATGCATCCACCTCGGGCATCGGCTGCGCAGGCCATCTCGCTGACGAGCACCTGAAGGCGCGCTCGCCGACGCCGGCATCATGCGGGAACGCAGGGCCTCGCGCGGCGGAACCTCGCGCGCGTCCGGCCATTGATGCGGCGGAACGATGCTCATGCTCGACCGCCCCATCGCCGTTGCAGCCGTCCTGATGCTGCTCGTCGGCACCGGAATTGCCGCCTTCCAAGGATCGGCGCGCGCGCAGTCGGGTGAGCACGGCGACGGCCACGCCACCCATCACGACTGGTACCAGCTGCTCAACACGCCGCAGGGCTATTCGTGCTGCAAGGGCGATGCTGCGAGTGGCGATTGCCGGCCGGTGCAGGCGCGGCCACGCGATGACGGCCAGTGGGAGGCCTATTTCGGTGGCCAGTGGCAGCCCGTTCCGCCCGAACGGATCCTGCCCGACAGCCTGAATCGCGTTCCGTTGCATGCGCACATCTGCGAGCAGGACGGCTATGTCAGGTGTTTCCTGCGCGGCGGCGGCGGGAGCTGAATGAGCCTGCCGCTCGCAGGCGTCGAGGGCCTGTGATGCGCAAGCATTTCGCAGGCCGGCCTGGGGAAGGCGGGACGACGACTTTGGCGCAGCCGCGGTCTAGAAAGGCGGCTGCTGACTGGAGTGCATCCCATGACCTCGTCCCTGCCTTCCTGGCGGTCGCTGCTGTTCGTTCCCATGACCTCGGAGCGATTCATCGCCAAGGCTCACACGCGCGGCGCCGACGCCATCATTCTCGATCTCGAGGATTCGGTCCTGCCGGTCCACAAGGCCGGCGCGCGCGCCGCCCTGGCGGCCACGGTTCCGCGCGTCGCCCAGGCCGGCGCCGACGTGGTGGTGCGCATCAACCGGCCGCTCGACCTCGCCGTCGCCGATATCACCTCCGCAGTCATGCCCGGCGTCGCCGCCCTGATGCTGCCCAAGGTGATGGGTCCCGAGCATGTCCGGCTGCTGGCCGAGCTGGTAAGCGATCGCGAGTCGGCGCTCGGCATGACGATCGGCCATACGCGATTCCTCGCCCTGATCGAATCGCCGGCGGCGCTGCCGCACCTTTACGCCATCGCCGCCGAGCCGCGCATGGCCGGCATGTCGGTGGGCGGCGAGGACATGGCGACCGAGCTCGGCGCCATCCCCTCGGCCGACAGCATGTATGTCTTCGCCATGCAGGGCCTCGCGGCCGCGCGCGCGGCCGGCATCCTGCCGATGGGCTCGATGGGCCAGCTCGCCAACATCAACGACCTCGACTCCTACAGGGCCGGGATGCGGCGCGGCCGGGCGCTGGGTTTCACCACGGCCTCGTGCATCCATCCCGCGCATGTGCCGATCATCAACGAGGAATATGGCGCGTCGGACTCCGAGCTCGACCGGGCGCGCCGGCTGATCGCCGCCTTCGATGCGGCGGCGGCCGACGGCGCCGGAGCGGTGGCCTTCGAAGGCAGCATGATCGACCTGCCGGTCGTCATCCGCGCGCAGCGACTGCTGGAGCGTGCCGCCGCCTGGGCGCGCGCTGCGGCCTGAGGCTTCGCCGGCTCATGCTTTTCTCGCCCGCTCATGAGTCATGGTATTATCTTCCGGACCGCGAGCGTCTCGCTCGCTCATAGTTCTTGAGCATGACCATGAGCGAGCGGGACGCTCGCGGTCCGGAAAAGGAAGAGCTTGAGCGGGCAGGGCGCAGGGAAGAATTTCTCACCGTCCTTTGGACAGGCTCAAGGTCGCGCCGGCGCCGGCCGCGATGACGAGCAGGATGCCGAGGCATTGCTGCAGGTCGAGCGCCTCGCCGAGAACGATATAGGCCATGATGGCACCCACGGCCGGAACGGCGCTCGCGAGCAGGCCGTAGACCCGCGACGGCAGTTGGCGCATGGCGTGGATCTGCAGGAAGAACGGGATGGCGCTGCACAGGACTGCGATCACCAGCCCGGCCATCAGCCACTCCTGGTTGAACAGCTTGGCGCCGGTGGTCGCGAGGCCGAACGGGACGACGAACACGAAGGCGATCGCCAGCCCGGCGGCGGCGATGCTGCCGCCGCCCAGGGCCGAGACGCGCTTGCCGTAGACGATGTAGCTTGCCCAGCACGCTGCCGAGCCGAAGGCGAAGGCGATGCCGAGGGGGTCTACGGCAGCGACGTCGCCCACTCCCTTGAAGAGCAGGAGGACGAGGCCTGCGATCGCGCAGGCGACCCATGCCAGGTCGGCCGGCCGGCGCGAATGGAAGATGACGACGGCGAGCGGGCCGGTCACCTCGATCGCCATGCCGATGCCGATCGGGATGCGGGCGTAGGCCTGGTAGGCGATGCTGTTCATCAGCCCGAGGGCGATGCCGTAGGCGACGACATTGCCGATCTGGCTGCGCTTGACGCGAAGCCGCCAGGCGCGGGTCACGATTCCGAGCAGGATCGCGCTGAAGCCGACCCGGAGCGCAATGACGCCCTCCGGCCCGATGGCGTCGAACAGGGACTTCGACCACGCCGCGCCCCACGCGTTCGAGAACTGCGTGGCAACGACGGCAAGGGCGGCGAGAGCCACGTAGTCTCGGGTGTGCTGGCCTTCAGGCATTCCCGTCCTGAAACCGGCCGGACTGTCGAGTCACGCCATCCTTATCGCGCGAAACGGCCGGCAAGTCGATGCGATCGCGGCGTTGTCTTGGCGTCGCCGGCAGGCGATCGTTCGCTTGGGATCATCGATCGCGAGGTTTGGCCGTGAGCATACCGGGACAGTCGCAGCAGGGAGCGGCCGGCGGGGCCGCTCGGGAACTCCTGATCGAGGATCGCGGGCACGTTCGACTGCTGACGCTCAATCGGCCGCAGCGCGCCAATGCGCTAACGCCGGACCTGATGGCGGCGATCGCCGAGGCATTCGTCGAGGCCGGCGCCGATCCCGAGGTGCGGGCGATCGTGGTGACCGGCGCGGGCGACCGGGCGTTCTGCGGCGGCTTCGACCTCAAGGCGCGGCACGAAGCGGACCAGGCCGGCAAGCCGTTCGTCTATCTCATGTCGACCCGGGAACGCTTCGTGTTCGAGGTGATCTACGAGACCTACAAGCCGGTGATCGCCGCGATCAACGGCGCGGCGGTCGCCGGCGGCTTCGAGCTGGCGCTGGCCTGCGACCTCCGGATCGGCGAGGAGCATGCGGTGCTCGGCCTGCCGGAAGCCAAGCGTGGCATGGGTGCCCATTTCGCCACCGTCATGCTGCCGCGCACCATCCCGCGGGCGCACGCGCTCGATCTCCTGTTCCGCGCCGAGTACATCGACGCCGCGAAGGCCGAGCGCATCGGCTTCCTCAACAAGGTCGTGGCCAAGGGCAAGGCTCTGGACGAGGCGATGGCCTGGGCCACCCAGATCGCCGGCAACGCGCCGGTCACCGTGCGCCGCATGAAGGAGACCGCTTCCAAGGCCTCGGGCCTGCCGGCATCGGCCGCCTTGCGGCTGAACGAAGGGACCAACCCCTACCTGTCCGAGGACCGCGCCGAAGGCATCGCCGCCTTCATCGAGAAGCGGCCGCCCCGCTGGAAGGGCCGCTAGGGCTTGTGACTTGCCCCGAAGCTGGGGAGGTGACGGAAGGAACGCCGCTGCCTACACCCCCGCCCGCAGCAGCCTGCCAGGCAGCGCCCCCGTCGGCTCGCCGTGGCGGTAGACGACCTGGCCCGAGACGATGGTGGCGTCGAAGCCGTCGGTGCGCTGGACCAGGCGTTTGCCGCCGGCCGGCAGGTCGTAGACGATCTCGGGGCGGCGCAGGCGCATGTTGTCGTAGTCGAGCACGTTGATGTCGGCCTTCAGGCCGACCTTCAGCAGGCCGCGATCGGCGAGCCCCATCGCGGCGGCGTTGTCGGCGGCGAGCCGCTTGATGCCCCAGGAGATCGGGAACAGCGAGCCGCGCCGCCGATCGCGCGTCCAGTGGGTCAGGGTGTAGCTGGTCGCCGTCGCGTCGCACATGATGCCGACGTGGGCGCCGCCGTCGCCCAGCCCGATCAGGGAGTTGGGCGCGGCGATCATCTCGCCGACCACGTCGAGGTTGCCGGCCGCATAGTTGGTGACCGGCAGGTAGAGGATGCCCTTGCCGTCGCCCGCGATCAGCAGGTCGTAGGCCACCTCCTCGGGCGAACGTCCCTGGTGCTGCGCGTGCGCGGCAATGCTGCTCTCGGCCGTGGGCTCGTAGTCCGGCGGATCGCCGAGCGGGAACATGCGATCCCAGCGTTCGACTCTCCGGGCGCGCCGGCTGCCCTCGAAGGCCTCCGCCAGGATACGGGCCCGGAAGTCGGGCTGGCGAAGCCGGGCGAGGCGCTCGACAAACGGCAGGTGCGAGATTGCCTTGTAGCTCGGCCGGCACATGAAGGGATTCTGCGACAGCTCGAGCCCGAGCAGGACGCTGGTCGGTCGTGAGCGGACCTGCGCGGTGATGCGCAGGCCCTCGGCATTCGCCGCGTCGATTTGCGACATCAGCGTGCGCCAGCCGTCGGGCCGTGCGTCCGACTGCAGCAGGGAGATGGTGAGGGGCCGGCGCGATTCGCGCGCCAGGCGGCGAAACAGCTGGATCTCGCCGTCCTCGTCCTCGAAATCGGAAACGATCTGCATCCAGCCGGTCCCGGTGTCGCGCAGGGCGTGGGCGATTGCCGTGAGCTCGGCTTCCTCGGCGCGCAGGGTCGGGATGTGCCGGCCGTCGGCCGCCCGATGGTTGAGCGTGCGCGAGGTCGAGAAGCCGAAGGCGCCGGCGCGCAGGCCTTCGGCAGTGAGCTCGGCCATGCGCCGGCGGTCCTGCT
The DNA here is from genome assembly GCA_022844015.1 of Reyranella sp. GTDB lineage: Bacteria > Pseudomonadota > Alphaproteobacteria > Reyranellales > Reyranellaceae > Reyranella. The sequence continues at coordinate 25,278 of JALHMO010000068.1, read as the reverse complement.
CCGTCGCCGGCTCGCGATCGGCGCCGCGCTCGCCCATGACATAGACGCGCAAGGCCGCATGCGGCACCTGGGTGGCGATGTCGGTGTCGTAGGAGCGTGCCGCGATGGCATCGAGATAATCGGGGAAGCTGTGCCAGTTCCAGGGCAGGCCTTCGGTCAGCACCACCTCGGGGATGTCCTCGACACCCTCCATCAGGTTGACCAGCAGATCGTGCTGGTCGGCATGGCAGGGTGCGAAGCCGACGCCGCAGTTGCCGAGCAAGACCGTGGTGACACCGTTCCAGGTCGAGGGCGACAGACGGCTGCTCCAGGTGACCTGCGCGTCGTAGTGGGTGTGCACGTCGATGAACCCCGGCGTGACCAGCCTGTCGCGTGCGTCGATCTCCGCGCGGCCCTTGGCGATGGCCCCGCCAATCGCCGTTATCCGGCCGTCGACGATGGCGAGGTCGGCCTCGTAGGGATCGCTTCCGGAGCCGTCGACGATCGTGCCGTTGCGGATCACCAGGCTGGGCGAGGTCATGCGGGTGCTCCAGGGGCTCGATGAGCCTCATCGTACCGAGAGCGGAGTCGTGCGGGCAAGCAGGGTGGGCAGTCGGGCACGCTCACGTGCACTGCGCGCCGTGCATGCGGAGTTCATGCGAGCGCCGCGGAGCGACGCCCGAGAGAGCCGATCAGGGTCCAGCCTTCCTGACCTCGGCGCGCAGGCGCATCCAGATTTGCGCCATGATCACGCCGGGAATCGACCGGCTGTCGCGGCGGACGACATGGACGAGGGGGCGCTCCCCGGTCGCCAGCAGCGCACGTCTGGCGTCGTCGTTCTGCTGGAACTTGGCACGGCAGGCCTTCTCCATCAGCTGCCAATGGTCCCAGGCGCCGACGGCAATCTCCTGCCCGCCGTAGCTGATCGTCTTCTCGTACTTCTGGCGCAAGCCTTCCGATCGGGCGCGTGGACCTTCGTGCCCGGCAAGGCGCCGCCGCTCCGCCTCGCTCGGGAACTTCAGCCCCTGCCAGAACGATTCGACCGACAGGTAGCGCCGGCCATCGAGCTCGAACGGCGTGGTCGCGAGATTGCTGATGATCCTGGCCAGAGGGTCGGCGCTGGTGCTGACCACGTTCAGGGGCTCGCGGCATGCTTCCGCCCGCGGGCCGAGATCGTGCAGCTCGACGGCAGAAACATCAGGCTGGTCTGCCCGGACAGTCAGCACATGGTCGGCGTGCGCCGATTTCCACTGGGCGAGCGCGAACAAATCCCCGTCCGACTGCGGGATCAGCACGACCAGCCCGTCCTTCAGCACGATCCTCATCTCGCCTTGTCCCCCGGAACCTGGAACCTACATCCTATGGTGGCGATCTGATGGTAGCGATCGATCCAGCCGAATTTCGGGCGGGGGATGCAACTTCCGTCACGATGATGATCTTTATTGATCACGGAGGCTCTCGCTACAGCGAGACGGGAGATTGAGAGGCCAGCCAGCGCGCGAGGGACAGGTGGACACACGGATTGCGATGCCAGGGCGACTCCAGATGCGGCGCACGGCGGGTTGGCGGAAGCCGGCCGAGGCGATCTACTGCGGTCGCCCGAGCCTGTTCGGCAATCCGTTTCCGGTCAGCGTCCATGGCCGGGAGAAAGCGGTCGAGCTGCATCGGCGTTGGCTCGGGGGCAGCATGTCTGCCGAGGAGATGAAGGAGCTGAGCGCCGCGGACCATCTGCCGGAGGCAATCTCCCTCGTCGACCTGCGCCGCATGGTGCTGGACAGGTTGCAGGAACTGCGCGGTCACGACCTTGCCTGCTGGTGCCGTCTCGACCAGCCGTGCCATGCCGACGTTCTGCTCGAGCTCGCGAATGCAGGGCGCGCTACGAACCCTGCCCGTGGTAGGCCGCGAGCAGGTCGGTGACGGCGACGCCGGCGATCTTCATGCCCTTGAAGTTGCAGTTGCCGGTGATCGTGGCATTGCTGAAGTCGATGTCGTCGAAGTGCGCGCCCGCCAGGCTGACATTGGCAAAGCGCGCCTTCGCCAGCGTCACGTCCGTGAACACGGCATCGTTGAGCTGCGCGCCCATGAAGACGTTGGTCGCGCTGCCCTGCCCGGGGCGGGCAACAACGCGGCGGCGGCCCGGGTCGAACGGGTTGGCCTGGCCGCCCAGCTGACCGTCGAGGGCCTGGACCGGAAGCGGCGCGCCGCCTGCCCAGGCGGCGAGGTCGATCGACCGAGGGGTGGCATCTCCGCCCACGCCCACCATCATCGATCGCGTCGCCGGCGTGCAGACGATGGTGTGGAGCGTGCCCGAGCCCGTCGTGTAGCGGTGATCGAATACCGGGGACAGAGAGCGATTGAGAGCGTGAAACAACGCCTGGTCGGAGGACTGCTCGCGCGCCATGGCCTCGAGCGGCGGCAGATGGCGATACGAGCCCGGATTGCGCCGATTGTAGGATTGCAGCGCGGGCGACTGGAAGTGATTGGTACAGGCGAGTTGCTCGCCGTCGCGCACGTCGATTGCCGCGGGCGAGGCCTCGACCACCGCCGCCGCGCCGCCGGCATCGAGCAGGGAGTAGTTGAAGCCGAGGCCGTGCGGCACGCGCCGAAGCAGGCTCACCGCCTCTCGGGTGGTGGCGCACTGGTCGAGCACCATGCGCACGATCAGGATGCAGACCAGGCCCGGCTTCCAGGTCCTCTCGCTCACCATGTGCAGGCCGACGCAGAGCCCGTGCTCGTTCATGCCGTCGACCCGGCCAGTGAAGCGGTCGGAGAAGCCGATGCTGGCGTGGACGCCCTTGGCCTGGACGGCCACCAGCATGCGATCGTAGCGCCGCGGATCGTAGTCGTAGTTGCGGCCGTACAGGCCTGCCGTCATCACCGCCGAGCAGCCGCGCCGCTCGTAGCGCAGGCGTCCGTTCGAGTATTCGGCGACGGCGCGCTCGAGCGGGATCGCCAGGCCGTCGGCGAGACCGTGCAACTCCTCCCAGATGTTCGGTGCCCAGGTCTTCAGGGCTGCCTCGGCGTTCCTGAGGCTGAAGGCGAAAGGGCGCCGCTCCTTGCGCCGGCCATAGGCGCGGCCGCGCGCCGTCTTCTTGAAGCCCTCCGCCATCTGCCTGCCGACGTCGTAGGCGCTGCCTCGGCACTGCAGGACATCGACACGCCACGGCTTGGTCATCGGCTTTCCCCGCTCGTTCGTCGCCGCGCGAAGCTGCGGCGAGCGGCGCCGCCGTTCAATCGACTGGTTCGAATTGCAGCTTCGCGAACGTCGATCTTCTCAGCCCGGCCGACGGGGCCTAGACTGCTCGAAATTGCAATTTGAATTCTCGCAGGGAAGGCGCCGCGGCCGATGAGCAGGGACAACTGGGGTTGGCGCGGTCGCATCGGCCTGTTCATCGTGGGCGGCGAGGTCGTGCCCGAGGCGGAATGGTGGGCGATGGCGCCGCCGGACGTCTCGATCCATGCCGCGCGCGTGACGGCACGGGCACCGTGGGCACGCTGGCGGGCCGACAGGTCGGGCGTCGATCTAGAGGACGACCTGGTGCGCGGCTGCCGGCAGTTCGCCACCCTGCGGCTGTCGGCGGTGGTGATCGGCCACAGCTCGAGCAGCCTGATCGGCGGCAAGGGATGGGACGAGGCCACGGTCGCCGGCCTGCGGGCCGAGGTCGGGCCGGATGGCGTCGTGACCACCAACGGCCTCGACACCCAGGCGGCGCTGCGCGTCAGCGGCATCAAGCGGCCGTTCCTCGTCCTGCCGCCGTGGTTCAACGACGAGCTGGTCGGTGCGGGAGTGCGCTACTACGCCGACCATGGCTTCGCGCCTGCGGGTCCTCTGCGCTACGACCCCGGCCGCAAGTGGCGCGACCTGCCTCCGGGCGATCTCACGCGCGACGGCATGCACCTCGAGCAGGAGCTCGAGCCGCTGTTCGCGCAGATCAAGCGCGCCTGTCCGGCGGAGGCCGACGGGGTGCTGATCGCCGGCACCGGCTTTCGCTGCGTCGGCATCCTCGAGGCGCTCGAGCAGGATCTGAAGCGGCCGGCGATCTCGGCCAACCAGGCGAGCCTGTGGCACTGCTTGCGCTCAGCCTCGATCCGCGCCGAGGTGTCCGGCTACGGCAGCCTGCTGAGGCTGTGATCATGCTCGTCCGGGCCGCGAGCGTCCCGCTCGCCTCATGAATCACGAGCACGCGGGGCGCTCGCGGCCCGCAAGAGCATGAGCTATCGTCGGTGCGGGTTCATTGGATGACGACAGAATCGCCTCACCGCCGCTTCGAGATCGGCGTCGATATCGGCGGCACGTTTACCGATGTCGTGTGCCGCGAGGTGGGCGGCGCGCTGCATGTCATCAAGGTGCCGACGACGCGCGGCGATCCCAGCGCCGCCGTCCTGCAATCGATCGGCGAGCTCGCCCGGCGCTGGGGCATCCGGCCGGCCGAGGTCGGTCGCTTCGCGCACGGCACGACGGTGGCGACCAATGCCGTCCTCGAGCGCAAGGGCGCGCGGATCGGCCTGCTCGCCACGGCAGGCTTTCGCGATGTCCTGGAGATCGGGCGTCAGCTGCGCAGCGAGGTCTATCGCATCGTCCTCGATCCCGAGGCGCCGGTGTTCCTGGCTCCGCGCCGCCATCGCAAGGAGATTCCCGAGCGTATCGATGCGGCAGGCACGGTGCTGATCCCGCTCGACGAAGCGGCCGTCGTCGCGGCGGCCGACCAGCTGGTCGAGGCGGGCGTCGAGGCGATCGCCATCGCCTTCCTGTTCTCGTTCCGCAACCCAGCGCACGAGCAGCGGGCCGCCGCGCTGATTCGCGCCCGTCATCCCGTCGTCATGCTGTCGCTGTCGCACGAGGTCGATCCGGCCTTTCGCGAGTACGAGCGTACAGTGGTCACGGCCTTCGATGCCTACCTGAAGCCGCGCGTCGATCGCTACCTGGCGCACCTCGAGGAGGGCCTGGCGCAAGCCGGCATCGCGGCGCCGCTGCAGGTGATGCAGTCGCGCGGCGGCCTCGCCATCGCCGAGGTCGCGCGCCAGCGGCCCGTCCGGCTGTTCCTGTCGGGACCGGCGGCCGGCGTGATCGGCGGCCAGATCGCCGGTGCATCCGCTGCGTCGGACGACCTGATCACCATCGACGTCGGCGGCACCTCGGCCGACATCGCCCTGATCAGCCGGCGCAAGCCGATGCTGAAGTCGGAAGGCGTGATCGCCGGCCACGCCGTGCGCGTCGCCATGGTCGACGTGACGACGCTCGGCGCGGGCGGCGGCAGCATCGCCCATCTCGATGCCTCGGGCGGCCTGCGCGTCGGGCCGCACTCGGCCGGCTCGGAGCCGGGCCCGGCCTGCTATGGCCGCGGCGGCGAGGAGGCGACGGTGACCGACGCCTCGGTCGTGCTGGGCTATCTCGATCCGGGCTTCTTCGCCGGCGGCCGGCTCGGCCTCGAGCCCGAGAAGGCCATGGCGGCAATCGAGACCAAGGTCGCGAGGCCGCTCGGCATGACCACGGCCCAGGCGGCGCTCGGCATCCATCGCGTGCTGAACGCGCAGATGGCCGAGGGCATCCGCCTGGTGTCGGTGCGCCAGGGCATCGATCCGCGGCGCTTCGCCCTGGTGCCGCTGGGCGGTGCCGGCGGCCTGCATGCCACCGCCCTGGCGCGCGAGCTCGGGATCGGCCGCATCGTCGTGCCGCGCCTGCCTGGCGTGCTGTCGGCGGCGGGTCTTCTCGCCGCGCCGATCGAGCACGAGGTGACCGCCGAGTTCGCGACGCCGCTCGCCGGTCTCGACCGTGCCGCGCTGCGCGAGAGGCTGCGCGAGATCGACGGGCGCGCGGCCCGGCTGATGGCGGCCGAGAAGGTCGAGCCGGGGGATGTCTCGATCAGCTACTTCGCCGACGTCTGCTACATCGGCCAGTCGTACAATCTCGAGATTGCCTTCGAGGCGGACGACCCCGATCCGGCGACGCGGATCTATCGCGACTTCCTGGAGGCGCACGACCGCATCTATGGCCACAGCGTCGAGATCCCGGCCCGGATCGTCGGCGTGCGCACCGTGCATCGCGCCGGCGGCAGCGACACCCTGGCCGAGATGCGTTTCGCGGCCTCGGGCGGGCCGGCGGTCCTCGGGCAGCGCGACATCCTGGTGGCGGGCGAAACGCGATTCACGAGCGCCACGGTCTATGATCGGGATGCACTGGCGGAGGGATTTTCGTTCGCCGGACCGGCGATCGTCCAGCAGGCCGACACGACCACCCTGGTCGAGCCGGGCTGGTCGGGCGTGATCGACGCGGCCGGCAACCTGATCCTCGCCCGAGGGCGGGAGGAGGCACGAGTGCAGGAGGAAGCAGGGGCATGAGCAGGAAGGACGAGCGCTCCGGGCTCGACCCGGTCACCGTCGAGGTGGTGCGCCACAAGCTCGAAGGCATCGCCAACGAGATGCAGCAGACGCTGCTGCGCTCCTCGTTCTCGCCGATCGTCAAGGAGGGGCTCGATGCGTCGTCGTGCCTGTTCACGATCCGCGGCGAGACGCTCGCCCAGGCGACGGCGGTGCCGATCCATCTCGCCACCCTGATCCCGATCATCGCCCGGATGCTGGAGGTCTTCCCGCCGGCGACGATGAAGCCGGGCGACGTCTATTGCATGAACGATCCCTATCTCGGCGGCACGCACCTGCCCGACGTCGCCCTGGTCCAGCCGGTGTTCTTCAACGACCGGCCGATCGCCATCTCGGCCACCATGACGCATCACCAGGACATGGGCGGCATGTCGGCCGGCTCGATCCCGACCAACGCCACCGAGATATTTCAGGAAGGCCTGCGACTGCCGCCGCTCAAGTTCCGCGACGCCGGCAGGTACAACGAGACGCTGGTCGCCATCATCCGCCAGAACGTGCGCATTCCCGACGCGGTGATGGGCGACCTCAACGCCCAGCTCGCCGCCTGCAATGTGGGTGCCCGCCGCCTCGCCCAGCTCGCGGGCGAGCTGGGCGACAACCAGGCGCTGGCGATCTTCGACGAGCTGCTCGACCGCTCGGAGGTGCTGACGCGCGCCGCGCTCCGGACGATTCCCGCCGGCACCTATCGCTATGTCGACTACAACGACAATGACGGCATCGATCTCGACCGGCCGATCCGCTTCGAGGTCGCGGTGACGGTGAAGGACGGCACCTTCCATTGCGATTTCACCGGCTCCTCGCCGCAGGTGCGCGGGCCGTTCAACTGCGTGCCGTCGGGTTCGCTCGCGGCAGCGTGCTATGCCGTGCGCGCCGTCACCGACCCGACGATCCCGACCAATGCCGGCTGCTTCCGGCCGATCACGCTCGAGCTGCCGAAGGGCAGCATCGTCAATCCGCTCGAGCCGGCGCCGGTCAATGCGCGAACCGCGACGATCAAGCGAATCACCGGCTGCATCCTGGGCGCCCTCAAGGAGGTGCTGCCCGAGCGGGTGCCGGCCGACAGCTCGGGCGAGCTGGTGGTCCTGGCATTCGGCGGCCGGCATGAAGGCGGCGCGCCGTACGTCACCGGCGAGCTGATCGCCGGCGGCAGCGGCGCCGGCACGGGTTCCGATGGCGTCGACGTCATCGAGACCGACGTCACCAACTGCATGAACCTGCCGGTCGAGGCGATGGAGATGGACGCGCCGATCCGCGTGCACCGCGTGGCGCTGCGCCAGGATTCCGGCGGCCCTGGCCGGCAGCGCGGCGGCCTCGGCGTGGTCAAGGAGTACGAGGTCCTCGACGGCGAGATCTCGTTCACCTATCGCGGCGAGCGGCATTTCTACGCGCCGCGGGGCGCACAGGGCGGCGGCGACGGCGCCAAGGCGCACGCTGTCATCCGGCGGGCCGATGGCACGGAGGAGGTCATCGCCTCGAAGGCGATGGCACGCCTCGTCCGCGGCGACCGCGTCGTCATCGAGACCGCGGGCGGCGGCGGCAACGGCGCGCCGGCGGCGCGCGATGCCGACGCCCTGGCGCTCGATCTCGCCGACGGCAAGGTGAGCGCGGCCAGGGCCGCGAGCGATTACGGCCGCGCGTGACGTCGTAGCGCTAGGGCTGGAACGATATTTGATAGAGACTTCACGGTCTTCCGGACCGCGAGCGTCCCGCTCGCTCATGGTTCCATGAGCGAGCGGGACGCTCGCGGTCCGGAAGATAATGACCTCGGCAAGCCATCGACGAGTCGGTTCCCATGGGCAAGCGTCAGTTTCATCTCGCCTGGTTCCTGTCGCAGGGCTACGGGCCCAAGACCTGGCGGTCGGATTGGCCGGGCAGCGACGTGTCGCGCTGGATGATGCCCGACCTGTTCGTCGATCTGGCGCGGGCGATGGACCGTGCCTGCTTCGACTACGTCATCATCGAGGATTCGTCGAACGTGCCCTATACCTACCAGGGCTCGCACGACACCTATCTCAAGTATGCCGCCAGCACGCCCAAGCTCGATCCCGCGGTGCTGGTCCCCTACCTTGCCCAGGCGACGACGCATCTCGGCCTGGTGCCGACCCTGTCGGTCAGCGAGTATCCGCCTTATCTCCTGGCGCGGCTGGTCAACACGCTCGACCATGTGACGGAAGGCCGGATCGGCTGGAACTGCGTCACCGGCAGCAACGACGGCGCGGCGCAGAACTACGGCCATGACAGGCACCGGCCGCACGACGAGCGCTACGATGTCGCCGACGAGTTCGCCGACCTGGTGACCAGGCTATGGGAGGCGTGGGAGCCGGATGCCGTCGTGCTCGATCGCGAGAACCACATCTTCGCCGACGGCAGCAAGGTCCATGCGGTCAACCACGAGGGCAAGTACTTCAGGTGCCGCGGGCCGATCAACGCGCCGCGCTCGCCGCAGGGCCGCGTGCCGATCTGCCAGGCCGGCGGCTCGCCGCGCGGCAAGCAGTTCGCGGCGCGCTGGGCCGACACGATCATCACCGAGGGCGGCGGCAGCATCGCGACCATGAAGGCCTATCGCGACGAGATTCGCCGGCAGGCCGCCGCGTTCGGCCGCAACCCCGACGACATCAAGGTGCTGTTCCTCGCCCATCCGATCGTCGACACAACGATGGCGGCGGCACATGAGCGCCAGCGGCTCGAGGAGGTGCAGGCGCAGAAGCACATCGACATGCAGCTGTCCAGCATGTCGCGCCTTACCGGCATCGACTTCGCCCGCTTCGACCTCGACCAGCCGCTGCCGCCCGAGCTCACCACCAACGGCCACCAGTCGGCGCTCGCCAAGTGGATCGGCAAGACGCCGCGCGCGCTGGTGCAAAGCTACGCGCGCAAGGACGGCATCAGCTTCACCGGCACCAGCGACCACGTCGCCGGCATGATGCAGGAGATCATCGAGGAGGTCGGCGGCGACGGCTTCCTGATCTTCAACAGCTTCTTCGACCGGCGCTACATCATGGAGGTCTGCGACGGCCTGGTGCCCGAGCTGCAACGCCGCGGCGTCACCCGCAAGGCCTACGCCCACAAGCACCTGCGCGACAACCTGCTGGAGTTCTGATCGCCGCTAAACGCGCAGGAACTCCTTGGCGTTGCCGTACAGCCACTTCTCGATGACCTTGTCCTTGAGCGGCAGCTTCTCGTACAGCGCCACGCTTTGCGGGATGGTGAGCCCGAAGGAATCCTTCGAGAAGCCGACCATGATCTTGTCCTGCAGGAGCGTGTTGCCGAACTGCATGAACATTTCCCAGCCCGATCCCGGCACGCCGAAATACTGCGGGTGATGCGAGGCGGTGTCGCAGTAGAGGTTGGGATGGCGGCGCATCAGGCCGACCAGGTCGGGAACCCAGGGCCAGCCGCTCAGGGCGGCGACGATGCGCAGCTCGGGGAAGTCCATGGCGACCTGGTCGAGATGGCGGGGATGGCCGAGATCGTACGGCCGGTCATTGGCATAGTTCATCGTCGAGTAGATGCGCACCGGAATGTCGAGCTCGACGCACTTGGCGTAGAGCGGGTAGTAGCGTCGGTCGCTGGCCGCCAGGCTGTTGTACAGGGCGGCGACGCGCAGGCCGTTCAGCATGCGCTCCCTGACCAGGCGCTCGAGCTCGCGCACGCCGCGCATGCCGTCGAACGGGCTGATCGTGGCGAGCGCGAAGAAGCGGTCGGGGTACTCGCCGACGATGTCGGCGAGCACGTCGTTGTCGACGCGACCGATCACCGAGACCACGGCGCCCTCGCGATCGAGCTCCTCGACGAACTGCTTCATCGACTGGCCCGCCGGCGGCTTCCCGTCGGCGTCGGGCACGGCCGGCGCACCGACGCGCCGGCGGAAGATGTTCTGGTAGTTGGCGAAGCCGTAGCCGGGGCGCGGCTCCAGCAGCTCGGGATCGCCGTGGCCGATCCGGTGTGACGCCTGCTCGTGATACTGCCGCGGCCTGCCCTGCTCGTCCGGCGGCAACAGGCATTCGAGATCGATGACCTTCCTGACCACGCGTCGCCCCTTCGGGATGAGTGCACGCGGCGGCAGGACGACCTGCGTCGCGCGCGCAAGCTCACCACATCCCGTGTTCAGCGTCCATGGAGGATGGGCCCGGCTGCGCGACCGAACGGCATTGGCGTTGCGCCCTGAGGGAGACCTCGTTACTGTTCATTTTAGGGCAAGAGCGCTCGCGGAGAGATTCAATGAAGCGGGGAATCGAGGCGCTGCTCAACTGCTTGCGGGCGTCCGTGCTTTTGGCCGCCGTGGCGGTGGTGCCGGCCACAGCGTCGGCGCAGACGAACTCGACCATCTGGACCGGCGGCGACAGCCTGAGCTCGAACTGGTCGCTGTCCTCCAACTGGACCAACGGCGTCCCCACCGAGTCGAACGTGGCGATCCTGGGCGGCAATACACCCCGGGAACCGCTGCTGTTCACCACCGTTCCGGCCGGCACGCTGATCATGAACGGGTCGAGCCACTCGCCGTCGCCGGGGGCCGGCAACATCCTGGACCTGCAGGGCAACAGGCTCAATGCGCTGACCCTGTCGTTGTCCACCGGCACCATCACCAGCAGCTTCGGACCTGGATTCGTCGATGTGGCGGGCGCGGTCGGCATCAATGCCAGCGCCTGCTCGCCCTGCATCGTCGTGATCGATCCGTCGGTCACGATCACCGCGGCGAGCTACACCCAGACTGCCGGGTCGATCGTCAATTGGGGCGAGCTGGCGGGCGGGCCGCTGTCGGTCACCGGGGGCACTTTCGACAACAGCGGATTCGTCGACGTCACCACGATCTCCAATGCCAGCACATTCCTGACCAGCGGCTTCGTCAGGACGAGCGGCGGCTTCACGAATACCGGGACCGTGACGGTGACGGGCGGGCAGCTTCTGGGCCCGATCGCCAACAATGCGGGGACCTTCGGCGTTACCGGAACGGTGACGGGCGACTCCACCTTCGTCAACGCGGCGACGTTGACGATCGGCGGTGGCGCTGCCGGTAGCTACAGCCTGGCCAGCCTATCCAACACGGGCACCGGCACAGTCTCGATTGCCGCCAACGGCACGCTCGCCGCCACGGGGCAGATTTCGAATGCCGGCGCGGTGACGAACGATGGAACGGTGACGGGCGCCGGCTACGCGCAGAGCGCGGGGTCGACGGCCAACTACGGGTCGATGTCGCTCGGCGGGACCCTGGCCGTCACCGGCGGGATTTTCCACAACTTTGCCTCAGGCAGCCTGACCGCCGGGTCGATCTCGAACGCCGGCGCGTTCACGAACGACGGCAGCCTCGCGACGACCGGCTCCGGCGCCTTCACCCAGAGCGCCGGCTCGACCTCGAACACGGGAACGATGGCGGTCGGCGGAGCGCTGGTGATCAGCGGCGGCACGTTCACCAACAGCGCCGGGGCCATCGTCTCGGCGGCCCTGGTGTCCAATGCCGGGACGTTCTCGAACAGCGGCAGCGTCACGACCATGGGTGCCGGAAACTTCTCGCAGACCGGCGGATCGACGTCGAACGCCGGGACGCTGACGGTCGGCGGCACGCTGATCGTCGGCACCGGCAGCACCTTCGCCAATACCGGCACCGTCAACGCGATCGGCGTCGCCAACGCCGGCACCTTCACGACCAGCGGGATCATCACGACCCAGCCGACCCTCGGCTTCACCAACACCGGGACGGTGACGGCAACGGGCGGCCAGATCAACGGCCCGATCTACAACGACGCCGGGACCTTCGACATCACCGGGACGCTCGGCGGCACCTCGACCTTCGAGAATGCCGCGTCCCTGACGATCGGTGGGTCCACGGCGGGAAGCTACAGCCCGACCAGCCTGACCAATACCGGTACCGGCACCGTGACGATCGCCGCCAACGGCACGCTCGTCGCAGGGGCCATATCGAACGGCGGCACGTTCACGAACGGCGGCAGCGTGACGAGCGCCAGCACCACGAATACCGGAGCGCTGACGAACAACGGCTCGTGGACGGGGCCCGTCTACACTCAGAATACAGCGTCTGCATCGACCACGAACTGGGGGGCGATGATCCTGAGCGGCGTGCTGACGATCGATGACGGCTCGTTCCAGAACAACGCGGGTGGCACCGTCACGGCAGGCTCGATCGTGAACTACGGCGCGATCACCAACGGTGGCGGCATCACGACGACCGGGTCGGGCAATTTCCATCAGTTCGCCGGATCGACATCGAACACGGGATCGTTGACCGTCGGCGGGACGTTGGCGATCGAAGGCGGGACGTTCGACAACGCGAGCACCGGGACGACAGTCGCGGGTCTCTACACCCAGAGCGGCGGATCGGCGACGAACGCGGGAACCATGACGCTGGGCGGCGTGCTGACGATCAACAACGGCAGTTTCGCCAACACCGGCACCGTCACGACGACCGGCGGCGGCTACCAGCAGAACGCGGGGACCGCGACGAATTCAGGCACGATGACGCTCGGCGGAGGCATGGTGCTGAACGCCGGAACGTTCGCGAACAACAGTGGAGGCACTGTCACCGCGACGGCAGGCGCGTTCGCGGGAACGGCGACGAACGCGGGGACGATGACCCTCGGCGGGGCGATGTCGGTATTCGGCAGCTTCACCAACAGCGGCGCCCTGAGCGCGGCTACGATCGCCAACTCCGGGACCTTCGCCACCAGCGGCACCGTCACCGCGCAAGGCATCACCAATGCCGCGACGGGAACCCTGACCGCCTCGCAGGGCCAGATCAACGCCGCGATCACCAACGCCGGGACGTTCGACATCACGGGGACGGTCTCGGGCACCACGATCGCCAACAGCGCCGTGCTGACGAACAGCGGAGCGTGGACGGGGACATCGTTCACCCAGAGCGGCGGGTCGACGACGAGCTCCGGAGCGATGACCTTCACGGGCGCGCTGGCCGTGAACGGCGGCACCTTCGCGACCTCCGGCATCATCACCGCGCAGAGCTTCACCAATGCCGCGACCACGACGGCATCGGGCGGGCAGATCAATGCGGCAATCACCAATTCCGGAACCTTCAACATCACGGGACCCGTGTCCGGCGGCGCCATCGCCAACAACGGGACGCTGACCAACAGCGGCGCGTGGTCGGGCACGAGCTATACGCAGGGGACCACGGGGTCGACGACGAGCTCGGGCTCGATGTCGCTCAGCGGAGCGCTGACGAACAACGGAACGTTCGGCAACACCGGATCGCTGAGCGCGGCGACGATCGCCAACACGGGCACCTTCACGACCAGCGGGGGAGTGGTCGCCACGACGGGCGGCTTCACCAACACCGGCACCCTGACGGCGAGCGGCGGGCAGATCACGGGTGCGATCAACAACAGCGGCACGTTCAATGTCGCCGGCCCCATGTCGAGCAGCACCGCCAACCTCACCAACAACGGCACGCTCTCGGTCAACAGCGGCGGCAGCTTCTCGATCACCGGACTGCTGATCAACGCCAGCTTCCTGTCGGTCGCCAGCGGCGGGACGCTGACCGCCGGCGGCGTGCAGAACAACCTGGGCGCGGTGATCTCCAACGCCGGGACCATCACCGATGCCCTGGCCAATGCCGGCACGGTGAACAACGGCGGGATCTACAACGCCGACGTCGGCAGCAACACCGGCACCATCAACAACACCGGGACGTGGAACGGCGCCGTCCTGTCGAGCACCGGCACGATAAACAATTCCGGGAACTGGAACGCCAACCAGGGCGTGATCAACAACGGCGGCATCTTCAATTTCACCGGCGGAAGCATCACCGGCGTGAGCAGCTTCAACAACACCGGCGCCCTCAATTTCAGCGGCACGCGCAGCATCACGGGCGGCGGGTTCGTGAACAGCGGCACGATCTCTGCCGGCGCGGCCTCGGACCGGCTGACCATCGGCGGCTCGCTGTCGGGCAACGGCACCATCAACACCGTGGTCGCCAACGGCAATGCCAGCCAGGTGATCGTGCAGGGCACCTCGTCGGGCAGCCAGACCATCAACGTCACCAATGCCGGCGGGTCGATCCCCAACTTCGCCTCGCCGCAGACGGTCCTGGCGCTGAACGGCGGGTCGCTGGCGGTCGCCAACACGGGACTGGTGCCTTCTCTCTCCAACGGGCTGGTCAACAACTTCCTGATCCAGAACGGCTCGGGCTCGAACGCCGTCCTGCAGACCGCCTTCAACGACGGCCCGATCAGCGGCGTGGTCACCGGCGTCACGACAGCGGTCACGGCGCTGTTCACCGGCTTCTTCCAAAGCGCCTCGGCGATCGTCTCGCGCCCGGACGATCCGGAGCCCAACCATGTCGGCGGCGGCCCGTTCGCGCGCGTGGTCTACGGCGGCATGTCGACCAACCTGACCAGCTCGGTGACCGGCGGGTCGACCAGCTCGACGACGGCGGGCTCGACCATGTATTCCGGCTTCCAGGCGGGCGTCGACCTCGGCGTCTACAACATCGAAGGCTCGTCGTGGAACGTGAACTTCGGCTTCATGGGCGGCGTCGCCAACGCCAACACCTCGGCCAGCACGACCAGCCCGACCCCGGTGGCGACCAACCTCCTCACCACCACGCAGCTCTCGGTGTCGGTGCCGTTCGTCGGGCTCTACACGTTCGTGTCGAGGAAAACGTTCAGCGCCGAGGTCAATGTCCGCTACGACATGTACAACGGCACGATGGCGTCGTTCACCGGCAACGCCGGCGGGTTCCTGGTCTCGCCCAACACGCCCCTGACCGGAACCGGCTGGAGCGTCAACGCCAATATGGCGAACCGCTTCTTCGTGCAGGACCTGTTCTATGTCGAGCCGCTGGTCGGGCTGAACTGGGGCAGCTACAACTTCAACAGCGTCCCCTTCAACACCGCGCTGGGCTCGGGCTCGACCATCAATTTCTCGCAGCTCCAGATCTTCCTGGGCCGCGTCGGCGCCAATCTCGGCGCCGCCTTCGAGCTGTCGGACAACGTCGCCCTGGCGCCCTTCATCCACGGCTCGCTGTGGCACGATTTCGCCAATCCGAACGGCGCGACGGCCCAGGCCACCGGCGGCGGCTCGTCGGTGAATTTCGGCGTCGTGGCCGACCGTGTCGGGACGTTCGGGCAGGTCGGTGCCGGCGTCAACTTCAAGGTCCACAGTTTCGACATGGTCGGGTTCCTCCGCGGCGACCTGCTGTTCGGCAACAACATCACCGGTGCATCGTTCAATATCGGCCTGAGGAAGCAGTTCTGAGTCGGCACAGGCGAGGCGCCGCGCCTCGCGCCGGAGCGCGAATTCCCGCGCCTTTCCTTGACGCGTTCGCCAGAACCCATAAGCTGATCATGGGAACGGCCCTATCGCCAGGATGATATGGCGAGCGACATCAAAGCAGACGCCGGGGAGGAAGCCTCCCATGGAACGCTTCCTGCTGGAACGCGGCTGCGAAACTATGAACTGATCTCCGTTCTCGGCCAGGGCGGCTTCGGCATTACCTACTTCGCGCGCGACAACGTGCTGGGGCGCGAGGTCGCCATCAAGGAGTACCTGCCGACATCGCTCGCGATTCGCGATAACGGCTCGATGGTCGTGCCTCGGGCGACCCAGTACGCGGAAGATTTCATCTGGGGTCGCGAGCGCTTCCTCGAGGAGGCGCGCATCCTGGCGACGCTCGACCATGTGCCGGCCGTCGTCCGCGTCTTCGACTTCCTGGAGGCCCACGGCACGGCCTACATGATCATGGCGCTGGCGCGCGGCGACACGCTCGAGCAGCGCCTGAAGCGCGATGGCCATCTGCCGGCGCCGATCGTCGATCGGATGCTGAACCGGCTGCTCGACGGGCTCGAGGAGGTCCACAAGGCGGGCTTCATGCACCGCGACATCAAGCCGGCGAACATCATCCTCGACGGCAGCGACAATCCCACCCTGATCGATTTCGGCGCGTCGCGGGCGTCGATGGCCGATCGGACGGCCGCCCTGACGGCGGTCTTCACGCCGCGCTACGCCGCGGCCGAGCAGCTCACCTCCGACAAGCAGGGCCCGTGGACCGACATCTACGGCCTCTCGGCGACGACCTACCATGCGATCCTGGGGCGGCCGCCGCCGAGCGCCCTCGAACGCGCGCTCAACGACAGGTACGATCCGCTGGCCCGCCAGCAGCCGGCCGGTTTCGCCCTGCCCCTGCTGGCGGGCATCGATGCCGGGTTGGCGGTTCGTGCCAAGGATCGTCCGCAATCGATCGATGTCTGGCGCCGCCAGCTGTTCGCGATCGAGGATCCCGACGACGGATCGACCATCGTCCGGGCGCGCCGCCAGCCGGCCGGGCCGGCGAGGACGTCCGAGCCGGCGGCCCCCTCGCAGGGGCGGCCGGTGCCGGCGCCGGAATCGGCGCCCGACGCGACCCGGCAGGACGTCTCGAGGCAACCGTCGCAAGCCCCCAACGACCAACCGTCGCAGGGCCGGTCGGGTCAGCGATCCCAGGATCACCCGGGCCCATCCTCCGAGTCCAGGTCGCCGATCCCCTCCCAGGGTCGCAACCAGTCTCGGCCGGAACGGACAGGGCCACCGCCGGCACCGACGTCGGCGCCTGAGCTCGAAGCGCCACGCCTGGCCGAAGGCGAGTTGCGGGCTGATGCAGCTGTGCCGCAGGCCGCGCGGGCAGGCGCTGCCGCGCCGTCCACCGGCAGCAGGTCGCGCCTGGCACTGCTGGGGAGCGCTGTCGCCGTTGCGATCGGTGTCGCGGCTGGTGGCTACTGGGCCTTCGTTGCGCCGGCGCCGCCGCCGGAGCCGCAGACTGCCGAGGAACTGACGGCTGTCGCGGAGGCAGCGCGGCGCAAGGCCGAAGAGGCGGTTGCCGCGGTAACGGAAGCGCGACGGCGCGCCGACGAGGATCGACGCAGGGCCGAGGTCGAAGCGGCGGCTCGTCAGAGGGAGCAGGAAGCGGCGCGCCAGAAGGCCGAGGCGGAAGCGCAGGCGAGGGCGGAGGCCGAGGCGAGGCGGAAGGCTGAGGAGGAGGTGCGCCAGAAGGCCGAGGCGGAAGCACGGGCGAGGGCGGAGGCCGAGGCAAGGCGGAAGGCTGAGGAGGAAGCTCGCCAGAAGGCCGAGGCGGAAGCGCAGGCGAGGGCGGAGGCCGAGGCAAGGCGGAAGGCTGAGGAGGAAGCGCGCCAGAAGGCCGAGGCGGAAGCGCGGGCGAGGGCGGAAGCCGAGGCGAAGCGGAAGGCGGAGGAGGAGGCGCGTCAGAAGGCCGAAGCCGAAGCCCGGGCGAAAGCTGAAGCGGAGGCTAGGCAGAGGGCCGAAGCGAGAGCGAAGGCAGAGGCTGAGGCTCGGCAAAAGGCCGAAGCGGAGGCTCGGGCGATGGCCGAGGCGGAAGCCAAGCGGAAGGCCGAGGCCGAGGCGCGGCAGAAGGCGGAAGCCGAAGCCAAAGCGAAGGCCGAAGCCGAGGCTCGGGCGATGGCCGAGGCGGAAGCCAAGCGGAGGGCGGAGGCCGAGGCGCGGCAGAAGGCGGAAGCCGAAGCCAAAGCGAAGGCCGAAGCCGAGGCTCGGGCGAGGGCCGAGGCGGAGGCCAAACGGAGGGCGGAGGCCGAGGCTCGGGCGAAGGCCGACGCGGAAGCCAAACAGAGGGCCGAGGCTGAGGCGCGGCAGAAGGCGGAGGCCGCGGCGAAAGCAAAGGCGGAAGCCGAGGCAAAGGAAAGGGCGGCGGCCGAAGCTCGGGCGAAGGCCGAGGCGGAAGCCAAACAGAGGGCCGAGGCTGAGGCGCGGCAGAAGGCGGAGGCTGCGGCGAAAGCAAAGGCGGAAGCGGAGGCAAAGGCGAAGGCCGAGGCGGAAGCCAAACAGAGGGCCGAGGCTGAGGCGCGGCAGAAGGCGGAGGCCGCGGCGAAAGCAAAGGCGGAAGCCGAGGCAAAGGAAAGGGCGGCGGCCGAAGCTCGGGCGAAGGCCGA
>JALHMO010000068.1:0-7002 GCA_022844015.1 Reyranella sp. | reverse complement strand
GCGGAAGCCAAACAGAGGGCCGAGGCTGAGGCGCGGCAGAAGGCGGAGGCCGCGGCGAAAGCAAAGGCGGAAGCCGAGGCAAAGGAAAGGGCGGCGGCCGAAGCTCGGGCGAAGGCCGAGGCGGAAGCCAAACAGAAGACCGAGGCTGAGGCGCGGCAGAAGGCGGAGGCTGCGGCGAAAGCAAAGGTGGAAGCGGAGGCAAAGGCGAAGGCCGAGGCGGAAGCCAAACAGAGGGCCGAGGCTGAGGCGCGGCAGAAGGCGGAGGCTGCGGCGAAAGCAAAGGCGGAAGCGGAGGCAAAGGCGAGGGCAGAGGCCGAAGCTCGGGCGAAGGCCGAGGCGGAAGCCAAACAGAAGACCGAGGCTGAGGCGCGGCAGAAGGCGGAGGCTGCGGCGAAAGCAAAGGCGGAAGCCGAGGCAAAGGCGAGGGCAGAGGCCGAGGCTCGGGCGAAGGCCGAGGCGGAGGCCAAACGGAAGGCCGAGGCCGAGGCGCGGGCAAAGGCGGAGGCTGCGGCGAAAGCAAAGGCGGAAGCCGAGGCAAAGGCGAGGGCAGAGGCCGAGGCGCGGGCAAAGGCCGAGGCAGAGGCGAAAGCGAAGGCGGAAGCCGAGGCAAAGGAGAGGGCGGCGGCCGAAGCTCGGGCGAAGGCCGAGGCGGAAGCCAGGCGCAAGGAGGAAGCCGACGCACGTCTGAAGGCCGAATCGGAAGCCCGGCAAAGGGCTGAAGCCGAGGCCCGACAGAAGGCGGAAGCGGAGGCGCAAAACAAGGGCGAGGCGGAGGCGCGCCAGAAGGCCGAGGCCGACATCAAGCTAAAGGCGGAAAAGGACGAAGCGACACTCGCCCTGAGCCTGGTCGTTCGCCAGCACGTCCAGGTCGCTCTCGGGGCGAAGGGTGGCGAGATCGACGGAGCCTTCGGGCCGCGCACCCGCAGGCTGATCGAGGAATGGCAGCGCGCCGGCAATTACCCGGCAACCGGGTATCTCACGCGGCAACAGGTCGAGAAGCTGCAGCACGACGCGGCATTGGACATTCAGAAGTTCGAGGACGAGCGGAAGAGGCTCCAGCAGCTTCAGGAACAGCAGCGCCGGCAGGTGCCGCGCGAGCCCACGCCGCCCGCCGCGTCGGTCGAGCGGCGTCTAGAGCCGGTGCAACCGGCGCCTCAAGCTGCGCCTGCACCGCAGCCGCAAGCCGAGCCAGCGCCACAGCCGCCAAGAAGGCGGCCGCCACCGATGACCTTCAACTAATCTCCGGCCTCGACGAGGTCACGCAACTGGAAATCCTGGTCGGTCGGCCCGGCATGTCGACGGCAGACCTGTCGCGCGTGCTCAGTGCAACGACACGAAAAAGAGGCCGGGCAGCATCGCCGGCAGGCGCTGCTGGCAGACGGCGGTGTCGCTCGGCGCCATGGCCTTTCGTGGTGCCACGCCTCCATTGAGCACGAGTATTGCCGCCAGCAGAGCTCCATAGAAGCCGACGATCAGCCATTCCCCTCGATCGGCGGAGGCAAATCGCACCAGCGCGGCAAGGCGCGGAACGCCGGTATCGGCCAGAGCTGCCATGCCGATCGCAACGCAAGAAGAGTGCCAGCCATCTCGATCTCCGGCACCTCGACGGACGGCCGGTTGCCCATCTACCGGGCGCCATGGATAGTGGCGCGCCTGGAGAGGTCCATGATCCGCACGTGAGCGGAAGCGGTCGCGGCTTCGCGCTGACCCGGCGCGGCATTCCAACGACACGAGGGAGGAAACATGCAGGGCGTTGTGTTCACCGGCGATCGGACCGTCGAGATGATGTCGTTCCCGGACCCGACTCCTGGTCCCGGCGAGGTGGTGCTGGAGATGAAGGCCTCGGGCATGTGCGGCTCCGACCTGCACCAGTATCGCCGCCCCAAAGGCGGCGCCCGGCCGGCCTCGGGCGTGCCGCCGAGCGCCGAGCCGGTGATCGCCGGCCACGAGCCGTGCGGCGTCGTCGTCGCGGTCGGCCCGGGCGTGCCGGCGGCCGAGGCGCGGGTCGGCGATCGCATGATGGTGCACCACTACCAGGGCTGTGCGCAGTGCAGCCATTGCCGCTCGGGCTGGCAGCAGCTCTGCCAGGAAGTGCCGATCAAGGTCTATGGCAACAATGCCCATGGCGGTCACGCGAAGTACCTGAAGGTACCGGCCAACACGATGGTGCGCCTGCACGAGGCGCTGAGCTTCAGCGCCGGCGCTGCGATCTCCTGCGGGTCGGGCACCGCGTACGGCGCGCTGCGGCGCATGAACCTGTCGGGCCGCGACACCATCGCGATCTTTGGCCAGGGGCCGGTCGGGCTTGCCGCCACCCAGTTCGCCAAGGCCATGGGCGCGCGCGTGATCGCCCTCGATGTCAATCCGCAGCGCCTCGGGCGCGCCCGGGAGTTCGGTGCCGACGACGTGGTGAACCCGGGCTCCAACGATCCGGTACAGGCGATCAAGGATCTGACGCACGGCAAGTGCGCCGACCTAACTCTCGACACCTCGAGCAGCAAGGAGGCGCGGATCGCCGCCATCCGCAGCACCAAGGTGTGGGGCACCATGTGCTTCGTCGGCGAGGGCGGCGAGGTGACGATCGACGTCAGCCCGCAACTCTTGCGCCGCCAGCTGACCCTGATCGCGTCGTGGACATTCTCGACCGTGATCCAGGCCGACTGCGCCGAGTTCTGCGTCGAGCGCAAGGTCGACGTCGACAGGCTGTTCACCCACCGCTGGTCGCTCGACCAGGCCGAGGCGGCCTACACGCTGTTCGACAAGCAGGCCGACGGGAAGGGCGTGTTCCTGATCTGAGTTACACTCCGCATGTTCCTCTTCCCCGCCAGGGCAGGGCATTCGCATATGGCAGAAAACACCGTCATCCCGACCGAAGCCGAGCGCAGCGAGGCGTAGTGGAGGGACCTTTCTTTTTGCGACACCGGCAAGAGAGGTCCCTCGACTGTGCCGCCAATGGCGCTGTAACCAGCGCCTTTCAGGCGGCTCCGCTCGGGATGACGGAGAAATGTGCCGTACGCGAATGCCCTGCCCGCCAGGGGGGACGAGGCACATGACATTGAATGCCGCCTTGGAGACCAGTCATGGCGCCTCGACCTTCCGACCGCTATCGCATCTTCGGCGGGCCGGGCTCGCCCTACTCGCACAAGATGCGGGCGGTCATGCGCTACCGGCGCATCCCGCATGACTGGGTGATCGTGATGGGTGGCTTCGACGGCACGGCGCAGACCGCGAAGCTGCGCCCTATGGGCAAGCCGATGTTCCCGATCGTGCAGTTCCCGGACGGCACCCCATGGTGCGATTCGACGCCGATCATCCACGAGCTCGAAACACGCCATCCCGAGGAACGTTCGGTCATCCCGCCGACCCCGGCCGGCCGCTTCCTCGCCCGCCTGATCGAGGACTTCGCCGACGAATGGCTTGCCATCCCGCTGATGGCGTTTCGCTGGACCTCGGACGAGGACGTGAACTTCTGCGCCCGCCGTCAGATGCAGGGCTGGCTCGGTGCCGTCGGGGAACCGGAGCTGTCGGCCGGCATCGAGCGTTTCGCGGCGCGTCAGCGCCGGCTGCGCATGATTCTGGGAGCCGCCAACCCCGCGGCGATGCCGGTCTTCGTGAGCCAGTACGAGAGCCTGCTCGACATTCTCGAGGCCGGCCTGTCGAGGAGCCTGTTCCTGTTCGGCGAGCGGCCATCGATCGCCGATTTCGGACTTTACGGCATGCTCTCGCAGTTCGTCATCGACCCGACGCCGTCCCGGATCCTGCGCGAGCGTGCCGTGAGGCTGTTCCAGTGGACCCAGTACATCGACGACCTGTCGGGCCATGACGGCGCGTGGTCCGGCTCGCCCGCGAGCAACCAGACGGTGCGCGACCTGGTGAAGCTCGCCGGCCGCAGCCTGCTGCCGATGATGTGCTCCGTCAGCCAGGCGCTGTCCCGCGGCGAGCAGATGACGAGCTACGAGGTCGACGGCGTGCGCCTCACCGGGATCGCCCGGCCCGAGGCGGCCAAGTGCTGGTTGTGGCTGAAGCAGATGTTCGCCGACCTTCCCGAGGCCGATCAGGAGGGCCTGCGCGGGCTGCTGGAGGAGGCGGGCTTCTGGGAGGCCCTGACCTTCGCCCCTGGCGAGATCGAGCGCATCCCCGTCTTCGCCATGAGTTGAGGCGCGACGCGATCATGAAAATACCGCGCTGGGTGCCAGGCCTCAGGATGCTGGCCGGGTACAGGATCTCCTGGCTGCCGCACGACCTCGCGGCCGGCCTCACCTTGGGCGCGGTGATGGTGCCGGTCGGCCTTGCCTACGGCGAGATGGCCGGGCTTCCGCTTGCCGGGCTCTACGGCAGCATGCTGCCGCTGCTCGCCTATGCCCTGTTCGGCAGCTCGCGCCAGCTCATCGTCGGGCCCGACACGGCGATGGCGGCGCTGGTTGCGATCGTCCTGGTGCCGATGGCGCCGGGCGATCCGGCACGGCTCATGATGCTCGCGGCCGGGCTCGGCGTGATGGTGGGCGTGCTGTGCCTGGTCGCGGGCGCGCTGCGTCTTGGCTTCGTCGCCAACTTTCTCTCCAAGCCGGTCATCGTGGGCTTCATGCATGGCCTCGCCGTGGTCATCATCGTCGCCCAGCTGCCCAAGGTGCTGGGCGTGAAAGCCGAAGGCGAGAGCACGCTCGACCAGGCGATCGATCTGCTGCCGAAGCTGGCCGACGCCAACCTGGTCAGCCTGGCGATCGGAGCTCTCACGTTCGCCCTCATCCTGCTGTGCCGCCGCTTCGTGCCACGCGTTCCCGGCGCGGTCGTCGCCCTGGTGGCGGGCGGGCTGGCGGTCGTGCTGCTCGGCCTCGACAAGCACGGCGTGGCCATTGTCGGCCGGATTCCGACGGGGCTCCCCGAGCTGTCGCTGCCGACATTCAAGCTCGCTGATTTCGACGATCTCCTGCCCGTGGCCCTGGTCGCCGCCCTGCTGTCGTTCTCCGACACGGTGGTGACGGCGCGTGCCTTCGCGGCGCGCAATGGCTATCGCATCGACGCCAACCAGGAGCTGCTCGGCATCGGCATGTCCAACCTGGCTTCCGGGCTCAGCCAGGGCCTGCCGATCAGCGCCAGCGATTCGCGCACCGCCGTCTCGGAAGCTGCCGGCGGGCGCACCCAGATGACCTCGATCATCGCGGCTCTGGTCGTCGCGGCGGTCATGGTGTGGCTGGCGGGCCTTCTCCACTACCTGCCGTCCGCCGTGCTCGGCGGCATCCTGATCGCCTCGGCCTGGGGCCTGTGCGATTTCGCCGAGTTTGCCCGCCTGTGGCGCTTTCGCGGCATCAGCCTTGCCGCCGCGCTGGTGACGCTGGCCGGCGTGATTGCGCTGGGCGTCCTCGAAGGCATCCTGATCGGCGTCGTCTTTGCGATCGTCCTGCTTTTGCGCGCGCTCGCCTTTCCGCCCGACGCGGTCCTCGGCCGGACGCCGGACGGCACGTGGCACGAGCCGGCCTATCGTCCCGATGCCGCTGCGGTGCCGGGACTGCTGGTCTATCGCTTCTCCGCGCCGCTGTTCTTCGCCAACTGCACGCTGTTTCGCGACAGGGTGGAGACCCTGGTCGAGGAAGCGAAGGAGCCGATCACCGGCGTGGTGATCGACGGCGCCGCCATTCACGACGTCGATCTGTCCGGCTGCGAGACTTTGGTCGAGCTCGATGGCGATCTGGCCAAGCGCGGCATCCGGCTCGTCTTCGGCAATCTGCGCGACCGGGTGAAGCAGGACATCGAGCGCGGGCTGCCGCCCGGCGTCGACGGCCAGGACCCGACCTATCCGACCGTGGCGCAGGCGGCCGCAGCGCTCCTGCGCAGATGACGGTCGCCCGAAGCGGCGGCACCGGCGCGAGCGCTTCGTCTGATCGCCCGCAATCGGGGAGGGCTATCGCGTGTATCGCCTTTTCTCCGTCATCCCGACCGGAGCCGAGCGCAGCGCGGCGTAGTGGAGGGACCTTTCTTGTTGCGGGATCAGCAAGAAAGGCCCTCGACTACGCCACCCTTCGGGCGGCTCCGCTCGGGATGACGGTGTTTTGCCGTATCGATAACCCTGCCCGTGAGACGGGGGAGACGCGCAGCCCGCCGACGCGCACCACGATTCGGGGAACATCGGGGCGGTGCCCGCCCCGATCTTTATGAGGATCCATTTCACATGCTGCATCTTGCTTGACTGTTAACTAACTGACTGGTAAGTAATAACAATGAGAAAGCCCACGAAGCAGCGTCGCGCGCCCGCCGAGCGGCCAGGAGAGATCCTGGGGGCCGCGTTGGCGCTGTTCGTGGAGAAGGGCTTCTCGGCCACCCGGCTGGACGACGTCGCCGAGCGGGCGGGACTGAGCAAGGCGGCGATCTATCTCTATTTCGAAGACAAGACGGCCCTTCTGCAGGGCGTCATCCGGCAGACCATCGGCGCCAACATCGGGATGGTCGAGACGCTGGCAAAGAGCCATCGCGGGCCGGTGGCGGCGTTGATCCCCGCCATCCTGGAGTTCATGGCGAGCCGGGTCGAGGAGACGCCGATGGCCTCGATCGCCAAGCTGGTGATCGCCGAGTCGCGTGCCTTCCCCGAGATCGGGCGCTTCTACCTGAAGGAGGTGATCGGTCGGGGCCTGCCGCTGTTCGAAGGCCTGGTCGCCAGGGGCGTCGCCAGCGGCGAGTTCCGCCGGGTCGATCCGGGCTTCACCGTGCGTTCGCTGGTCGCGCCCATGCTGCTCGGCATGGTCTGGAAGACGGTGTTCGAGCCGCTCGGCGGCGAGAAGCTCGACGTGCGCGGCCTGGCGCGCCATCACGCCGACCTGATGCTGCACGCGCTACGGCCCGTCCCCGACGGTCGGCCATGAAGCGCCCGCCGGCACGAGCGATCGTCGCATTTCTGGCGGTGCTGCTGGCTGGCGCGGCTTACCTGACGCGCGAGCAGTGGGAGCCGCTGCTCGGGCTGTCGTCCGATGACAAGAGCTATCTCGGCTACGTCGAGGGCGAGACCAGCCT
>JALHMO010000067.1 GCA_022844015.1 Reyranella sp. | reverse complement strand
CGCCACTGGAGTGGCGCGCTCCCAGCCATGAGCTTCCCTCTCGCAGCGCCACCATTTTCTCAGCATCGTGGTGCGCGCCGGCGTGCTGGGGGTCTCCCCAGCGGAGCTGGGGAGGAGAGGATTAACTTACGCCTTCGGCGGCCACGAGAACGAGATCTCGGCGGGACGGCCGGGCAGGGTGAGGGACGTGCGGGCTCTCGGGGCGTCGGCGATGACCTTGCCGGCGCGAATGACCTTGAGGCGAGTGGCACGCAGCCGGATCGCCTCGACCGGGTCGTTCGCGTCCAGCAGGACCATGTCGGCCTTGCAGCCTGCAGCGAGGCCATAGCCGTCGAGGTGGAGCAGCCGCGCGGCGTTCCCGGTCACCCCCGCAAAGCACGCCGCCATGGCATCGAGGCTGGTCATCTGCGCCACATGGATCGCCATGTGGGCGACGTCGAGCATGTCGCCGCTGCCGAGGCCTTACCATGGGTCCATCGTGCTGTCCTGGCCGAGCGCCACAGTGAGCCCCGCCGCCATCAGCTCGGGCACGCGGGTCATGCCGCGCCGCTTGGGGTAGCTGTCGTGCCGCCCCTGCAGCACCATGTTGGCGAACGGATTGGCGATCACGCCGAGATTCGCCTCGGCCATCAGGGGAATGAGCTTCGAGACATAGTAGTTGTCCATGCTGTGCATCGAGGTGAGATGCGATCCCACGATGCGTCCCTGCAGGCCGAGGCGCACGGCTTCCGCGGCCAGCGTCTCGACGTGGCGCGACATCGGATCGTCGGTCTCGTCGCAGTGCATGTCGACGAGCAGCCCCTCGGCCGCCGCGATCTCGCACAGCGTGCGGACCGACGCGCGGCCGTCTTCCATCGTGCGCTCGAAATGAGGGATGCCGCCCACGACGTCGATCCCTCGGCGGAGCGCCTCCTTCAGCAGATCCAGCGCTCCCGGGAAGCGAAACAGGCCATCCTGGGGAAAGGCGACCAGCTGCAGATCGATGTACGGCGCCACCTTCTTCCTGACCTCGAGCAGCGCGTCGACCGCCAGCAGGCGAGGATCGCAGACGTCGACGTGGCTGCGGATCGCCAGCAGGCCCTGCGCCACTGCCCAATCGCAATAGGCCAGCGCCCGCTCGACGATCGCTTCCCCGGTCAGGGTCGGCTTCAGCTCGCCCCACAGCGCGATCCCTTCGAGCAGGGTCCCGGAACGGTTTCGGCGCGGCAGGCCGACCGACAGGGTCGCATCCATGTGGAAATGCGAGTCGACGAAGGGAGGAGAGAGCAGGAGGCCCTGCGCGTCGATCGATTGGCCCGCCGTCGCCTGCAGGTTCGGCTCGACCGCCACGATGCGCCCCGCCTGCACACCGACATCGATGCCACGCCGGCCGTCGCCGAGGGTGGCGTTCCGCACGATCAGGTCGAGCATGGCGTGCGTCGTCTCCGTTTCATTGCCTCACCCATCGTTCGCAGCAAGACCGAGGCCAGACCGCCGGCAAGGAGATTGCTTGGGCGGCAGCAGCGGACGGGAGTTGGCTACCATGTCTCTGGCTGGATTGAAGGGAATAACCGACGTCGCCTTGTTCGTGTCCGATCTGCAGCGTGCGATCGCCTTCTATCGTGACAAGCTCGATCTCGAGCTGAAGCGGCTCGATAGCGGCTTCGCCGAGTTCTGGATGGAGGGCACGATCCTGGCGTTGTGGGAGGAGACGGATGTCCGGCGTGCCCTCGCCTTCGCCGAGGGGCCGCGCCGCGGACCGCATGCGATGCTGGCCATCCGCCTCGACTCGACGGTAGCGGTCGATGACGCCTATGGCCATCTTGCCGCACGCGGCGTCGTCTTCCGGTCGCCGCCGCGGACTTATCCGTGGCACGCCCATGCCGCCTATTTCAGCGATCCCGACGACAATCTTTGGGAGCTCTACTGCTGGGTTGGGCCGCCGCGCACCGTCCGCCGAAGAGAGTAGCCACAGATCAACACGGATGAACACAGATGCCCAATGCGAGTGTGCCTCTGCCAATTGACGAAGGTCGGCAGGCCCGCGTCGAGAGCCACAGCCTGAACCTCGCGCCTCGAGCGATCTGTGTGCATCCGTGTTCATCTGTGGCTGAGCTCATCCGCGGCAGGAGATCAAACGAGTCCTTGCAAACTGCTGGCTATATTCTCGAGCCAGGCAAGTGGCACGCTGCTTGCTGCGCGGCACGATGCCCGTCCTCCATCGGAGCGTCGCCGTGCCCAGCCCAGAGAAGATCATCATTCGCGGCGGTCGGCTGATCGACGCAGACCGCCACACCGCCGCGCCTTCGGACATCCTGGTGATCGGCGACGGCATCGCCGAGATTGGCCCGCCCGGCATGCCGGCGCCGTCCGGCGCGCGCCTGCTCGATGCCGGGGCGCGGCTGCTCCATCCCGGCCTCATCAATGCGCATACCCACGGCATGGGCAATCTCAGCAAGGGCACGGCGGATCGCTGGTCGCTCGAGCTCCTGTGGGTCGGCGCGGCCGGCTTCATGGCCAACCAGAGCCTCGAGTACAAGTACCTCAACACCTATCTCGGCGCCGTGGAGATGCTCCTCAAGGGCTGCACGGCCGCCTACGACTTGACGTTCGGCTATCCGACCGCCTCGGTCGAGGAGATCAGCGCCATCGGCCAGGCCTATGCCGATGCCGGCATGCGCGCCGTGGTGGCGCCCATGCTGGCCGATCTCTCCTTCTACCAGGCCATACCCGGGTTGCTGGAGTCCCTGCCCGACCGGCTGCGCCGCGAGGTCGCCGCCTACGACGAGGCGCCCTACGAGAGCACGCTCGCGATGATGCGGGAGTCCCTGCACGGCTGGAAGCACGATCGCGAGCAGGTCCGGCTCGGTGTCGCCCCGATCATTCCCCTTCATTGCAGCGACGGCCTGATCGTCGGCTCGGCGCGACTGGCGCGCGACTATGGAGTCGTCCTGCACAGCCAT
The DNA here is from genome assembly GCA_022844015.1 of Reyranella sp. Classification (GTDB taxonomy): domain Bacteria; phylum Pseudomonadota; class Alphaproteobacteria; order Reyranellales; family Reyranellaceae; genus Reyranella. The sequence continues at coordinate 33,345 of JALHMO010000067.1, read as the reverse complement.
GTGGCCGAGTCGAAGGTTCAGGCGGTGTCCGCGTTGAAGCGCTACGGAACGACGCTCACCGCCCATGTCGACAAGCTGGGGCTGCTGGGGCCGGACTTCACCGTGGCCCACGGCGTCTGGCTCGACGACGACGACATGCGGCGGCTGGCCGATCACGGCTGCTCGGTCGCCCACAATCCGGGAAGCAACATGCGCCTCGGGTCGGGAATCGCCAACGCCCGGCGCCTGCTGGAGCTCGGCGTCAATCTCGGCATCGGCACCGATTCCGCCAACTGCTCGGACAACCAGAACATGTACGAAGCCATGCACTGCGCCTCGATGGTGTCGAACGTGCAGGGGCCGGACTACACGAGGTGGCTGCGCTCCGAGGAAGTGCTGAACGCCGCGACCGTCGGCAGCGCGCGGGCACTCGGCTTCGACAAGATCGGTCGCCTCTTGCCCGGCTACAAGGCCGACATCGTCTTCCTGGATCTCGAGAAGGTGAACTGGATCCCGATCAACGACCCCACCAACCAGCTGGTCCTGACCGAGGACGGTACCAGCGTCGATGCCGTGATGGTCGGCGGCAAAATGGTGGTGGAGCGCGGGCGCAAGGTCGGCTGCGACATGACCAGGCTGGCGCGCGATTGCGAGGCCGCCCGCGCGCAGCTAGCGAACTTGAACGAGGGCGCCAAGGCGCTCGGCGCGCAGCTCGAAGGCCTGGTCGGAAGCTTCTGCGTCGGGTTGTCCAAGGCGCCGTACCACATCCATCGCTACGGCCACGCCCATTGATGATCATCCGTCATCCGCGGCACGGAATTTGCGTCGTATCTCGGCATCCGAAGGGCTGCCTGCACAAGCGGCAGGTACGTCGATCAGCGATCGAGGAGGCGGACATGGCGACACGAAAGCAGGGCGTCACTCCAATCAGGTCGTTCGGCGCGAAGACGACACGACGCGGATTTCTCGGAGCCGCGACGGCTGCCGGCGTCGCCGCGTCGAGCGGGCTCACGATCTTCAGCCGCACGGCTCACGCCGCCGGCCGCATGCGGGTGCTGTGCTGGCCGGGCTACGAGGAGAAGCCGGTCATCGAGGAGTTCGAGCAGAAGAACGACTGCAAGGTCGAGTTCAAGACCTACATCGGCGGCGAGCAGATGCTGCAGTTCTTCGCGCAATCGCCGAAAGGCACGTTCGACGCCATCATCAGCGACGCCGAGTATGTCCAGAAGCTGACGGCCCAGAAGGCGCTCGATCCACTGAAGCCGGCCGATTTTCCCAACCTCGCCGACTACCATCCCAAGTACCGCGACTTCGCGCCGCTGCGCGCGCCGGACAGCAAGATGTGGGCTGTTCCGACACGCTTCAGCTTCTACGGCCTGTCCTACAACACCAAGTACATGACCGAGGAAGAGGCGAAGACCTGGAACTCGCTGTTCCTGCCCAAATACAAGGGCAAGGTGGCGCTGTTCGACTGGTACCTGCCGAACATGAGCAACGCCAGCCTGGCCGTGATGCCCAACAACCAGACGCCCTACGACATCTCCGACGGCGACCTCGCCAAGGTGAAGGCGTGGCTGTTCAAGCTGCGCCCGCAGATCAGCGTGTTCAGCGAGCAGAATCAAGGGCTGGTCAACGCCCTGATCAACGAGGACGCCTGGGTGACGCCGACCGGCGACATGGAGATCACCCTGATCGGCGCCGGCCACAAGAACTTCGCCTCGACCGTGCCCGACGAGGGCAGTATCCGCTGGAGCGAGGCCGCCGCGCTCTGCGCCGACAGCAGGAACAAGGAGCTGGCGCTCAAGTGGATCGAGTACATGAGCGGCGCGCGCGTCCAGTCCGAGCTCGTCTACACCAAGGGATTCAAGGCGCGGGCGCCGAACATGAAGGTCACCAAGTTCTGGAACGAGGAGCAGACCAAGCTGATGAGCTACGTTCCCGATCCGAAGAACCCCGGCAAGATGCTGGTCGAGACGCTGATCGACAAGAGTGTGCCGCGCGGCCTGCCGGTGAAGCAGCCGGACAAGGCCTGGATCGCGATCTACAACGAGTTCAAGACCAGCAAGGGGTGAGGGCGAGGTGCCGGCAGGTGCCCCCATGGGCGCTGACTTTAGCCGAAGGCCCAACAAGATCTTCATCCTGATGAAGAGGCAACCTCCCGGAGTTTCTCGGAGTACGAATTTTTCTGTCGTCCTGAGCGCAGCGAAGGACCTCATCGCCGCTTGGTACGCGTGCACTTTGGAACTTCTGGCGATGAGATCCTTCGCTGCGCTCAGGATGACAAGAGAAGAGCGGCCCTGTTCAATGGCGCCGCTATCCGCATGAACGCGATTTCCGACATTGCCCCGCCGCAGGTCGATCTCGAGCTTCGCGGCATCGCCAAGAGCTTCGGCGATTTCGTCGCCCTCGAGCGCGTCGATCTCGCCATCGAGCGCGGCGAGTTCGTCGCCATCATGGGGCCGAGCGGTTGCGGCAAGACCACGTTGCTGCGCATCGTCGCCGGCCTCGAATCGATGTCGAGCGGCCAGCTCCTGCTGCGCGGCCAGGACATCTCGGCGCTGCCGGTCCACAAGCGCAGCACCCGCCTGGTGTGGCAGAACTTCGCGCTGTTTCCCCATCTCAACGTGCGCCAGAACATCGCCTTCGGCCTGACGCTGCGTCGGCACGACAAGGCGAAGGTCAAGGCCAAGGTCGACGAGATCGCCGACCTGGTGCAGCTCGGCCAGTTCCTCGACCGCCGCATCGGCCAGCTCTCGGGTGGACAGAAGCAGCGCGTCGCGATTGCCCGTGCGCTCGTCACCGAACCGGAGATCCTGCTGCTCGACGAGCCGCTGAGCGCGCTCGACGCGCATCTGCGCATCCGCATGCAGAGCGAGATGAAGCGCCTGCAGCAACGGCTCGGAATCTCCTTCCTCTACGTCACGCACAATCAGAGCGAGGCCTTCTCCATGGCCGACCGGGTCGTGGTGATGAACAGGGGCCGGATCGAGCAGTACGGGCCGCCCGAGGAGATCTACACCCAACCGAAGACGCACTTCGTGGCCGAGTTCGTCGGCAGCAACAACATCTTCGACGGCAAGGTCGTCGACGTGGAAGGCGGGCTGATCAAGGTGCAGTGCGCCGACGCCGTCATCAGCGCCGCTGCGGGTGAGCGGCCGCCCGGCAAAGGCTCCACTGTTTCGCTCGTGGTCCAGGCCGACAAGATCGGGAGCAAGCCGGCCGGCACCGTGGCCGAGAACAGCCTGAATGCCGTCCTGTCCGGACGGGAGTTCACAGGCTCGCAGGTGATCTACCATCTGGAGACCGCGGCAGGCGTCGAAGTGAAGATGGTGGCGCAGGAGCCGTTCAGCCAGACCGAACGGACCGCCATCAACATGGCAATGCAGCTCTATTGGTCGCCCGGCGACACCGTCGTCCTGCGGCCGGGCATCGTGCCGGGTGTCGAGAACATCCCGGGAGGCCGGTCGTACGTGGCGCTGGGAGCCTGATCGTGGTCGCGTCCCTCGCCAGCGGGGCCCTGCCCGGTGCCGTGCCGGAGGCGGGCAGCGGCAAAGTCACGAGCCCGATGAAGGTCCTGGGGATCGGGCTGCCTCTGCTCTACTCGGCTGCCTTCTTCGTGGCCCCGCTCGCCTTTCTCATCATGCTTGGATTCTGGCTGGTCGAGGACTTCCAGGTCGTCCCGGCATTCTCGCTCGAGAACTACCTCGACATCGCCCAGCACATGTTCGCCAAGTCGAACTATGCGCTGGCCATCGCGCAGTCGCTGTGGGTGTCCCTCAGCACCGCCTTCCTGGCCGTGCTGGTCTGCTATCCGATGGTGCTGGCGATCGTCTATCTGGCGCCGCTGTCGCGCCATCGCCTGCTTCTTATGCTGGCGGTTGCCCCATTTTGGAGCAGCTACGTGCTGCGCCTTTTTTCCTGGCAGATCCTGCTGGCCAACAAAGGGATCATCAACTCCGGCCTCGCCTGGGCCGGTCTGGAGAGCTTCCAGGTCAGCCTGATCTATACGCAGTCAGCGACAAGGATCGGGCTGATCCACTATCTGGCCCCGATCCTGATCGTGATCCTCTACGTCACCGTGGCCAACATCGATCGCGACCTGATCCAGGCAGCGCGCGATCTCGGCGCCACGCGCTGGCAGGCCTTTCGCCGCGTCATCCTGCCGATGAGCCGGACCGGGCTGCTGGTGAGCGCCAGCTTCGCCGCCATCGTGAGCTTCGGCGACGTGCTCGCGGGCGCGCTGCTGGGCGGCGGCGCCGGTAAATCGGTCCTGGGCTCGGTTCCGTTGTTCTCCAACATGATCATGAGCGAGTACGCGAGCTCGACCAACCTGCCGCGGACCTCGGCCCTGGCGATGATCCTGGTGCTGGTCATGATCCTGATGCTGGCGGCCGGCGCGGCGCTGGCTGACCGCAACAAGATCGACGCGGGCTGAGATGGCGTCCGTCATACGGCCCGATCCGCTTGCCGCCGACGGTCGCTGGTGGCGAGTCGCCGGCCGCCTGTACATGGCGATCGGCTACCTCTTCCTGGTGCTGCCGATCGCCACCATGATCGTGTTCTCGTTCCAGAAGGGACAGTTCGCCAGCATCCCGGGGCAAGGCTGGACCCTGCAATGGTACGGCAAGCTGTTCACCGACGGGACGCTGCTGGAAGCCCTGCGCAACAGCCTGATCGTCTCGCCGCTGGCGGCGACAGGCGGCTGCATCCTGGGGTTTCTCGCCGCCTATGCCCTCCACCGCTTCCGGTTTCGCGGCCAGGGCGCCTTCTCGGTCCTGCTGGTCCTTCCCGTGCTGATCCCGCCGCTGATCCTCGGGGTCGCCTTCCTGGGCCTGCTGTCGCGCATCGGCCTGCAGGGCCAGCTGCTGAGCGTGATCCTGACCCACGTGGTCATCGTGACGGCGCCGGCCATGGCGGTGATCCAGCTGCGACTCGGCCAGATGCCTGCCTCGCTCGAGGAAGCCGCCTGGGATCTCGGTGCGACCGACCTGCAGACGCTCTACAAGGTCGTTCTGCCGTTCACGCTTCCCGGGATTGCCGGCGGCTGGCTCCTCGCCTTCACCTTCTCCTTCGACGAGTTCATCATCGCCTGGTTCGTCTCCGGCTTCGAGCAGACCCTGCCGGTCGCCGTCTATGCCTACATCGTGGGCTCGGTCGATCCGTCGCTGAACGCGGTGGGCAGCATCGTGTTCGGATTGTCGGTGCTGTCCCTGATCGGCGTCGAGCTGCTGCTGTTCCCGATCCTGCTGTCGCGCTACCGCTCGGCCACCAGCTAGAGCGTGATTGCTTCAAGTGGAAACCTCACCCTGAGAGCCTGTGACTTTTTCGATAGTCGCTTTTGGGCGATTGATGAGGTCGCTGCCGCGAACTTTTCTGTCGTCCTGAGCGCAGCGAAGGACCTCATCGCCGCGTGGTACGAGTGTACTTTGGAACTTCTGGCGATGAGATCCTTCGCTGCGCTCAGGATGACAGGAGAGGGACGACAGAATTCAATAAAGTCACGTCCTCTGAGGAGCCACGCCTAGCGTGGCGTCTCGAAGGGTGGGGTGAGGCACGTTGGTTGCCGACCAAAGGGCGAAGGTTACTTCGCCCGAATCGAGACTCGGCCTGCGGCCGCTCCTCAGGGTGAGGTCATTCTTTGGTGCTTCAACCAATGACGATCCGTCAATTGAGGCGCCGGTTGTGGCCCTTCCAGGCCGGCATGTCGCTGCCGTAGCGGTTGATCCCGACATCCATGCTGGTGCAGCGCTTGTGGATGGCGGCGAAATAGGGATGGAAGACCGCGTTCTCCGCCTCGATGGCGGCGTGGGCCGGTCGGTAGGCGGCCCATTCCTCGCGCAACTCCGCCAACAGGTCGGCCTCGTTGACGCGGACCAGCCGGCCGTCCTTCACCACGACCTCGCCGTTCACCATCACCCACTCGATCGAGCTGCCGTTCTCGCAATAGACCAGATGATTGCGCAGGTCGTTGCGCGGCGTGAACGAAGCGCTGTTGAGATCGAGGATCACCATGTCGGCTTTCTTGCCGGCTTCCAGCGACCCCGTCTCGTGCCCGAGAAGGGCGCTCTTGGCCCCCATGATGGTCGCGCACGCCAGCACCTCGGACGCGGCGATCCAGGTGTCGTAGTCGGGTGAGCTGACCGAGTGCAGGAGCCCCGCCGCGTGCATCACGTCGAACATGCGGGCCGTGTCGTTGCTGCAGATGCCGTCCGAGCCGAGCGCGACGTTGACCCCGGCATCGAGCAGCTTGCGCAGCGGCGCGATGCCGGCGCCGAGCTTCTGGTTGGAGATGACGTTGTGCACGATCGAGCAGCCGGCATCGCCCATCAGGGCGATGTCCTCGTCGGTCACCCAGATCGAATGGGCGATCGTGGTGCCCGAGTGCAGCAGGCCGAGATCGTGCATGTAGCGGATCAGCGTCTTGCCGTGGAACTCGGGGCCGGTCACGGCCTGAGTCTTGGTTTCCAGGATGTGGGTATGGAACGGCGATCCGATCGACCGCGCCAGCTCGTCGGCCGCCAGCATCAGGGGCTCGGTACAACGCTGCGGCGCCGACGGCGCGATCATGAAGCGGAGCCGGCCCGACCGGTCGTGGAAGCGGGAAGCTGCGGCCTTGCAGAAATCGAGATAGTCGCTCACGCCGGGCACGGCGAGGGCATTCGCCTTGGCCTGCAGGTCGGCCGGCAGCATCTCGTGGGCGAACGGGATCGTATCGAGGAACGGCCGGTTCATGATGTGGCCAGAGACGTTGGCGCGCATCCCGGCATCGTCATAGGCCTGGAAGACCTGGCCCAGCTGGTCCAGCGACTGTCCGCCGAGCTCGTAGACATCGTCGACGACGGTGGTCACGCCGTTCTTCAGCGATTCCATCGCCACGACCATCGACCGCAGATAGATCAGGCGCTCGCTCGGCGGCTTTCCGCCCAGGATCGGGTAGCAATAGAGCATCCAGAGCTCGAGCGGCATGTTGTCGTAGCGACCCTTGAACAGCGCCTCGCCGGAATGCAGGTGACCGTTGACGAGCCCCGGGATGACCAGCCGGTCGCGGCCATCGATCACGGTATCCGCCGCGGTGGGCCCAAGGTCCGGACCGATCGCGCGGATGCGGTCCGCCTCGACGAGGATGTCGCCGACGAATGGCGTGCTGCCGTGCTCCTGGTCCATGGCGATGATGCTGGCCTGGCGGATGAGCGTGGACATGGCTTCTTCCCTTTTCTCTTCTCTGCGCCGCGATCAGCGCTGCGGGCGGGTCATCAGCGCGGCCGATTGGCCGCTATCGACCCACTCCTTGATGACGGCGAAGGCTTCCCCCGCCATGAGCTGGCGGGCCGGGATCGAGCGCTTGCCGATCGGCTGCCCGACATCGTGGGTCAGGCCGTCGATCGGCATCATCGCCGCCGTGTCGGCCAGCGCGTTGGCATAGAAGACGCGGTCGAGGCGCGCCCACCAGATGGCGGCGACGCACATCTCGCAGGGCTCGCAGCTGGTGTAGATGTCGCAGCCCGACAGGTCGAACGTGCCGAGGCGCCGGCAGGCATCACGGATGGCCGCGACCTCGCCATGCAGCGTGGGATCGTGGTCGAGCAGCACCGTGTTGCATCCCTCGCCGACGATCTTCCCGTCCTTGACGATGACGGCGGCAAAGGGGGCCGCGCCGATCTCCTGCATCTTGCGGCGGCTCAGCTCGATGGCGTAGCGCATGAAATCGGCTTCGGTCATGACGGCCTCCCGGCGGCAAGGACCCTCCGAGCAAACAGCGTGCCTTGGCACATGGCTTGCTCCGGACAGCTCGCCGATTCCAGGGGAGCCCTCTCGCGCAGCTAACGCCACGGCGCCGTGACGGTGCGTGGAAGCAGCTCATGGCCGGGGACGCGCCACTCCAGTGGCGCGCTTTCCGCATGACGACCGCGATCGCGCCACTGGCGTGGCGCGCCCCGGTGCATTTCAGGGGAGCTTGCAATGACTCTGGCTGCGGTTCCTGTCCTCGACATCTCACCCTTCCGCCAGGGAGACGGGAATGCCCGGTTAGTCCTGGCGGCGCAGGTCGACCGGATCTGCCGCGACATCGGCTTCATGGTGATCTCCGGTCACGGCGTCGATGCCGACCTGATCGCCGCGGTGGACGCCACCAGCCGCGCCTTCTTCGACCTGCCGGTCGAGGAGAAGATGCGCATCGTCCGGCCGGCGCCCGATGTGACGCGCGGCTACATCCCCTTCAAGGCCGAGGTCCTGGTGCGCAGCCGCGGCGGCAACGCCGACGGCGACCTGAACGAGAGCCTGATGATCGGCCCGATCGACGTCGCCGACACGCCCTACTACACCGCGCCGGCGGCCGGCCGACACTTCGCACCGAACCTGTGGCCGGAACGGCCGGCGGGCTTGCGATCGGTCTACGAGAGCTACTTTCGGGTGATGTCCAGGCTGGCAGCCGACCTGATGAATCTGTTCGCGCTGGCCCTCGAGTTGCCCGAGGACTATTTCGACAGCAGCATCGATCGCCACATCAGCCGTCTGCGGGTGCGCAACTATCCTGCGCCGCAGGTTCCGCCGGCGCCAGGTCAGCTCCGGGCCGGAGCGCACAGCGACTACGGCAGCCTGACCATCCTGAAGACGGAGGACCGGCCCGGCGGCCTGCAGGTGCAGGGCAAGACCGGCGCATGGCTCGACGTGCCCCACGTCCCCGACTGCTTCGTGGTCAACATCGGCGACATGATGGCGCGCTGGACCAACGATCGCTGGGTCTCGACCCTGCATCGCGTCGTCAATCCACCGCCCGACCGCGCCGCCGAGAGCCGCCGCCAGTCCCTCGTCTTCTTCCACAATCCCAACTACGACGCCGTCGTGTCCTGCCTGCCGGGCTGCGCCAGCGCCACCAACCCGCCGAAGTACCCGCCAACCACCTCTGGCGGTCATCTGCGCGAGAAGTTCCTGAGCACGCAGCAGGCAATCGCTTACGTCGACTAGGACCAGAAGCGGCAGCGGCACCTTCCAGCCCTTCGACTCGTCGAGATCACCTCGCTTCCGACGGGCCCCCGCGGACCGAAAGGCCCTTCGCCTGGTCGGCGAGCACTGTTGTGTAGTCGAAGTCGTAACCGAACGCGCGGGGCCCGGTGGCGGCGAGACCCCGTGTCGTCAGGAAGATGGCGGGCGGCGGCAGCACGATGACGCTGACGCGCTGGCCGTAGCGGATCATCTCCGTGCCGATCGCCTCGCCGGACTCGCTGTCCAGAACGCAGATGATGTCGGGTGTCGTCACGGCCACTTCGCCGTCGCGCCAGGCAGCGGCGAACTCGTTCTGGAACTCGACCTCGAGGATCGACCCGCGATCGCCGTAGGCTCCCTCGATGCGGGCGCGGCCACGCAGGAAGCTGTCGGTGGTGCGCCGGCTGATGTCCAGGACCTTGCCTCTGAACAGCAGCACGCCCGCTTCCGCCTCGACGAGGGCGGCAATCGGATCGTCCCGGCGGCGGCGCGCCGCGTGGACAGCACGGCCGATGCGGATGGCCTTGGTCGTGCTGTAGAGGATGCCGTACGCCTTGATCTCGCGGCCTGTCCGTGGCCCGCGGCAGGTGGCGGCGACCGCCCCCATCTCGCCGAGCGCCTTGCGCGCGATCCGCGACATCCAGCCCGGGTTCGCGGCGCGCGGGATGATCACGTCGCTGCCCCGGACATCCGACAATGCAAGCGGCAGCATGGGCAGGTCGGCGATGGCGAAGCTCGCCATCTGCGCCTCCGGAAAGGCGCGTCCCATCGAATCGGCGTCGACCACCGGCAGGCCGGTCATCGCGGCCACCATGAGCGGCTGCAAGGCATTGGTGCCGCCGACCTCGACCGACATCACGGCACGGAAGGCGCCCTTGAGATGATCCTGGAGGGCGAGCAGCGGCCGCGTCGCCAGCTGCGGATCCGACAGCCGCTCGCGGCCGACGAGCGGCGCCCCGACGCTCGCCACGACAGCGACAGGGTCGTCGTCGGCGAGCGCCTTCGGATCGAGCAGCGAGACCCGCGTGCCGGCCTCGTACAAGAGACGCAGGTTGAGACGGGCGAGGTAGGGATTGCCGCCGCCGCCGGCGCCGAGAATCCAGGCGCCCGTCGCCAGCGCCTCGATGTCGTCCGGCTCGATTGGGGTCAGTGACAAGACAAGCGCTTCGTTTGGTACGACGCCAATTCTACTGCACTTCCGGCCGATCCGATTGCAGCACTTTTCTTGTCGCAAGCCCTGGACCGCATCGGCTTCCGCCGCGTCGTCACGCTTTCGCCGCGGCGGCGCGCGCGGCGATCCCGCGCGGATCGGTGAAGAAGTGCGTGCCCTTGCGCGCGAGACCGCCGCCCAGCCCGAGCGGCGTGCCGTCCGCCCGCCAGCAGGCGGCGCCGGTCATCGTGCCATCGACCTCGAAGGCGATGGCGCACATTCCTCCCGCCACATGATCGACCGCGACGACTGAGTGGCCGAGCGCCGCCATGCCCGCGTGTACCTTCCGGGCGAAGCCTTTCTCGATCTCGGCTTCCTGTCCCTGGGTGAAGACGCGCGGCGCCTCGACCGCCTCCTGCAGGCTCATCCCGTGGTCGACGATGTTGAGCACCGCCTGCATCGCTGCCGCCGGGATGCGGTGAGCGCCGGGCAGGCCGAGCGCGAACAGCGGCTTGCCGTCGCGCTTGCCGATCAGCGCTGTGATCCCGCTGGTGATCCGCTTGCCGGGCATCAGCGACAAGGCGTTACCGGGATGCGGGTCGAACAGCAGCATGTAGTTGTTCGGGATGATGCCGGTTCGGGGGATCATGATGCGCGCGCCGAACAGGCTGTTGATGGTCTGCGTCGAGGTGACGACATTGCCCTCGGCGTCGGCGATGGTCACGTGCGTGGTGTTGTGCGATTCGTTCGACAGCACGCGCGAGTCGAACGTGCCGGCGCGGTCGGTCCGGATCTCCGCCCGGCGTTCGGCGGCATAGGCCTTGGAGATCAGCTTCGCCAGGGGAACATCGACGAAGGCCGGATCCGCCGTGGCGGCGCGTCGATCGGCAGCGGCGATCTTCAGGCATTCGAGGACGAGATGCACCGTCGCGGGCGTGCCGAAGCCCAGGCCGCCGACATCGAACGCCTCCAGCATGTTGAGGATCTGGATGGTGTGGGCCCCGCCCGAGCAGGGCGGCGGCGGGCCGACGATCTCGACGCCGCGATAGGTCCCGCGTACCGGCTCGCGCTGGATCGTCGCGTAGCGCTCGAGATCCTCGAGGCGCAGGAACGAGCCGGCCGCCTCGAGACAGGACGCCACGCGACGGCCGAGCACGCCGCCATAGAGGTGGGATGGACCGAGCTCGGCGATGCCGCGCAGGGTCTCCGCATAGTCGGCCTGGACGAGCAGCTCGCCGGCAGCGAGCGGCGTGCCCCCCGGCAGAAAGACCGACGCAATGGCGCCGTCGCGCACGAGGTCGAAGGCGGTGTCGGCGATGCAGGTGGCGAGGTATGGCGTGACCCGAAAGCCCCGCGCGGCGTGACGGATGGCCGGCTGGATCAGATCCGCCAGAGCAAGCCGGCCGAAGCGCCCGGCGACCTCGCACCAGGCCTTGAGATTGCCGGGAACGGCGATCGCCCTGGGCCCCACCCGATTGGCCCATCCCTCGGTCTCCATGTAGGTCGGCCAGGTATCGGACACCGGCTTGTAGCTGTCGGGCCGGGTCGACGATGGCGCTGTCGACAGGCCGTCGATCACGATCTCCCGCCCGTCGGCGAGACGTATCAGGGCCGTGCCGCCGCCGAAAATGCCGACCATCATCGGCTCGACCACGGTCAGCGTGAACAACGCCGCGACGGTGGCATCGATCGCATTGCCGCCCGAGGCGATCATTTCCGCCGCGGCTGCCGACGCCAGGGGATGATTGGTGACGATCATGCCGCGCGCGGCCGTGACCGGCGTCTTCTCGCACTCGAACACTGTCCCCGCACGGTCACGCCACGCCATTCGACGCCCTCGCTCACCGGATCGCCAATCGCCCGGCCTGCCCGATCTCCCTATCAAGAAACCGAACCACCGACCAATCGCGGAAGGCCTGCCTTGGGGTCGCCCCATACCGGCCCTACGATGGGCCGATGGCCCTCCAATGCGAACCGCGCTTCGTCCCATGACCCGCCGCGATGATCGGGAGCGTTCGATGCTGCGGCGGGCGGTGCTGGGCGGGGCCGCGTCGCTGCTCGCGCCCCTGGCAGCGTTTGCGCAGATGTCGAGCCGGGACAGGGTTGCAGCGGCCCTGCCCAGGCTCAGGGAACTCGCGCGACAGGCCGTGGACAGGAAGCTCGTGCCCGGGCTCTCGATCGCCATCGTCCATCGCGACGACGTCGTCCTGCTCGACGCCTGTGGCGTACGCCAGGCCGGCAGTCCGGAGCCCGTCACCGTCGACACGGTCTTCCAGCTCGCGTCGGTGTCCAAGCCACTGGCCTCGACCGTGGTCGCCGCCCTGGTGAGCGACGGCAAGGTCGCCTGGGACAGCCGCATCCGCGACATCGACCCGGGCTTCGCCCTGCACGACGAGCTGGCGACGGCCGCCGTCACGGTGCGCGACCTGTTCGCCCATCGCAGCGGGCTGCCGGGCAACATCGGCAACGACATCGAGGAGCTGGGCTACACCCAGGGCGAGATCCTGCAGCGCCTGCGCCTGGCCAGGCCGGCCTACCCCTTCCGCAGCGGCTACGCCTACAGCAATTTCGGCCTGACCGAGGGCGCGGTCGCCGCGGCAAGGTTCTCGGGCGGAAGCTGGGCGGATGTCGCCGAGCAACGGCTCTACGGGCCGCTCGGCATGAGCTCGACCAGCTCGCGCCATCGCGATTTCGTCGGCCGTGCCGATCGCGCCGCCCTGCACGTGCCGGTCGACGGCGCATGGGCCGCCTTCACCCGGCGCAACGCCGATGCCCAGTCGCCGGCCGGCGGCGCCAGCTCGAGCGCGCGCGACCTGGCGCAATGGCTTCGCCTGCTGCTGGCCAGCGGTAACCATGACGGCCGCCAGCTGATCGCCAAGGCGGCGCTCGAGCAGGCGCATTTTCCCGCCATCGTGCGCAGCATCGATCCGAGGACCGGCACGCCTTCGTTCTACGGCCTCGGCTGGAACGTCGACTATCGCGAGCACGGCGTCGAATGGAGCCACGCCGGCGCGTTCAGCGCCGGGGCGCGCACCTACGTCCGCCTCATCCCCGGCGAGCAGCTCGGCATCGTCGTCCTGTCGAATGCCTTCCCGACGGGCGTGCCCGAGGGAATCGCCGCGACCTTCCTCGACCTGGCGTTCGCCGGCGGGCCGACGCGAGACTGGGTCGCCTACTGGACCGAGATCTACGAGACCGGCTTCAAGGCATCGATGAAAGGCGCCCTCGCCTACGCGACGCAGCCGGCACCGGTGGCGCCGGCCCTGCCGATCTCCGCCTACGTCGGAGATTTCCGCAACGACTACGTCGGCGACGCCAGGGTCGTCGAGTCGGGTGGATCGCTGTTCCTGCTGCTCGGTCCCGCAGGCAAGCGCTTTCCGCTGGTCCACTTCAATCGCGACCTGTTCGTTTACCTGCCGTTCGTGGAGACGCCTGGCTGGCGCGTCGGGGTGAATTTCCTGATCGGGCCGGATGGCCGGGCAAGCGAGGTCACGATCGAGGACCTCAACGAGGATGGCCTGGGACGGCTGGCACGCGTCGACCCACGGTAGCGATCACCTCGCAATCGGCCTCCGCGCAGGCGGGAAATGGAAAAAGACGGGACTGTTGTGCAGCCTGCCGGCACCGCGCGTCACCGAGGGCGATAGGGGAGATCACTTTCGACGTTCGCCCGAAGAGTCCGCCGTGGAGCCGGGCTGCGCGCCGTCTCCGGTCGGCTTTCGCGGCGTCCTGCCGAACATCGGCTCGCCCGCGGCCTCGGATCGTCGGGCCCCCGGCGACCGGGTATCGGAACGGTAGAGGAAACAGGCATATCCTCCGGCGGCCGCGAGGGCGACCACTACCAGGACTTCGTACAGAGACATGAGCTTTCTTTCTTAGAGGACTCCCGGTCACCCCAGGGCATTCGAGGGACTTTTCGCCGTATGCGAATGCCCGGCCGTCAGCCCATGGCCTGCAGGGCGAGGCCGAATCGCCGCGGCGCATTTGGCACCGCCGGCCAGTCGCCGCGCAGCATCGTCGTGACCGTGTCGACGGCCGGCAACCCTGCCGCCGTCAACCAATCTCCGAGATGTGCGGCCCGAGCCAGGATATCGATGCGCAGCACGCCGGGCGGAGCAGCGCTGGCGGCAGCCGCCACCAGGGCAATCGCCTCGTCTTCGCCTGGCGCGACGACAGGGCCGATCATCATGCCGCGGCCGAACGGGCGCAGGATGGCGAAGCCGGCTGCCGCCGCAGCGCCATCGACCAGCCATGCGACTCCATTCGCCAACAGCCGCCGGATCAGCGCCGAGCGGTCGGCACCAAAGGCAGCTTCATCGAGGGTGCACAGGGCGGCGTGGTCGGCCGCGCCGGCGCGCCGCAGCGGGACAGACGGCACAGCCGGCAAGACGGGCCTTTCGGCAAACCGCGCCTGGTGCTGGCGAACCAGCCCCGTCGGCACGAAGCCCAGCTTCTCGTAGAGCCCGAGCCCCTCGGCTGTCGCGTTCAGCATCAGCGCCCGCGCGCCGGAGTCGGCGATGAGCGACGTCATCAGCGCGCGGCCAATGCCCCTGCCCTGGCGTTCGCGTTCGACCAGCATCATGCCGATGGTGCCGACGCCATCGCCGAAGCTCCACCGCATGCCGACGCCTACGGCGGCACCTGCTGCTGCGTCGATGGCGACGATGCCGGAGCCGAGCTGCAGCATCAGCGCGCAGTCCTCCGGGCGGTGCGGCCACGACACCTGCTGCGCGAGATGGTGCACCGCCGCGAGGTCGCCGGCGTGCATCGGCCGGAGTTCGGCCCCGGCGCCGCCCGGACGCACTTGAAGATGATCGTTCATGACTGTCGGACGAGTTCCATCGATTCGAGGACGCCGCGGGCGATTGCGCATTCCGAGATACACCGGCGGCCCGCTAGAGCGCCATGCAGAGCCTCAGTGCGTCGTAGATGGCGGCGTGGACGCTGCGGCTGCTCACCGCGTCGCCGATGCGATGCAGCTCGAAGGCGCCGTCGGCGGGCAGCGCCGGTCTCTGCCGCTCGCCGGCAAGCAGGGCGTCGAGGTCGGTGATGCCGCGATTGATCGCCCCGGCGCACAGCGCATCGAAGGTCTCGGTCATCGGCACGGTGCCGTTCTCGATCACCACCTGGGGTGCGCGCAGCTCCATCGTCGTCCCCGTGAGCTCGTGACGGAGCGTCGCCACCAGGCCGTTGCCCGATGGCCGGACGCGCTCGAGCTGGTGGTCGATGGTGGTACGCACACCGTTCTCGGCGAAGCGCTTCCGGTAGACGACGCGGGCGTTGTATTCCATCTCCAGGCCCATGGTGTCGTCGAGCGTGACGAACTGCACCGCACGGCCCTGCTCCGCGAGGTGCAGCGCGCACGAGACCGCCTGATGGCGGCCGGTGCCGTCGTAGACGATCACCTCGTCGCGGGCCGCGACGGCGCCGGAGAGAATGTCCCAGACCGTGGTGCAGTGCTCCGCACCGTCGAGCCATGCGGTATCGGGCATGCCGCCGGTGGCGACGATCACCGCATCGGGTCGCTCGCGCAGCACGTCCTCGGCCCCGGCATAGGCATCGAGACGAACGTCGACGCCGAGGCGCGCCAGCTCGGCGGCGCGCCAGTCGACGATGGCAATGAGGTCGCGCCGCCAGGTCGCGCGCACCGCCAGCAGCAGCTGGCCGCCCAGACGGCTGGCCGCCTCGAACAGCACCACATCGTGGCCGCGCTCGGCGGCGACCCGGGCCGCCTCCAGGCCGGCCGGTCCGCCGCCCACCACCACGACCTTGCGGCCCGGTCGTGGCGAGGGCGTCACGATCTGCGGCAGCATCTGCTCGCGCCCGGTCGCCGGGTTGTGGATGCAGGCGAGCTTCTTGTACATGCAGTGCGAGGCGCCGACGCACGGCCGGATTCGATCCTCCTCGCCGCGCATCAGCTTGTTGACGATCTGCGGATCGGCCATGTGCGCCCGTGTCATCGCCACCATGTCGAGCAGGCCCTCGGCGATGGCATGGCGTGCGGTGGCGATGTCGGGGATGCGCGCCGCGTGGAAGACCGGCAGCCCGACCGCGCGCTTGAAGGCGCCGACCCTGGCCAGGAACGGCGCCAGCGGCTGCGACATGCCGGGCATATTGTGCTCGGCCAGCGCCAGGTCGGTGTCCATGCGGCCGAAGATGGCGTTGAAGAAATCGATGTGCCCTTCGCGCTCGAACAGATGCGCGAGCCGCAGGCATTCCTCGAAGCCGATGCCTTCCTCGATATCCTCGTCGACCACGAAGCGGATGCCGACGATGTAGCCGTCGCCGACGCGCTTGCGGATGGCCTCGTGCACCATCAGGCCAAAGCGGGCTCTGTTCTCCAGCGAGCCGCCGAAGGAATCGGTTCGCCGGTTGGTGCGCGGCGACAGGAACTGGCCGATCAGGTGGCCGCCGGTGACGGTCTCGCAGCCATCCAGCCCGCCCTCCTTGCAGCGCCCCGCGGCGGCGGCGTAGTCGGCGACGATGCGGTCGATGTCGGTGCGATCCATCTCGCGCGGGATGTCGCGATGCCGGCGCTCGCGGATCGCGCTCGGCGCCAGGCTCGGCAGCCAGTCCATGGCGGCCGACGTCGCGCGCCGGCCGAGATGGGAGATCTGGCACATGATCGCAGCACCTTGGCCGTGGATGCGCGTCGAGAAAGCCTGCAGGTCGGGGATGATCAGGTCGCTCGACATGTCGATCTGGCCGCCGCCCCAGCTCGAATCGCGGGCCACCATCGACGAGCCGCCGAACATGGTGAGCGCGATGCCGCCCTTCGCCTTCTCCTCGTGGTAGCGCTGGTAGCGCTCCTTGGGCAGCCCGCCCTCGTCAATGGTGGCGGCGTGGCTGGTGCTCATGATGCGGTTGCGCAGGGTCAGGCCCTTCAGGCGGAACGGCTGCAGCAACGGATCGCCGCGACGTGCCGGGTGCTTGTCCAGGACAACGGAGGGGTGGGCGATCGGCATTGCGGACCCTGAAGCTGCTGATTGCTGCCGTGGCATGGTACATCGGCGGCGGCTGCAATGTCGCGCGCCGCGCTCGTGCTCGATTTGCCCCCAAGGCCCTCGCGGAGGACGTCTTGCTCTCCTAGTAAGAAACTGGCGGCTTGCCGCCAGTTTCTTGGCACGGCGGGTCGGCCCTCGGGCCGGTGGGGAACTCCTATGAAGATCGGGGCGGGGACCGCCCCGATCTTCCCAGCATCGTGGTGCGCGCCGGCGTGCTGGGCGTCTCCCCAGCGAAGCTGCTACGGAGTGGACACATCTCATGTCCCTTGGCCGATGACGCAGCGCATTCACATATGACCAACACCCCCGTCATCCCGACCGGAGCCGAGTGCAGCGAGGCGTAGTGGAGGGACCTTTCTTGTTGCAGCACCAGCAAGAAAGGTCCCTCGACTGCGCCGCCCTAAGGGCGGCTCCGCTCGGGATGACGGAAACCTCCTTTCCACGAGCAATTGCCCTGCGATGACGGAAGATGTGTCCACTCCGTGGCAGCGAAGCTGGGGAGGAGAATGTGGGCGCGGCGCGCCCTTATGACTGTTCGAGGGTACCCCGGCAGAGAATATCACTGCACGGCACCGCGGATTTGGTGCCCGATCCCGCGCCGCGGCCGCTAGGGTCGCGTCCTGCCGATCCGGCCGCAGACCTGGAGAACCCGATGCCCGACGTCACCAAGTTCAACACGCTGACCTTCGATTGCTACGGCACGCTGATCGACTGGGAGCGCGGCATCCTGGCCGAGCTGCGGCCGTGGGTGGACCGCAACGGGCGCCGCGACCTCGATGACAACACGATTCTCGAGGTGTTCGGCACCACGGAGGCGACCTGCGAGGCGGAGACGCCTGGCAAGCTCTACCCCGACATCCTGGCCGAGGTGCACCGCCGGCTGGCGGGTCTGTGGGGCATCGAGGCCAAGCCCGCCGAGGCGACGGAGTTCGGCCAATCGGTCGGGCGCTGGCCGGCCTTCGCCGACAGCGCGACCTCGCTGCAGTACCTCAAGCGCTACTACAGGCTGGTGATACTCTCGAATGTCGACCGAGCCTCCTTCGCGCGCAGCAACGAGAAGCTGGGCGTCGCCTTCGACCGCATCATCACCGCCCAAGACGTCGGCTCCTACAAGCCCAGCCTGCGCAACTTCGAGCATGCGCTGGCCGACCTCGAACGCACCTTCGGCACCCGCAAGCCCGACATCCTGCACACCGCGCAGAGCATCTTCCACGACATCGTGCCGGCACGAACCCTGGGGCTCGCCACCCTGTGGATCAATCGACGCAAGCCGGTCGGCGGCTGGGGGGCCACGCCGGCGCCAAT
The DNA here is from genome assembly GCA_022844015.1 of Reyranella sp. Classification (GTDB taxonomy): domain Bacteria; phylum Pseudomonadota; class Alphaproteobacteria; order Reyranellales; family Reyranellaceae; genus Reyranella. The sequence continues at coordinate 14,925 of JALHMO010000067.1, read as the reverse complement.
GGCAGCAGGCGCGCCGGCCACCCCGGACATCGAGGTGGCCAGCATGGCCGATTTCGTCATCTTGCATCAGGCCCATCTTCGCGGCGACCCTGCGTGAGGCGCGGCCGACGGCCGGCGCAACCCAACGGGGGAGGGCATGAAACGCGGCAGCACGATCCGGCTCGACAGGATCGACCTGAAAATCCTGGCGACGCTCCAGGGCGCGGGCCGGATCAGCAACCTGGAGCTCGCCGAGACGGTCGGGCTTTCGGCAACGCCCTGCCTGCAGCGGGTGCGCCGCCTCGAGGCCGCGGGCTACATCCGCGGCTACGAGGCGCAGCTCGATATCGACCGCGTCTGCAGCAACATGGTGGTGTTCACCGAGATCACCCTGCGCAACCACCGCCGCGAGGACTTCCTGAGGTTCGAGCGCGCCATCCAGGCGATCCCGCAGGTCCTCAACTGCTTCCTGGTCACCGGCGGCTACGACTACCTGGCGCAGTTCATTGCCCGCGACATCCTCGACTATCAGACGGTCATCGAGGACCTGCTCGACCGCGACCTCGGCGTCGAGAAGTACTTCAGCTACGTCACCATCAGGCAGGTCAAGCGGGCCCGGGGCTATCCGCTTTCGGACCTGGTGTCCCAGGATCCCTGAGGGCGACTGCGCACGGCGCCGGCCTTCTGCCGGCGAGGCTTCCGAGATACTGTCGCCGCTGGCGAGCCAACAAGGATCATCGTCGATGTCACCCCCGGTTACCCGAATTCCCAGCGACGAGAAGCTGCCGTCCTCCGCCGACGTCGTCGTGATCGGCGGCGGGGTCGCCGGCATCACGGCCGCCTACAACCTCGCCAAGAAGGGGCATTCGGTGGCGGTGGTGGAGAAGGGCCATGTCGCTGGCGAGCAGTCGAGCCGCAACTGGGGCTGGTGTCGCCAGCAGAACCGCGACCTGCGCGAGCTGGAGCTGGCGCAGCGCGCCGTCGAGATGTGGAGCGGCATGAACGAGGAGCTCGGCGCCGAGACCGGCTTCCGCCGCACCGGGCTGGTCTACGTGACGACCAGCCAATCCGACCTCGACGCCTGGACGCGCTGGGTCGACGCCGCCCGCGAGCGGCAGATGCGCAGCCACGTTCTATCGGCGGCCGAGGCCAAGGCCATGACCCCGGGCAGCACCGGCAACTGGATCGGCGGCATCCATTCGCCGACCGACGGCCGGGCGGAGCCCGCACTTGCCGTGCCGGCGATCGCCCAGGGGGCGCGCCGGCTGGGCGTCACCCTCCATCAGGAGTGCGCGGCACGCGGGCTCGAGACCGCGGCGGGCCGCGTCTCCGGCGTGGCCACCGAGAAGGGCACGATCCGCACCAGCACCGTGCTCGTCGCCGGCGGCGTCTGGACCTCGATGTTCTGCCGCCATCACGGCATCGACCTGCCGCTGGCGGGCGTGCGCTCGACCTCGTTCTTCACCGCGCCGGCGCCGCAGATCACCGAGGGCGGCATCTCGACGCCCGACGTCACGTTCCGGCGCCGGCTCGATGGCGGCTACACGATCGGCATCAGCGGGCGCGGCCTGCTCGAGCTTACCCCGCAGGGCCTGAAGTATGCCCGGCCGTTCTGGCGCACCTTCAAGAAGCGCCACAGGCTCCTGACCATCCGCGCCGGGCGCTCGTTCTTCGACGGCCCCGAGGCGTGGCTGCGCTGGAGCAACGACAGCGTCTCGCCGTTCGAGCGCATGCGCACCTACGATCCGCCGGCGCAGGAGAAGCTGGTGAGCTTCGCCCTCAAGCGCATCGCCGAGATCTACCCCGAGCTCGCCGGCATCAAGATCATGCACAAGTACGGCGGCCTGATCGATTTCACGCCCGACTGGCTGCCGGTGATCTCCGCCGTCGACAGGCTGCCCGGCCTGCACGTCTCGGCCGGATTCAGCGGGCATGGCTTCGGCATCGGACCGGGCGCCGGGCGCCTGGCGGCCGACATCGTCGCCGGCGATCCCCCGATCGTCGACCCGCACCCCTTCCGCTACAGCCGCCTGGTCGACGGAACCGATCTTGGCGAGCCGGGAATGATGTGAGCCCTCCCGGCCCTCCTATGAAGATCAGAGGAACGCTGCTTACGCGGCCTCGCCCAGAAAGCGCAGGGCATTGCCCGACAGCACGAGCGCCTGGTCGGCTGCCGACAGATTCAGGTGCTCGACCGCGGCGACCGGCTGGGTCTCCTCGATGGCGAAGGGATGGTCGGTGCCGACGCAGAGCTGCGTGATGCCGAAGCGCTCGATCAGGAACCGCAACGTGTCGGCGTCGTAGACCAGGGTGTCGTAGTAGAGCCGGCGCGCCAGCTCGGCCGGCGAGCCGCCGGTCGCCTCTTTCATGCCGGGCTGCAGCTTCCAGCCGTGCATGAAGCGCGGCAGCACCAGGCCGAACACGCCGCCGCCATGGCTGAAAGCGATGCGCAGCGTTGGATGCCGGCCGATGATGCCGGCCATCATCAGCGACACGATCGCCGTCGAGGTCTCGCAGGGAAACAGCGCCAGCGCCGGCATGTTGGGTGGGCCGACCAGCCGCTCGGTGCCGGCGGGGTGCAGCGCATGGACGAAGATCGCCGCGCCCAGCCGCTCGGCGGTGGCGAAGAAGGCGGCATAGCGCTTGTCGCCGATCGACACGCCGTTGACGTTCGTGCCGATCTCGACGCCCTTGAAGCCCATCGTCATCAGCCGCTCGAGCTCGGCCACCGCGCGATCGGGATCCTGCATGGGCACCATGCCGAGGCCGGCAAAGCGGCCCTTGCCGTCGGCCACCATGGCCGCAATGGCGTCGTTGACGTGGCGCCCCAGCGATTCGGCGTCCTCCGCTTCCAGCCAGTAGGACAGCAGCTCGGGCATCGGCGACAGCACCTGCCGCTCGACGCGCGCCGCCTCCATCGTCTCGAGGCGCCGTTCCAGGCTCCAGCAATGGTCGCTGACGGTGCGGAACACCTTGCCGGCGATCATGACGTTGCAATGGTGGCAGTCGTGTGCCGGCGCCATCGACGGCCAGCGCGCATTGGCATGACGGCCGGCGTAGGGCGGGAAGCTCATCGGCACGATGTGAGTATGAATGTCGGTCGCGCCCGTCGTCGTCATTCGTTGCCTCGATGTCCCTTGATGTATCCTGCCCCGACCGTTCCGGCGCCGACGTTATGGGAGATCGCATGAAACTCAAAGGCAAAGTCGCCCTCGTCACCGGCACCAGCCCGAACATCGGCGGCGGCATCGCCGAAGGGCTGGCCGCGGAGGGCGCCGCGCTGGTCTGCGTCGACGCGCTGGCCGCCAATGCAACCGACTGCGCCAGCTACCTGAACAGCATCGGCGGCAAGGCGCTCGGCATCACCTGCGACGTCACCGACCAGGACGCGGTCGCCGCCGCGGTGCGGCAGGCGTGCGACACCTTCGGCCGGATCGACGTGCTGGTGAACAACGCCGTCGTATTCAACAGGAAGGGCGTGCTCACCATGGCGCTCGACCAGTGGCGCAAGCAGATCGACGTGATCCTGACCGGCGCCTTCCTGTTCACCAAGCACGTCGCGCATTCGATGATCGAGCGCCAGGTGCGCGGCAGCATCCTCAACATCGTCTCGACCGCGGGCCATCAGGGCGAACCCGACAATATCGGCTACTCGACCGCCAAGTGCGGCCTGCTGAATTTCACGCGCTCTGCGGCGATGGAGCTGGTGAAGCACGGCATCCGGGTCAACAGCCTGACCCCGACCGCGACCGATCCCTCGGAATCCGCGGAGCGTGCCCAGCGCTGGGGCCGGCCGGCGCCCGACCTCTCGGCCGCCCGGCCGGTGTTCGAGATGTTTCGCAGCCGAATCCCGATGCAGAAGCTGCCTTCGCCCAGCGACTACGGCCGCGCCGCCGCCTTCATCGTGTCGTCGGATGCCGAGATGATGACCGGCACCGACCTGCGCATCGATGCCGGCGCGATCGCGCGTTACTGGCCGTGGGACCCGGCGGCGGCGCGGTGAGGCGCGGGCACTCGCCGTTGGGTTTCAGGGAGAGCCCGCCCCATGGGCGTTAAAATAGAAGAAAACCTCATCCTGAGGAGGTCGCGCAGCGGCCGTCTCGAAGGATCCACATAGAGATCGTTGAAAAAAGTCGTGTCGCGGCCCTCTCGAGACGCGGCCCTCCAGGCCGCTCCTCAGGGTGAGGTCCCTTTGTATTTTGACGCCCATGGGAGCCCGCCCTGTCCGAACGACCTCGAGGCCGCCCTCTCGCGCATCGCGAGGGGTAGTGCCCCGGGACACTACCTGGCGAGGGGCCTTGTTGACCCGGTGGCGGGCCGCGGATAGGTTCCCGCCCCTTTTCGACCAACCGGCGGATGGCCGCCCATGCTCCAGATCCTCGTCGAGGCGCTGGCCAAGACCTATCGCGTCGCCGAACGCGCGCCCGGGTTGGCCGGTGCGCTGCGCGGCCTCGTGCGCCGGCGCTGGCGCGAGGTCCATGCCCTGGCTGACGTCTCGTTCAGCCTCGAGGCGGGCGAGCTGCTGGCCTTCATCGGCCCCAACGGCGCGGGCAAGTCGACGACGGTGAAGATTCTGTCGGGCATCCTGCGGCCGACCAGCGGCCGGGTCGAGGTGGGCGGCCTCGTTCCCTACGAGGACCGCATTCGCCATGTGGCGCGCATCGGCGTGGTGTTCGGTCAGCGCAGCCAGCTGTGGTGGGACCTGCCCGTCATCGATGGCTTCGACCTTCTGGCCGACATCTACCGCGTCGAGCCCACCCGCTATCGCCACCGGCGCGACGAGCTCGTCGCCATGCTTCGGCTCGAGCCGTTGCTCGACCAGCCGGTGCGCCAGCTCTCGCTCGGCCAACGCATGCGGGCGGAGTTCGCCGCCGCCCTGCTGCACGACCCCGCGATCCTGTTCCTCGACGAGCCGACGATCGGCCTCGACGCGCCGTCGAAGCTCGCCGTGCGCGCGTTCGTGCGACGGCTGAACCGCGAGCAGGGCGTGACGGTGTTGCTCACGACGCACGACATGCACGACGTCGAGGCGCTCGCCGAGCGCGTCATCGTCATCGGCCAGGGACGCCTGCTCGCCGACGGCCCGTTCGCGAGCCTGCGCGCCGGCGTCCTGGCCGAGCGACGGCTCCATGTCGACTTCGCGGGCCCCGCGCCCGAGCTCGACCTGCCGCGCGTCACGGTCCGCGCCCGCACCGAGCGCTCGCTCGAGCTCGCCTTCGACCCGACGGACATCCCGGCGCCGAAGCTGATCGCCCTCATCACTGCCTCGCACGCCGTCGAGGACGTCCATGTCGACGAGCCCGCCATCGAGGAGGTGATCGCGCGCTTCTATGACCTGCACGACGCGCACGAGGCCTGACGATGCAGGCGTTGCGCCCCTATCTCGCGGCGTTCCGCGCGCGCTTCCAGCTCATGCTGCAGTATCGCGCCGCGGCGCTGGCAGGCTTTGCCACGCAATGCTGGTGGGGTGTGCTGCGCATCATGATCTTCGCCGCCTTCTATGGCGTCCACGCCGCGGCGGCGCCGATCAGCCTGGCCGATGCCATCACCTACGTGTGGCTGGGCCAGGCGCTGCTGGCCCTGCTGCCCTGGGTCGCCGATCCCGAGATCGGCCAGGCGGTACGCAGCGGCGGCATCGGCTACGACCGCCTGCGGCCGCTCGACGCCTACAGCTACTGGTATGCCCGCACGCTGGGCTGGATGCTTGCCCGCGCAGCACCGCGCGCCGCGCTGATGGCGCTGGCGGCGGGTCTCGTCCTGCCGCTCGCCGGTCTCGGCGCCTGGGCGTGGCAGCCGCCGCCGAGCCTGGCCGCCGCGCTGCTGTTCGTCCCCGCCTTCGCGCTCATGACAGCGCTCGGCGCCGCTATCGTCATGCTGGCCAACATCATCGTCGCGGCATCGCTCAACGAGCGCGGCGTGAACGCCGTCCTGACGCCCCTGCTGATCGTGTTCTCCGGCACCCTGCTGCCGCTCGATTTCTTCCCGGATGCGCTGCGGCCCTTCCTGCACGTGCAACCGTTCGCCGGCCTGGTCGACATCCCGTTCCGCATCTACTTCGCCGACCTGGCCGGCGGCGCCGCGCTGCAGGGCCTGGCCCTCCAGGCGGGCTGGACCGTGGTGCTGATCGGCCTCGGCCGGCTGGCCATCGACCGCACGATGCGGCGGCTCGAGATGCAGGGCGGCTGACCATGAACGCGCTCGCCCTCTATGGTCGCTACGCCATGACGTCGCTGCGCGCGCAGGCGCAGTACCCGGCAGCGACCCTGATGCTCACCGCCGGCCACTGTGCGGCCACGGCGATCGAGATCCTGGGCGTGTTCGCGCTGTTCGATCGCTTCGGCCCGGTGGGCGGCTGGACGTTCGGCGAGGCCGCGCTGTTCTATGCGCTGGTCAACATCACCTTCTCGCTCGCCGATTTGCTCACCCGCGGCTTCGAGGTGTTCGGGACGGACTTCGTGCGCACCGGCGCCTTCGATCGCGTGCTGCTGCGGCCGCGCGCGGCCGCGCTGCAGTTGGCCGGCCACGAGGTGCGGCTGTCGCGACTCGGCCGGTTCGTGCAGGCCTTCGCCGTGCTGGTCCTCGCGAGCCATCTGGTCCCGATCGACTGGGATGCCGCCGCGGTCGCGACCGCCCTGTGGGCGGTGGCCGGCGGCGTGGCGCTGTTCGGCGGCATCCTGATCCTGCAGGCTACGCTTGCCTTCTGGACCGTCGAGAGCCTGGAGATCGCGCACGTGCTCACCTATGGCGGCGTCCAGGCGGCGCAGTATCCGCTCAATATCTATGCCGCCTGGTTCCGGCGGCTCCTCACTTTCGGCGTGCCGCTCGCCTGCGTGACCTACTACCCGGCGCTGGCCATCCTGAACCGTCCGGACCCGCTCGGCGCGCCGGGCTGGCTGCTGCCGATCGCGCCGGTCGCAGGCTTCGCCTTCCTCGGCCTGTCGCTACTCGCCTGGCGCGCCGGCATGGCGCGTTACGCGTCGACCGGCAGCTGAGACCCCTGCCGCTCCTCAGGTCGCCATCGCCTGCCGGTACTTCTCGAGCAGCCAGACATTGAACTGCTGCAGGGTCCGCTCCAGCGGCCCATAGACGCCGGCCGGCAGGAAGCGCGAGCTCTTCGCCGCCTGCATGCCGAGATTGATCGGCACGTCCTGCGCCCAGATCTTCGAGCCGCCCTCGCTCACGGCCTTGCAGCGATCGATGAAGTCGGGAAGGTCTATGGTGCTCCGCGGCAGCAGCCAGCCGCCGTATGTGACGCGATCGGAGCCTGCGAAGGTTGCGGTGACGCCGGCCGGGCGGATCAGCGTGTAGGCCACCGTGTTGGGCGCGAACATCATGGTGAGGCTGGGCGGCAGCATGGCGAAATGGATGCGCCGGCGCTGCTCGGCGGGAAGGGTCGCGATCGGTGGGAAGGCGGCCTCGGGGCCCCAGCCGTCCTTCATCATGCCGCCGTCGGGCGTGCGCATCGGCACCGAGCGCACGATGGCGTTGTCGCCCGGCAGCATCTCGGTGAAGCGCACGCCGTCCCCCGTCAGGACGCTGGGCGCGAAATCGTGCGTGCCGATATGGACGAACTCGGGATGATAGGCATCGGTGAAGTTCTCGACCTGCACCTTCCAGTTCCACGGCAGGGGCGTGTCGCTCATGGCCGGCGGCACGGCCACGAGCCCGGTCGCCTCGTAACCCGCCCACAGCGGCTCGAGCTTGGCGAGGCTGGGGCCGAGCGGTGCCGCATGGGCATCGAGATTGACGAAGATGAAGCCGTGCCACAGCTCGAGCCGGATCTCGGGCAGGCGCACGCGCCGGCGCAGCGCCAGCACGTCCTCGGCACTGCCCATGCGGGGCGCCCCCGACAGCTTGCCTTCCATGTCGTAGGTCCAGAAATGCAGCGGGCAGCGCAGCGGCTTGCCCTTCTCCGGACACGGAATGATCTCGCCGCGATGCTGGCAGATGGCGCTCATCGCATGGAGCGCGCCATCGCCGCCACGGGTGACCAGGACCGGCTCTCCGGCGACCTCCGCCGCCAGGCAATCGCCCGGCGCGGCCACCTGCTCGACCCGGCCGACGCAGTTCCAGGTGCGGCTGAAGACCTCCTTCTGCTCGAACGCGAAGAAGTCCGGCTCGGTGTAGCAGCCCGCCGGCATCATGCTTTCCGATGCCGAGGCCGCATCGAGGCCAGCAATCTCGGCTAGCAGCGCCGCGACCACGGGGGGCCGCGCCTGGATGGCTGGACGGCGGTCGACGATAGGCTGATCCATGGGCACCTCCGCAAATCAGCAGGACGCTTGAGGTGAGGCGCGTTCTCTTCTCCTCCCCAGCTGCGCTGGGGAGGTGTCGCCGCCTGCCCTGAGCGAAGCCGAAGGGTCTTGCGGCGACAAGGGGTCATGAGCAGCGTGACTGTGACTCATGACCCCTCCGTCCGCGATTACGCGGACACCTCCCCAGCAAAGCTGGGGAGGAGAGGAGAAGCGCGTCGATACCCGTACGCACTGCCTGAAACAGGGTATGAGCGATTGGGGTGACCGTGGAGAGGCGTCGATATATATCTGCGCCCGGTTCCGAGGCAGGTCCGCCCAAATATCAGGCATCGAACTTGCATGGGGGCTCGCATGGCCGTCACCGTGACCGCGCAGGCGCTCGCCCGGCTGCGCGCCGACATCCTCGCCGCCCGGCTGGCCCCCGGCGCCGGCCTGCCGCTGAAGGTGTTGCAGCATCGCTATGCCGTTGGCCTGACGCCGCTGCGCGAGGCGCTGACGGTCCTGAGCGGCAGCGGGCTGGTCGTCGCCGACGGCGGCCGGGGATTTCGGGTGGCGCCGGCCTCGCGCGCGGATTTCGAGGACGTGGCCCTGTCGCGCCGGCGCCTCGAGGGCATGGCGATGCGCCTGTCGATCGCGTCCGGCGGCCGGCATTGGCGGCAGCACATCGAGGCGGCGCAGGCGGAGTTCGCCGCCGTGCGCGCCCTGGTCGGCGAGAATCGCCCGATCGACGAGGATTGGGAGGAGCGGCATCGCCGCTTCCACTTCGCCCTGATCTCCGCCTGCGACTCGCCGGCCCTTCTCGATTTCTGCCGCCAGCTGTTCGACCGCTTCGACCGTTACCGGCGGATCGCCATCCCGACGAAGTCGATGATGGCCGACGTCGGCACCGATCACGACGGCATCATGCTGGCCGCCCTGCGCGGCGACGAGGAGGACGCCGTGGCACGCCTCGACCAGCACATCGCGGCCACGGCGTCCCTGGTGCGGTCGTACTACGACGAGGCCGGGGCTTCCGCCTGACAATCCCGCGCCGCACGCCGGCGCTGGCTGCGGCGCAACCCATCCTTGCGAGGCTGGCCGTGGATTTTCGGCCGCGATCCCGCTTTGATGCCGAGGCCGTCGCTTCCGCAAGGGCTCGACATTGCGGGAATGGCTTGCCGTGGGGGTGCCTTGACGCAGGAGCGCAACACCATCGACCAGATCTCGGCATGGGCGGAAACGCTCGCGGCCGATCGGGTCTCGCCGGCTGCCTTCGCTCTTGCGCGGAAGGCCTTTCTCGACACGCTCGCGGTGTCGCTGTCGGGATCGCAGCTCGATTCGGCACGGATCGCGACCGCGCTCGCACGAGAGCTCGGTCAGGGCGATGGACCCTGCTCGATCATCGGACATCCCTTCAAGGCGGACATTCTCGCGGCCGCGCTCGCCAACGGCACGGCAGCCCATGCCGAGCTGTTCGACGACAACAGCGAACCGATGATGTCCCATCCGAGCGCGCCGCTGGTGTCGGCCCTGCTGCCGCTCGGCCAGGCGCGCCATCGCAGCGGCGCCGAGGTGCTGCTGGCCTACGTCGTGGGCTTCGAGATCAATGTCGTGCTGGGCCGCCAGCTCAACCCGCGCCTCTACGAAGCGGGCTGGCACGTGACGCGTACGCTCGGCGTGCTGGGTACAACCGCAGCGTGCTGCCGGCTGCTCGGGTTGGGACCCCGGCCCTTCCGGGCGGCACTGGGGATCGCCGCATCCATGGCGAGTGGCCTGCGGCAGAATTTCGGCACCATGACGATGGCGCTGCACGCCGGCCTCACCTCCCGCGATGCCGTGCAGGCCGCCCTGCTGGCGGAGAAAGGATTCCTGTCGGACGCGGACGCGCTCGACGGCCGGTACGGCTTTTTCAACCTGTTCGCCGGCGGCCCGCCGCCCTGCCTGCCCGGCTCGCTGCCGCTCGGTCAGCCCTTCGAGCTCCTTCGGTCCGGCATCATCTTCAAGCCCTATCCTTCGGGGGCTCCGACCCACGCAGCGGTCCACGCCACGCTGGCCTTGCATGCCGAGTTGGGGGCCCGCCTGCACGAGGTGACGGGCATCGTCTGTCACGTCCATCCGTGGAACTTCATGACCTTGCGCGAAGGAATTCCCGACGACACCCTGCGGGCGCGAGTCAGCCTGCGCTACTGCGTTGCCGCGGCGCTGCGCTTCGGCGCGCTGGGCAGCTCGCATTTCACCGACGCTTCCCTCGGCGATCCGCTGGTGCAGAAATTCATGTCCCTGATCGAGATCCGTCAGGCCGACGACCTGCCCGACAACGGCCTGTTTCCGGCCGCCGTCGAGGTGCGGCTAGCGGATGGCGAGAGCGCCCGGATGCGCTGCGACGTCCCGCCGGGCGCGCCGGCCAATCCGATGTCGGATGCCGACGCCGACCAGAAGTACCGCAGCTGCGCCAGCGGCGTGCTCGATGCCCACGCCATCGAGCATGCGCGCGCCATGATTCTTGGCATCGACCGCCTCACCGATATCGGCGATCTTTGCAGTGCGCTCGAGGGAGGAACGCGACGATGAACAAGAAGCGGGAAAATCCAATGCGACAAACTCTGGGGAGGCGGCGCGTCCTGGCCGGCGCGCTGCTGCCGGGCACACTGATGCTTGCTCCATCGCCGGCGCATGCCGCCTGGCCGGAGCGCCCGGTCCGCATGATCATCCCGTTCGTGGCGGGCGCCGGCGCCGACATTGTCGGCCGTACCTATGCCGAGGAGCTGGCCAAGGCGCTCGGCCAGCCGGTCGTCGTCGACAACAAGGGCGGCGCCGGCGGCCTGATGGCGACCGCGGAGGGGGCGCGCGCCCCGGCCGACGGCTACACCCTGCTGCTGATCTCGCAGGGCACGACGGTGTTCAACCTCGGTCTCTACAAGGCGCCGGGCTACGACCCGCTCAAGGACCTGATACCCGTCGCGATATCCGGCACGCTCCCGAACGTGCTGGTCGTCGCTGCCGGCAACCCGGCGACGAGCGTGGCCGACCTGATCGCCCAGGTGCGCGCCAGGCCGGGCGAGCTCACCTACGGCTCGAGCGGCGTCGGCAGCAGCATCCACCTCTCCGGCGTCATCTTCGAGCAGCGCGTCGGCACCAAGGTGCAGCACGTCCCCTATCGCGGCGCGCCGCCGGCCATTCTCGCGGTGATGAACGGCGAGGTCACTATGGGCTTCTTCAACACGCCGACGGTGCTGGGCCAGATCAAGGCCGGCAAGCTCAAGGCGCTCGCCGTCACCAGCAAGGAGCGCCAGCCCATGCTGCCCGACGTGCCGACGATGGGCGAGGCCGGCGTGGCCGATTTCGTGGTCGCGACGTGGCTGGGCTTCGCGGTACCGGCGAGCACGCCGCAGGCGATCGTCTCGCGCTTCAATGCCGAGCTCAACCGGATCAGCGAGATGCCGCAGATCAAGGAGAAGCTCCTGGTCCAAGGGTTCTTCATGCTGCCGCCCGGCTCGCCCGCCGCCGCACGCAAGCTGATCGTGGACGACCAGGCCGTCTGGCTGCCCATCATCCAGCAGTCCGGTGCCAAGGCTGAGTAGGAGCCGGCCGCCGTCGACGCGGTCACCTGTCGTCTGTCGCTGGGCGCCTCCGCTCTGCCCGATCATGACTGTCATCCTGGCGCAGGATGGCATCGAGGAGTTGCGGATTGATCCCTGACGAACGTCCGTCGCGCGACGCGGCAAGAGCCTTCGTGGTGGTCGACTGGGGCACCAGCAGCTTTCGCGGCTGGCTGATCTCGGCCGATGGCAGGGTGATGGCGGAAAGCCGCGGCGGCGAAGGCATGCTGCACTGCCTCGACTCGGGATTTGCACCGGTGCTGGGTGATCACGTCGCGCGACTCGGCGCCGAGGCGGAGGTACCGGTCCTGATCTGCGGCATGGCGGGCGCGCGGCAGGGCTGGGCCGAAGCGCCGTATCTGGGAACACCGACGCGCCTCGATTCCCTTCACGAGGGCGCCATCCGGGTCGACGCACCCGGCGACATCCGAATCCTGCCGGGCATCGCCCAGGCCCTGCCCGAACGGCCCGACGTCATGCGCGGCGAAGAGACCCAGCTTCTCGGCGCGACCGAGCCCGGCTTTACCGGTCTCGTCTGCATCCCGGGCACTCACAGCAAATGGATCAGGATCGAGGCCGGCCACATCGTCGAGTTCTCGACCTACATGACCGGCGAGCTGTTCTCGGTGATCTCCCGGCACAGCATCCTCGCCCACGCCATCGACGGAAGCGAGCCCCAGGCGGCGGATGGCCGACCGTTCCGGGAAGGACTTTCGACGGCGCTGGCCGCGCCGACCGCGTTGACGGCGTCGCTGTTTCGCCTGCGCGCCTCGCAGCTCCTGGGGTTCGAGCAGCGCGCCGATGGCGCGGCGCGCCTGTCGGGGCTCCTGATCGGAGCCGAGATCGCCGATGCGGTACACCGCCACGGGCCGATGCAATCGCTGTGGCTGATCGCAACCGGCGCGCTAGGCCGCCTCTACGAGGCTGCCTTGACCGGGCAGGGTCTCGACGTGACGACGGTCGACGCCGAGCAGGCATCGCGGCGCGGCCTCTGCAAGGCTGCCGCCCGGATTTGGCGAGCGCGGCATTGACGTAATCGAGTGGGCTTCCCGGCCTCCGGCGTCGCCTCTTCCTCGAAGCTGGGGCCTTGGCCCAGGCGCTTGCGGGGCGCGCCGTCTCCTTTGTCCTCGCCTGATGGGACGCCCTACGCTGCGAGCCGGACCGGCAACCGCACCAGGGCGCGTATGCCGAGCCGCCTGCGCCAGGCGATCGCCCCTTTGTCCTCGACAAGGCGCATGCCCGGAAAACGCGCCCAAAGTCGCTCGAGGGCGATCGCGGTCTCCATTCGAGCGAGCTCGAAGCCGAGGCAGAAATGCGCACCCGTGCCGAACGAAAGGTGGGGGTTGGGATATCGCGCGATGTCGAACGCGTGAGGGTTCACGAACTTGGCCGAGTCGACATTCGCCGCCGCCAGAAAGGCCGCGAGCATGTCGCCTCGCCGGAATTGCCGGCCTTGCCAGACCACGTCGCGAGTCGCGAAGCGCGGCTTCGTCATCTGCACAGGCGAGACCCAGCGCAGGCATTCCTCGACGCAGTCGGCGATCCGGTCAGGCTCGCGCGCCAACCGGCTCCGTTGATTCTCGTGCGTCAGCAGGGCAAGGATCGCGCCGGAGATCAAATGGGTGGTGGTTTCCTGTCCGGCCCCGAACAGCAGGAAGATCATCGAGACCAGCTCGTCCTCGCTGAGCATCTGGCCGCCCGCCGCGGCATCGCGCAGGGCCGCGACCAATCCTTCCGGCAATGCCCCGCCACCCGGTCTCGAGACGCGGCGCAGGTAGCGGACGACCCGGATCACGCCGGGAAGGGCGCCGATGACCGCGCCAACGCTCGCCGTGTCCTTCAGGCCGCCCAGCCAGTTCCTGAACCGGGCGTGATCCCGCTCCGGCAGGCCGAGCATCGCGCAGATGACCGAGAGAGGCAGGTCCCGGCAGAAATCGGCCATGAGGTCGGCCTCGGCCCTCCCTTGCAGCCTGTCGAGAAGCCGATCCGCGATCTCCGCGATCATCGGTCTCAGCGCCTCGATCGTGCGGCGCTGAAATGCCTGGTCGACGAGGCCACGCAGGCGGCGATGCTCCGGGTCATCGAAACCGAGCATGTTCAGCGCAAGAAGACCGATCGTCCGCGGCAGAAACCTCAGTATTCGCGCCTGCGTCCTGCTCCCGGCATTGGCCGGATCGCGGGCGAAGGTCTGATGATCCTTCAGCAGCACCGTGCAGGAATCATGGGTAACGGCGAGCCATGTCCACCCGACGATCGGCAACTTCAGGCGGACAACCGGGCCTGCCGCGTGCATGCGATCCAGTGTCGGGAACGGGTTTGCGTGAAATGCCGCCGAGAGAATATCGAGATCGCGCGTATCGCTCATGATCGTCGCTCCGGGGCGGCTACCATCGCGAAAAGAAAAACCCCAGCAACTCGTAGAAGTTGCTGGGGTTTCATATTGGTTGCGGGGGCAGGATTTGAACCTACGACCTTCAGGTTATGAGCCTGACGAGCTACCGGGCTGCTCCACCCCGCGTCAAATCCGTGCGCGCTCTGGCCCGGTCGTCCATCGGAAGTTCCTGCGCGCTTGGAAGACCTGGCAGTGACCTACTCTCCCGTGCCTTGAGACACAGTACCATCGGCGCTGAGGGTTTTCACGGCCGAGTTCGGAATGGGATCGGGTGTTCACCCCTCGCTAGAACCACCAGGTCGTCGAAGCGCGCAGGAAGAGGTCTATTGTCCGGGCCAAAACCCTGGGTAACACGTGGCCGGCAGCGGATGTCGACCGCTGCACGGAACGATGAAATCAAGCCGATCGAGCTATTAGTACCGCTAAGCTGAATGCATCGCTGCACTTGCACATGCGGCCTATCAACGTGGTGGTCTACCACGGCTCTCAGCGAGACCTAGTTTCGAGGCGGGTTTCACGCTTAGATGCTTTCAGCGTTTATCCCTTCAGTACATAGCTACCCAGCGCTGCGACTGGCGTCACAACTGGTACACCAGAGGTACGTCCATCCCGGTCCTCTCGTACTAAGGACGGCTCCTCTCAAGTCTCGAACACCCACAGCAGATAGGGACCAAACTGTCTCACGACGTTTTGAACCCAACTCACGTACCACTTTAATCGG
>JALHMO010000066.1:9699-36746 GCA_022844015.1 Reyranella sp. | reverse complement strand
GGCGATCAGCGCCCGGGCGGCCTGCCGGGCGGCATCGCGCGCCGCCGGATCGCCGCGATCGGCGGGCAGCAGGATGTGCGCCGCCTCGAACAGATCGGGCGAACGGAAGCGCCGGCGGTTCGAGTCGTAGTAGCGCCGGCAGGCCGCCTCGTCGGCGCGCGGCACGGCGACCTCGCGCTCGAGCAGGGCGCGCAGGCGCGCCTCGTCGGCGGTCTCGCGGCGTCCCTCGTCGTCCTCGAGCGGCTCGGCCTCGATGGCGAGGCGGTCGGCCTCCTGGCGCAGCAGCTCGCGAATGGCGAGCGCGCGCGTCGCCAGCGCCCACGCCTCGTCGGGATCGGCAGAGGCGTGATGCTGGGTTTCGCGGATGATGTCGGCGCTGGTGATGCTATGGCCGTTGACGCTGACCGGCACGGGACGGCCGGGACGACGGCGCGCCGGTCTTGCAGGGGACATTGTGCTCACGACGGTCACTCCGCGGGCTGGCGGTCGGCGGGCAGGGACTGGCGGGCCGACAGCGGACGGCGCGTACGCACGACCTGGTAGCCACGCCGGCCGAGGTACCAGACCGGCGCCGACCAGATGTGCACCAGGCGGCTGAACGGGAAGACCAGGAACAGGGTCATGCCCAGGACCAGGTGCGTCAGGTAGGGCCACGCGAGGCCCTGCAGCGTCGCCGCGTCGACCGGATTCAGCGTGACGATGCCCTGCGCCCAGTGCGACAGGACGAGCATCACCGAGCCGTCGGAATGGGCCAGCGAGGACGGCAGCGTGGCGAGGCCGAGACAGAGTTGCAGCCACAGCAGGGCCAGGATGGCGATGTCCATGACCGAGCTGGTGCGCCGGATGCGCTCGTCGAACAGGCGGCGGTGCAGCAGCATCGTGAGGCCTGCAAAGCAGACGACGCCGGCGATACCGCCGGCGGCGACCGCGATCAGCTGCTTCTGCTCGACCGTGATCACCAGGGTGTAGAGCGAGGTCGGCGTCAACAGGCCGACGGCGTGCCCCAGCAGCAGGAACAGGATGCCGACATGGAACAGGTTCGAGCCCCAGCGCAGCTGGCGCTTGCGCAGGAGCTGGCTGGAGCTCGCCCGCCACGTGTACTGCTCGCGGTCGAAGCGGATCAGGCTGCCGAGCAGGAACACCGTGAGGCAGATGTAGGGATACCAGACGAACAGCAGATGAAAGACGTAGTCCCTCATGACGCGACTCCCGGACGGAATGAACGGGGCGAGGCGGCGGCCCGCCGCGCGGTGAGCGGCGGCGCGACGCCGTCGGCCGAACGCTGGGCGGCGCGCAGCCGCTCGGCGAGGCCGTCGATTGCGCAGGTCTCGGCCGTGGCGGCGCCGAGGCCGGAGCCGGGACCGAAGCGCACTTCCTGCTCGGTCCAGGCCGCATCGAGCGCCTCGAGATCGTCGGGCTCGGGATCGGGCTCGGCCCGCAGCACCGCGAGCGCCGCCTGGTCGGGCTTGGCGCGCGACAGGGCGAGCAGCGCCGACATGACCGCCTCGTAGGACGAGCTGCGCTTGGCGAGGCGCTCGCGGAGCGCGGCGATCACGTTGGCCGGCTGGCCGATCAGCTCGATCGCCGCCCGCGGCTCGAGGATGGAGGCATACTCCAGGAACAGCGGCAGGAAATCCGGCAGCTCGCTCGGCGTCGGCGTGTAACCGCCCTCCTCGTAGAGCTTCAACAGGTCGACCATCGCCTGGCCGCGGTCGCGGCTCTCGCCGTGCACGTGCTCGAACAGGTGCAGCGACAGGGCGCGCGTGCGGTCGAACAGGAGTCCGTAGCGCTCCTGCAGGTCGTAGAGATCGCCGCCCTCGAGCTCGTCGATCAACCGGCCGAGGGCGGCGCGCTCGGCGACCGGCAGCACGGTCTCGCGATCGATCGCGGCGCGGATCTCGCAGGCGGCCTCGACCAGGTCGGCCGTCGGGTAAGACAGCAGCGCCGCCAGGGCACGCAGGGTCTTCATCACGCGACCTCCATCGGGTTGCGCGCCTTGAGCTTGCCGCCGGAGAACAGGTTGCCGCCGTCGTCGGGCGAGCAGCCGTTGCCGAAGCTGAAGCCGCAGGCGCCGCGCAGCTGGTAGGCGTCCTCCGAGGTCTCGCGATGGGCGGTCGGGATGACGAAGCGATCCTCGTAATTGGCGATCGCCATCACGTGATACATGTCCTCGATCGCCTCGGGCGTGAGGCCGACCCGCCTGGCGACGGCGGTGTCGATCACGCCGTCGACGGTCTTGGCACGCATGTAGGCGCGCATGGCGAGCATGCGCTCGAGGCCCTTCGCCACCGGCTCCTCGTCGCCGGCCGTCAGCATGTTGGCGAGGTAGCGCAGCGGGATGCGTAGCGACCTGACGTCCGGCATGGCGCCGTCGACGCCCATCCTGCCAGCCTCCGCCGCCGACTGGATCGGCGACAGCGGCGGCACGTACCAGACCATCGGCAACGTGCGGTACTCGGGATGGAGCGGGAAGGCGACCTTCCACTCCATGGCCATCTTCCACACCGGCGAGCGGCGGGCCGCCTCGAGCCAGGCGTCGGGAACGCCATCGGCGCGGGCCTGCGCGATCACGCGCTCGTCACGCGGATCGAGGAACAGGCCGAGCTGCGCCTCGTAGAGCTTCTTCTCGTCGGCGACGCTCGCCGCCTGCTCGATGCGGTCGGCGTCGTAGAGCACGACGCCGAGGTAGCGGATGCGACCGACGCAGGTTTCCGAGCAGACGGTCGGCTGGCCGGCCTCGATGCGCGGGTAGCAGAAGATGCACTTCTCCGATTTGCCCGACGACCAGTTGAAGTAGATCTTCTTGTAGGGGCAGGCCGACACGCACATGCGCCAGCCGCGGCACTTGTCCTGGTCGATCAGGACGATGCCATCCTCCTCGCGCTTGTAGATCGCGCCCGACGGGCAGGCCGCGACGCAGGCCGGGTTTAGGCAGTGCTCGCAGAGCCGCGGCAGGTACATCATGAAGGTGTTCTCGAACTGGCCGTAGATCTCCTTCTGCACGCCCTCGAAGTTGACGTCGGCCGAGCGCTTGGCGAACTCGCCGCCCAGGATCTCCTCCCAGTTGGGCCCCCATTCGATCTTCTCCATGCGCTGGCCGGTGATCAGCGAGCGCGGCCGGGCCGTCGGGAAGGCCTCGAGCTCGGGTGCCTTCTGCAGGTGCTCGTAGTCGAAGGTGAAGGGCTCGTAGTAGTCGTCGATCTCCGGCAGGTCGGGATTGGCGAAGATGTTGGCGAGGATGCGCCACTTGGCGCCGATCCGGGGCTGGATGCGGCCGTTCCGCTTGCGCACCCAGCCGCCGTTCCAGCGCTTCTGGTTCTCCCATTCCTTGGGATAGCCGATTCCCGGCTTGGTCTCGACGTTGTTGAACCAGGCGTATTCCATGCCTTCGCGATTGGTCCACACGTTCTTGCAGGTGACCGAGCAGGTGTGGCAGCCGATGCACTTGTCGAGGTTGAGGACCATCGCGATCTGCGCGCGGATTTTCATGACGTGTCTCCTGCTCATTCGGCGGCGCGCACGGCCGGGGCGGTCTCGGCGTCGCGCCAGGGACGCTCGAGCCAGTCGACGGTGGCGAGCTTGCGCACCACCACGAACTCGTCGCGGTTGGTGCCGATCGTGCCGTAGTAGTTGAAGCCGTAGGACTGCTGGGCGTAGCCGCCGATCATGTGCGTCGGTTTCAGGACTGCGCGCGTCACCGAGTTGTGGATGCCGCCGCGCTTTCCGGTCATCTCCGAGCCCGGCACGTTCACGATCTTCTCCTGGGCGTGATACATGAAGAGGGTTCCCTCCTTCATGCGCTGCGAGACCACGGCGCGGGCGACCAGGGCGCCGTTGCTGTTGTAGGCCTCGACCCAGTCGTTATCGACGATGCCCGCCCGGGCCGCATCGATCTCGCTCAGCCACACGATCGGCCCGCCGCGCGACAGGGTAAGCATCATCAAATTGTCGGTGTAGGTGGAGTGGATGCCCCACTTCTGGTGCGGCGTGATGAAGTTCAGCACGACCTGCCGGTTGCCGTTCGGCCGCGTGTCGATCACCGACTTCGTCGTGCGCAAATCGACCGGCGGACGGTAGACGCAGAGGCCCTCGCCGAACGCCAGCATCCAGCGATGATCCTGGTAGAGCTGCTGGCGCCCCGTGAGCGTGCGCCACGGGATCAGCTCGTGGACGTTGGTGTAGCCGGCGTTGTAGCAGACCTTCTCGCTCTCCAGCCCCGACCAGGTCGGCGCCGAGATGATCTTGCGCGGCTGGGCGACGACGTCGCGGAAGCGGATCTTCTCGTCCTCCTTGGGCAGCGCCAGATGGGCATGGTCGCGGCCGGTGGTCCTGGCCAGGGCCTCCCACGCACGCACCGCGACCTCGCCGTTGGTCTCCGGCGCCAGCATGAGCAGCACCTCGGCGGCGTCGATGTCGCTGTCGATGCGCACCAGGCCCTTGGCCGGCCCGTCGGCGACGACGCCGTTCAGGTGCTCGAGATGCTCGACCTCGCGCGTGGTCTGCCAGGCGATTCCCTTGATGCCGTTGCCGACCCTGGTCATCAGGGGACCGAGCGAGGTGAAGCGCTGGTAGACGGCGGGATAGTCGCGCTCGACCACGGTGACGGCCGGCATGGTCTTGCCGGGAATCGGCTCGACCTCGCCTCGCTTCCAGTCCTTGACGTCGATTGGCTGGGCGATCTCGCCCGGGCTGTCGTGCATGATCGGCGTCAGCACGGTGTCCTTCTCGACGCCCAGCACCTCCGGTGCCACGCGCGAGAAGGCCTTGGCGATCGACTTGTAGATCTCCCAGTCGCTCCGCGCCTCCCACACCGGATCCACCGCCGCGGTCAGCGGATGGATGAAGGGATGCATGTCGGAGGTATTGAGGTCGTTCTTCTCGTACCAGGTCGCCGTCGGCAGGACGATGTCGGAGTAGACGCAGGTGGTCGACATGCGGAAGTCGAGCGTCACCAGCAGGTCGAGCTTGCCCTGCGGTCCCTCGTCGCGCCACACGACTTCCTTCGGCTTGGCCTTGCCCTCCTCGCCGAGATCCTTGCCCATGACGCCGTGCGTCGTGCCGAGCAGGTGCTTGAGGAAGTACTCGTGCCCCTTGCCCGACGAGCCGAGCAGGTTGGAGCGCCAGACGAACATGTTGCGCGGCCAGTTCTGCGGGTTGTCCGGGTCCTCGCAGGACAGGCGCAGCTCGCCGCTCTTGAGCTTCTGCGCCACGTAATCCTCGACCTCGAGGCCGCTGGCGGCGGCCGCGCCGGCGACGCCGAGCGGATTCTGCTCGAGCTGCGGCGCCGACGGCAGCCAGCCCATGCGCTCGGCGCGCACGTTGTAGTCGATGATCGCGCCGTCCCAGGCGCCTGGCGGCGCGGTCGGCGAGACGATGTCGCCGACATTGATCGTCTCGTAGCGCCACTGGTCGGTGTGGGCGTAGAATGCCGAGGTCGAGTTCTGCTGGCGCGGCGGGCGGCCCCAGTCGAGGGCGAAGGCGAGCGGCGCCCAGCCGGCCTGCGGCCTGAGCTTCTCCTGTCCGACATAGTGTGCCCAGCCGCCGCCCGACTGGCCGACGCAGCCGCACATGGCCAGCATGTTGATCACGCCGCGATAGTTCATGTCGGCGTGGTACCAGTGGTTCATCGCCGCGCCGATGATCACCATCGAGCGCCCCTTGGTCTTCTCGGCGTTGGTCGCGAACTCGCGCGCCACCTGGATGATCTTGTCGCGCGACACGCCGGTGATCTTCTCGGCCCACGCCGGCGTGTAGGGCACGTCGTCGTCGAGCGACCTCGCCACGTTGGGACCGCCCAACCCGCCATCCACGCCATAGTTGGCGACGAACAGGTCATGCACCGTCGCCACCAGGGTCTCGCCGTCGGCGAGCTTCAGCTTCTTCACCGCCACCAGCCGCTTCAGGATGCTGTCGTGCGCGGTCGAGACGAAATGCTCGTGCTCGATGTTGCCGAAATAGGGGAATCCGACATCGACGATGTCGTCGCACATGTCGTTGAGCGACAGCCGCAGGGTCGCTTCCCTGCCCGAAGCGTCCCGTTCCTCGAGGTTCCACTTGCCGGTCTCGCCCCAGCGGAAGCCGATCGAGCCGCGCGGCACCACGACGTTGCCCGACTTCTCGTCGAAGGCGACGGTCTTCCAGTCGGGATTGTTGGCCTCGCCCAGCGCAGCATCGAAGTCGGACGCGCGCACGAAGCGGTCGGGCACGTACAGGCCGTCGCGCCTTGCCAGCCGCACCAGCATCGGCATGTCGGTATAGCGCCGGACGTAGTCGCGGAAGTACGCCACGTGGCGGTCGACGTGGTACTCCTTGAGGATCACGTGGCCCATCGCCATGGCGAGTGCGGAGTCGGTACCCTGCTTCACCGACAGCCAGATGTCGCCGAACTTCGATGCCTCCGAGTAGTCGGGGCATATCACCGCGCTCTTCAGCCCGCGATAGCGCGCCTCGGTGTAGAAATGGGCATCCGGCGTGCGCGTCTGCGGCACGTTGGAGCCCCACAGGATGACGAAGCCGGCATTGTACCAGTCGGCCGACTCGGGCACGTCGGTCTGCTCGCCCCAGGTCTGCGGCGAGGCCGGCGGCAAGTCGCAGTACCAGTCGTAGAACGACATGCACACGCCGCCGATCAGCGACAGGTAACGCGAGCCGGCGGCGTACGACACCATCGACATGGCGGGAATCGGCGAGAAGCCGAGGATGCGGTCGGGACCCCAGGTCTTCGCCGTGTAGGCGTTGGCGGCGGCGATGATCTCGGTCGCCTCCTCCCAGCCGACGCGCACGAAGCCGCCGTGCCCGCGCTTCTTCGTGTAGGCGGCGCGCTTGTCGGGATTCTCGACGATCGAGGCCCAGGCGGCGACGGGGGCGAGCGTGGCGCGCGCCTCTCGCCACAGGCGCAACAGGCGCGAGCGCGCCAGCGGGTACTTCACGCGGTTGCCCGAATATAGATACCAGCTGTAGCTGGCGCCGCGCGAGCAGCCGCGCGGCTCGTGGTTGGGCAGGTCGGGCCTGGTGCGCGGATAGTCGGTCTGCTGGGTCTCCCAGGTGACGATGCCGCCCTTGACGTAGATCTTCCACGAGCACGAGCCGGTGCAGTTGGCGCCATGCGTGGAGCGCACGATCTTGTCGTGCTGCCAGCGCTTGCGGTAGGCGTCCTCCCAGCCGCGGTCCTCCGACGTGGTGATGCCGTGGCCGTCGGCGAAGGGCTCCTCGACCTTGCGGAAGAAGGTCAGGCGATCGAGAAAGTGCGACACGGGTATGCTCCTCGGGCGATGGCGGGGATGGCGGTCAGGGTGTGGCGGAAGCCGCGGCGGGACGCGCGGCGGACCGGCCGCGCTCGACGTCGAACAGCAGGCCGCCGCGCCGCGTGTAGACGAACCACGTGAGCGCGATGCAGCTCAGGTAGAAGGCGAGGAAGCCGTAGAGCGCCACGGCGGCGCTGCCGGTGAGCGCGATCGACGAGCCGAAGCTCTTGGGGATGAAGAACGCGCCGTAGGCGGCGATCGCCGAGGTGAAGCCGATGATGGCGGCCGACTCCCTCTCGGCCTGCAGGCGACGCACCTCGCCGGTCGCGCCCGGCATCAGGCGGTCCATGTCCTTGCGCATGATCGCCGGGATCATCTGGAAGGTCGACGCGTTGCCGACGCCGCTGGCGAGGAACAGCAGCAGGAACATGGCGAAGAATCCCAGGAAGTTGCGCTCGCCGAGGAAGTGGACGACGCCCAGCGCTCCCAGCGCCATGACGACGAACACCCAGAAGGTCACGCGGCCGCCGCCCCAGCGGTCGGAGACCCAGCCGGTGAGCGATCGCGACAGCGCACCGACCAGCGGGCCCAGGAAGGCGTATTTCAGCGCGTTGATCTCGGGGAACTGGATCTTGGCCAGCAGCGGGAAGCCCGCCGAGTAGCCGATGAACGAGCCGAAGGTGCCGGTGTAGAGCCAGCACATGTACCAGTTGTGGCGGCGCTGGAAGATCACCGACTGCTCGGCGAAGGACGCGCGGGCCGAGGCGATGTCGTTCATGCCGAACCAGGCGGCGAAGGCCGAGGCGGCGATGAACGGCACCCAGATGAAGCCGGCATTCTGCAGCCACAGCGGCGTCTGCCCGCCGGCCTCCCTCGCCATCTGCGGCTCGCCGCCCAGCCAGCCGAACACGCCGGCGGTGATCGCCATCGGCACGACGAACTGCACGACGCTGACGCCGAGATTGCCCAGGCCGGCATTGAGCGCCAGCGCGTTGCCCTTCTCCGCCTTGGGGAAGAAGAACGAGATGTTGGACATCGACGAGGCGAAGTTGCCGCCGCCGAAGCCGCACAGCAGCGCCAGGATCAGGAACATCCAGTAGGGCGTCGCCGGGTTCTGCACGGCATAGCCGATGCCCGCCGCCGGCACGATCAGCGACCAGGTGGCGAGCGTGGTCCACAGCCGGCCGCCGAAGATCGGCACGGTGAAGGAATAGAAGATGCGCAGGGTGGCGCCCGACACGCCGGGCAGGGCGGCCAGCCAGAACAGCTGGTCGGTCGTGTAGGTGAAGCCGATCGACGGCAGCTTGGCGACCACGACCGACCACACCATCCACACCGCGAAGGACAGCAGCAGCGCCGGGATGGAGATCGCGAGATTGCGCTGGGCGATCCGCCGGCCGGTCTTCTCCCAGAACTCGCGATCCTCGGGATGCCATTCCTGCAGGGTCTTGCCGGACAGCTTGCCGACATGCTGCGGGCCGTGGATCTCCTGCATCTCCGGCAGCTCGGGCAGCCGCGCCAGCGCCTCGCCCACCTTCTCGCGCTCCATGGCGCGGATCGAGACGTGCATCCAGACGAGCGACACCGCGACCACCAGGAACAGCAGCATGAAGCAGCTGGTCCACACGCCGGTCAGGTCGTTGAGCAGGCCGAAGGCGATCGGCAGCACGAAGCCGCCCAGGCCGCCGACCAGCCCGACCACGCCGCCGACCGCACCGACCCGGCCCGGGTAGTAGACCGGGATGTGCTTGTAGACCGCGGCCTTGCCGAGGCTCATGAAGAAGCCGAGCACGAAGGCCACGACCGTGAACGGCACCAGCCCCATCTCGAAGGTGAAGGCGATCGGGCCGGTGATGCCCTTCACGATGTACTGGGTCGGCGGATAGGACAGCACGAAGCAGGCCGCCACCGAGACGCCGAAAGTCCAGTACATCACCCGGCGGGCGCCGAACTTGTCGGACAGCACGCCGCCATAGATGCGGAACAGGCTGGCCGGCACCGAGTAGGCCGCGCCGATCATGCCGGCCGTGACGATGTCGAGGCCATAGACACCCATTAGGTAGCGCGGCAGCCACAGCGCCAGGGCGACGAAGCCGCCGAAGACGAAGAAGTAGTAGAGGGCGAAACGCCAGACCTGGACGTTGCGCAGCGGCTCCAGCATCGCCGCCATGGATTCCGGCTTGGCGCCCGACCTGCGGCGGGCCGCCAGCTCCGGGTCGTCCTTGGTGGTGAACCAGAACAGCACGGCCATGACGACCAGCGCCGCCGCCCAGATCTCGGCGACGCTCTTCCAGCCCCACGCCACCATGACGAAGGGCGCGACGAACTTGGTGACCGCCGCGCCGACATTGCCGGCACCGAAGATGCCGAGCGCCGTGCCCTGCCGCGCCGCGTCGTACCAGCGCGAGACGTAGGCGATGCCGACCGAGAACGAGCCGCCGGCGATGCCGACGCCGAGCGCCGCCAGCAGGAAGGTCGGATAGTCGTAGGCATAGGTGAGCAGCCAGGTCGCCACCGCCGCGGCGAGCATGACCAAGCTGTAGACGATGCGCCCGCCGTACTGATCGGACCAGATGCCGAGGACGAGACGGATCAGCGATCCGGTCAGGATCGGCGTCCCGACCAGCAGGCCGAACTGGGTGTCGGTGAGACCGAGGTCCTTCTTGATCTGCACCCCGATGATCGAGAAGATCGTCCACACCGCGAAGCACACCGTGAAAGCCAGCGTGCTCATGCCGAGGGCCATGGTGCGGTCGCGGGTATTTTCTCCGGCACTCTGCAGCATCGCCATCGTCTGCCTCCTTCGATGGCGTTACCGTCGAGGAGGCACGCCGCCGTCGGGTTGACGTGAATCAAGCTCGGGCAGGACCACGCGCAGGGAATGCGAATCCGTTAAACTATGTGAACGATGAGTGTTCACATATGGTAAAAGATCAGCGCTTTAGCCTCATGTCGGGCCTCATGGGAGAGGGACGTCGAGGATGTGTCCTTCGCCAAACAGCTTCCCCGGCAGGGATCTCCTGAATGCGCCCTAGCGACATCCCGCTGATTCGCCGCGCCCGGCTGTTCTCCCAGGTCAGCGAGACCGACCTCGCGGCACTGGTGGCGACCTGCTTCGTGCAGACGCTGCCGCGCGGGGCCACGCCATGCCATCAGGGCGAGAAGCCGGAGTTCCTGCACATCGTGCTGTCGGGCAAGGTCGGCCTGTTCGCCGAAGGGCCGCGCGAGGAGATGCTGATCGAGTTCTTCGGACCGGGCGACGGCTTCGTCCTGCCGGCGGTGATGCTCGACATGCCCTATTTGGTGACGGCGCGGCTGCTCGACGAGGGCCGCATCCTGCTGTGGCCCGCCGCCGCCTTTCGCGCCCAGGTCCGTGCCAACGGCGCTCTGGCCTATGGCGCGACCCTGCAGCTCTCCAGCTACTGGCGGATCCTGGTCGGGCAGATCAAGGACCTGAAGCTCCTGTCGGCGACCGAGCGCCTGTCGGCCATGCTGCTTGCGCTGGCGCCGCGCCAGACCGGAAGCGCCACGGTGACCCTGCCGGGCGGACGGCGCCTCATCGCCGGCCGCCTCGGCATCACGCCGCAGAGCCTGTCGCGTGCCTTCGCGACCCTGCGCCCGCTGGGCGTCAGCGGCCAGGGTCGCCAGATCGCCATCGCCGACCTGGAACGCCTGCGCGACCTGGCCGGCGCCAGGGCACGGTGACAACGGTCGGGGTCGCCCCTCCCGCCGGTCGTTTCATGCTATCCAGCGCGCAATGGCATCGTTTCCGGAGACCCGACCGGCCCTGATCGCCACGGCCCGCGGGGCGGTGTGGCGCACCGGCGACGGCCGGATCGAGCGGCTGCCGCCAGCCGACGCAGCGCTGCGCGCTGCGGCGACGCCACCGCTCGTCTGCCATGCGCCCGCGGTGTCGGCGCGGCTCGGGACCGAACGGCTGGTCGCGCACGATCTCCTGGAGCTGTTCGCCTTCGTGCGGCCTGCCCGCTTCTGCCTGCCGACGCCCCGCGGCCTTTGCGAGGCGCTCGATCTCCCCCTTCCGACGACACCGGAGGAAGAAGCCGAATCGCTGCCCGACGTCGCGCGGCGACTGATCGACGAGCTCGAGGATATGGCGGCCCTCGCATCGCCCGACATGAAGGCGACGGCGCTCGCCATGGCGCGCGGCCACTGGCCATGGGCCGACGACGTGCTGGCAGCGCTCGGGCTCGATGCAGGAGCCCAGAAGCTGCGCGCGCTGGCCGGTCTCGACATCTGGAAGAGCCTGCCGCAATGGGAGGAGCCGCCGCCCCCGCCGCCACCCAGGAGCCTGCCGGTAGAGCCACGCGAGGCCCGCCTGCGCCTGGGGCAGCTGATCGCTGCCGGCGCGCACCTCGCCGAGGCACGGCCGAGCCAGGGCGACTACGCCTCCGCGGCAAGCCAGGCTTTCGCGCCGCGCGAGCAGGAGGAGCGGCCCAACGTCGTGCTGGTCGAGGCCGGCACCGGCGTCGGCAAGACGCTGGGCTACGTGGCACCGGCCTCGCTGTGGGCCGAGAAGAACGGCGCGCCGGTATGGATCGCCACCTACACCCGCAACCTGCAGCGCCAGATCGACACCGAGCTCGACCGCCTGCACCGCGACAGCGCCGAGAAGCGCCGTCGCGTCGTCATCCGCAAGGGCCGCGAGAACTATCTCTGCCTGCTGAACTACCAGGAAGCGGCGATGCGAACCGGCCTGGTGCCGGAGAACGCCGTCGGCCTCGGCTTGCTGGCGCGCTGGGCGCTGGCCAGCCGCGACGGCGACATCGTGGGTGGCGACCTGCCGGCCTGGCTGCTCGACCTGATCGGCCGCGGCAGGGTCAACCGGCTCGCCGACCGGCGCGGCGAATGCATCTACTCGGCGTGCGAGCACTATCGGAAGTGCTTCGTCGAGCGCACCATCCGGCGCGCCCGCCAGGCCGACATCGTGATCGCCAACCACGCGCTGGTGATGATCCAGGCGGCGATGGGCGGCCTCGACGATGCCACCCGGCCGCTGCGCTACGTGTTCGACGAGGGCCATCACCTGTTCGATGCCGCCGACTCGGCTTTCGGCGCGCATCTCAGCGGTGTCGAGGCGTCCGACCTGCGGCGCTGGCTGATGGGCGCCGAGGGACGGCGCGGCAGCCGCGCCCGCGGCCTCGAACGGCGCATCGCCGACCTGCTGGGCGACGACGAGCAAGCGCGTCGCACCTTGCGCCAGCTGCTCGAAGCCGCGCAGCTGCTGCCGGCCAGCAACTGGCAGACCCGTCTGGCCGACGGCACGGTGCTGGGACCCGCCGAGGAGTTTCTGGCCCTGGTGCGCCAGCAGGTGCGGGCGCGTGCGAGCGGCGACGACCAGGGTTTCGGCCAGGAATGCGACGTCCATCCGCTGGCGCCCGGCCTGCTCGACGCAGCCGACCAGCTCGCCGAGGCGCTGGCGCAGATGCTGGCTCCCGTGCGCCGGCTGCGCCAGGTGCTGCAAGCCAAGCTTCAAGCCGAGGCCGACAAGCTCGACTCGGCCCAGCGTGCCCGCATCGAAGGGGTCGTGCGCTCGCTCACCAACCGCTGCGAACGGACGCTCGAGGCGTGGCGGGCGATGCTGCGCGGGCTGCACGGCGAGCCCGATCCGGCGTTCGTCGACTGGCTGGCGATCGAGAAGATCCAGAACCGCGAAGCCGATGTCGGCATGTTCCGCCACTATCTCGACCCGACCGAGCCGTTCGTGAACTCGGTGATCCGCCCGGCGCACGGCGCCGTCATCACCTCGGCGACCCTGCGCGACGCGCTCGACGTGCCGGTCGCCGCCAACGACGAGAAGCCGGAGGCGCTGGCCGACTGGGACGTCGCCGAGGCGCGCACCGGCACGCGCCACCTCGCGGCGCCGGCCGTGCGCGCGGCGATGGCCTCGCCATTCGACTACCCCGACTCCACGCGCGTGCTGATCGTGCGCGATGTCCGCCGCGACGATGCCGAACAGATCGCCGCCGCCTACCGCGAGCTGTTCGTGGCGTCGGGCGGCGGCGCGCTCGGACTGTTCACCGCCATCGGCCGGCTGCGAGCCGTGCACCAGCGCATTGCGCCGGCAATCGAGGCGGCTGGCCTGCCGCTCTACGCCCAGCATGTCGGCGGCATGGACGCGGCCACCCTGGTCGACATCTTCCGCGCCGAGGAGCATTCCTGCCTGCTCGGCACCGATGCGGTGCGCGACGGCGTCGACGTGCCCGGCCGCTCGCTGCGCCTGATCGTGTTCGACCGGGTGCCGTGGCCGCGCCCCGACATCCTCCATCGCGCGCGCAAGGAGGCATGGAAGAAGGCCGGCGCCGGCAACAACGCCTACGACGACATGCTGGCGCGGCTGCGGCTCAAGCAGGCCTACGGCCGCCTGATCCGCCGCGCGACCGACCGCGGCGTCTTCGTCATGCTCGATTCGCGACTGCCAAGCCGCCTGCTCGGCGCCTTTCCTCCCGGCGTACCAATCGCCCGCGTCGGCTTGGCCGAAGCGGTGGCACAAGTGCGGGCGTTCGTGGGTGTCGAGGCGGGTTGAGCTCATGTCTTCCGGACCGCCAGCGTCCCGCTCGCTCGAGAATCGATGAGCGAGCGGGACGCTGGCGGTCCGGAAGAGCACGAGCACCACCGGAGTGGAGTGCCGCCGCCATGAGAGTATCGTCGGGCAAGGCGACGATGGAGACGGACCATGGCGGCTGATCTGTCGCGACGCGGGCTGCTGGGAGCGCTGGGCGGCATCGGCGCTGCGGCCTCGACGCTGAATGCGCTGGGGCTGCTGCCGGTGCCAACCGCGCTCGCCGCGGCGCCGGTCCTGCCGGCCGGGTCGGGGCATGGCAAGAGCGTGGCAGTGCTCGGCGCCGGCATCGCCGGGCTCGTCTCCACACTACTGCTGCGCCGTGCCGGCTATCGCTGCACCGTCCTCGAGGCACGCATGCGCCCGGGCGGGCGCGTGTGGACGCTGCGCGGCGGCGACACGATCGAGGAGATCGATTCGGCCCAGAAGGTCGACTGGGAGTCCGCTCCCGACCTCTACTTCAATGCCGGCGCGGCTCGCCTCTCGCATCACCATCTCGGCATCCTGGGCTATTGCCGCGAGCTCGGCGTGGCGCTCGAGCCGTTCATCAGCGACAACCGCGCCGGCCTGATCCAGATCGACAGCGAGTTCTCCGGCGAGCCGCAGCGCATCGCCCGCCTGCAGGCCGATCTGCGCGGCGCCGTCGCCGAGCTCGCGGCCCGCTCGGCACCCATGGACGGCAGCCTCGACGACCTGCTGCGCAATTTTGGCGCGCTCACCAAGGACATGGCTTACGTCGGCTCGTCGCGCGCTGGCTTCGCCTCGCCAGAGACCTCGCCGGGCGCCGGCACCCGGCGCGGCAAGCTGCAGAAGCCGATCCCGATCGGCGACATTGCGCGCGTCGACGAGGTGCGCATCCTCGCCAACGCTCTCACCTTCCTCGAAACGTGGAACCAGGCGCCCACCATGCTGCAGCCCGTCGGTGGCATGGATCGCATCGTCGGGGCACTGGTCGAGGCGATCGGCGGCGACATCGCTTACGGCCACGAGGTCGAGCAGATTCTGCGCATCGGCGAGCGGGCCGGGATCGTATCGCGCGACCGGCGCACCGGGACCCTCGCGAGGACCGAGGCCGACTATGTCGTCTGCACGATTCCCCTGACGGTTCTGAAGTCTGTCCACGCCGACTTCTCGCCAGCCGTGCGGCACGCGATCGAGCAGGGTGCCGCGACCTACGGGACGGCGACCAAGGTCGCCTTCGCGGCGTCACCGCGGTGGTGGGAGCTGGACGACCAGATCTACGGCGGCATCAGCTGGACCAGTCGAGACATCAACCAGCTCTGGTATCCCTCGCACGGCGTTCACTCGAACAAGGGCATCCTGATCGGCGCCTACATCTGGGAAGAGGATGCAGCCCGGCGTTACGCCGTCCTGAGCCCGGCCGAGCGGCGCGCTGCGGCGATCGCCGACGGCGAGCGGCTTCATCCCGGCTACGGCGCCAAGGTCGGTGCCGCAGCGTCGGTGGCGTGGAGCAAGGTGCCTTACTCCCTCGGCGCCTGGGCCGAATGGGATTTCACCCCGGGGCGCCCGCGAGACGATCTACTCCGTGTTGCTGCCGCCGGATGGGCCCTTCCACTTCGCCGGCGAGCACATGAGCCATGTCACCGGCTGGCAGGAAGGCGCCGTGCAGTCGGCCCACTACACGGTCGGCCAGATTGCGGAACGGGTGAAGGCCGGCCGGTAGCGCAGCCGGCCGGAATTGGGGCATCGTTGCATCATGACCCTGCGCAAGATCGACATCGCCATCATCGGCGCCGGCATGGGCGGCCTTACGGCCGCAGCGGCGCTCAGCCGCGTCGGCCTCGACGTCACGGTCTACGAGCAGGCGAGGCAATTCACCCGTCTCGGCGCCGGCATCCAGATCGGCTGCAATGCCATGCACGTGCTGCGCGGCCTGGGCCTGGAGGAACGGTTGCGTGCCGAGACGTTCTATCCGCGCTCGTGGAACAACCGCGACTGGCGCACCGGCGAGGTGCTGTTCGACATGGTGTTCGGCGAGCCGGCGGAAGAGAAGTACGGCGCGCCCTACCTGCTCGCCCATCGCGGCGACCTGCATGCGGCGCTGGCGAGCCTGGTGCCGGCGGATTGCCTCAGGCTGGATCATCGGCTGGTCGGGCTGGAGACGGGCGCGAGCGGGACCGGGCGTCTGGCCTTCGCCAACGGCGCGACGGCCGAGGCCGATGCAGTGATCGGCGCCGATGGCGTCAACTCGGTCGTCCGCACCCTCCTGTTCGGCAATGTCGAGCCGCAGTTCGCCGGCCGCATCGCCTATCGCACGACCTTCCCCGCCCGGCTGCTCGACGAGCAGGGCGTCGCCATCGACGACTGCGTGAAATGGTGGGGCGAGGATCGCCACATCGTGATGTACCCGGTGAGGCCCGACCGCAGCGAGGTCTACTTCGTCACCAGCCAGCCCGAGCCGCTGTTCACCGCCGAATCCTGGTCGATGGAAGGTGACGTCGAGGTCCTGCGCGCCGCCTTCGAGGAGTTTCATCCGACGGTGCGCGGCGTGCTGGCGGCCTGCCCGTCGGTGCACAAGCGCGTCCTGCTCGATCGCGACCCGCTGGACCGGTGGGGCGACGGCACGGTGACCCTGCTGGGCGATTCCTGCCATCCCATGACGCCCTACATGGCGCAGGGCGCGGCGATGGCGATCGAGGATGCCGCCATCCTCTCGCGCTGCCTCGACGGCGTGGAACGCGCCGGCCTCGGCGCCGCCCTGCGCCGCTACGAGGCCACGCGCCGGGAACGCACGGCGCGCATCCAGCTCACCTCGCGCCAGAACAAATGGGGCAAGGGTGCCACAGACCCCGGCTGGGTCTACGGCTACAACGCCTGGACGGCGCCGCTCGCGAACGATGCTCTTCCCTGAGCGCGTATCCGGGTTTCGCCGCGCGCAATCTTTCCAACCTGCAATGATCAATCGAGGTCGACGTCAGCCTGGCGCGTGTAGAGTGCAGGACTGGCCAGGAGACCCGTGTGGGGTCCCTGGCCTTGGGGCGGCGCCGCTTTGCGTATAGAGTGCAGCCAACGTGTAAAGAGTAGTGTGTGGAGGACGCGTAGTATGACCAAGCTTATTCTGCCCCGCCGGCGGGCAATGTTGTTGTCCGGTGTGGCCCTGGCCGCGCCGATGCTGTCTGCGGGCGTCGCCCGCGCCATCGACGATTGGCCGGCCAAGCCTGTCCGTTACGTCAACATCTTTCCCCCCGGCGGGCCGACCGATACCCTGTCGCGCATCGTCTGCCACGAGCTGTCGCAGCTCAGCGGCCAGCAATTCGTCGTCGAGAACAAGGCCGGAGCGGGTGGCAATGTCGGGGCCGACTTCATCGCCAAGTCGGCGCCCGACGGCTACACGATCGGGCTCTACAGCGTCGCCAGCCACGCCATCGCGCCGACGCTCTACACCAAGCTGCCGTTCGACGCGGGGAAGGACTTCACCGGCATCGCCATGCTGTGGTCGGTGCCCAACCTCCTGATGAGCCGGCTCGATCTTCCGGCCAAGACCGTGCCGGATATCATCGGGCTCGCCCGCGACAATCCCGGCAAGTACTCGTTCGCCTCGTCCGGCGCCGGCACCTCGCCGCAGATCAGCGGCGAGCTGTTCAAGCAGCTCGCCAAGATCAACCTGCTGCACGTGCCCTACCGCGGCAGCGCGCCGGCGCACCAGGATCTGCTGGCCGGCCAGGTCGACATGATGTTCGACAACATTCCCGGCCCGCTCGGCCTGATGCGGTCGGGCAAGGTGCGCGGCTATGCCGTGACCTCGCGCGAGCGTCACCCCGCGGTACCCGAGATCCCGACCATGGCGGAGTATCTCCCGGGCTTCGAGATCACCTCGTGGGGCGGCGTCTGCGGCCCCGCCGGCCTGCCGGCGCCGATGGTCGAGAAGCTGTCGATGCTCACCAGGAAGGCGCTCGAGAGCGAGACGGTCAAGAAAGCCTTCGACCAGCAGGGCGCGACGCGCATCTGGATGAGCCCGGCCGACACCGCGGCCTTCCGTGCCGCCGACGAGAAGCGGCTCGCCCCGGTGATCCGGCAGTCCGGCGCGAAGGTGGATTGACCTGTTTTCTCCCCACGCAGTGGGGAGGTGTCGAGTTCACGCATCATGGTGTCCTCCCTGCGCGAAGCGCGGGGAGGTGCCCCCGCTTAGGCGCTGTTTACAGCGCCATTGAGCGGAGGGTCAGGAGAAACACACGCTTTTGCTAGAACATTTTTCATATTGACGCCACTGATCGTCGATCGACGAGGCCTTGGATCGCAAGAGGATGGATAGGCGCTTCGACTGAGGCTCCTGACCCCTCCGCCCCCTTCGGGGGCACCTCCCCGCGCTTCGCGCAGGGAGGAAATCGTGAATTCAACAGCCAGCGACGCTGGGTAGACGATTCACTTGAACTTCGGCATGACTTCCTGGCAGAGCAGCCGCAGCGCCGTCATGACCCGGTCGTGCGGGATCAGGCTGCCGGGGTTGAGCTCAGCCAGGATGCCGTCGAGGCCGAGCGTCTCGCGCAGCTCGACGAGGCGATCGACGACGCCGCCGGGAGTGCCGACGATCATGCGCTCGCGCAGCACCTCCTCGTAGTCGATCGATTGCATCTTCTCGCCGCGCGCGGCGCGGTTCTCGATGGCGCGTGCGCCGCCCGCCGTCGCCGAGGCCGCCAGTCGATCGCCGATGTAGCGCAGCAGATGCATGATGCTCTCGCGCGGTTCCTCGCGCGCCGCCTCCTCGGTGTGCGCGACATAGACCGGAACGCGCAGATAGACCTCGGCGCGGCCCGGATGACCTGCCTCCTGCCAGGCCTCGCGGTAGGTCTTCACCAGCGGTGCCAGCTCGGAAAGGTTGCCGGTGCGGGCGGCGATGAAGATCGGATGGCCGAGCGTCGCGACCTCGACATAGGTGTCGGGGCTCGCCGCGGCGATGCGGATCTCCGGCCACGGCGTGCGCCACGGCTTGGGCGCCAGCCGCACGTTCTCGTAGCTGAAGTACTTCCCGCTCCACGAGAAGCGCTCCTCGGTGAAGGCGAGCTTGACGATCTGCAGCGTCTCGGCGAAGCGCTCGCGGCTTTCGGCGTAGTCCACGCCGTAGGTCCTGTAAGTATGGGCGAATCCGCTGCGACCGACGCCGAAGATCAGCCGGCCTTCGCTCAGCTGATCGACCGTGGCGACCTCCTCCGCCAAGCGCAGCGGATGGCAGAGCGGAAGCACCTGGACTGCAGTGCCGATCTTCATGCGCCTGGTGCGCGTGGCGATGGCCGACGCCAGGATGAGCGGCGAGGACAGCACCGAGCGCTCGGGTGCGAAATGCAGCTCGGCCAGCCACATCGCATCGAGACCCCAGCGCTCCGCCGCATCGACCTGGGCAAACGAGTTGGCGAAGGACTGCGCAGGGCTTTCGCCAGGCAGCGCCTGAAACTCGTGGAACATGCCGAATTCCATCGGTCCTCCTCGTCCAGCGCCATTGGGCAGCGCCTTTGGGCAGCGCGATCGGCCACTGCAATTCCCAGCTTGCTCCGTCATAGTAGGCGGAGGGAAGAGCAAGAGTACCATGCCAAAGAAGGTTCTCGTCGCCGGTGCAACCGGCCTGGTCGGCTATGCCGCCATGAAGCATTTCGGCTCGCAGCCGGGCTGCGAGGTCGTGGCCCTGTCGCGCCGGAGGCCCGACGAGACGTTCGGCGCGCGCTGGCTGTCGCTGGATCTCGCCGACGCGGCAGCCGCCGCGATGCTGGCACCCGAGCTCGCCGGCGTCACCCACCTCGTCTACGCCGCGCTTTTCGAGCGACCCGGGCTGGTCGCCGGCTGGCGGGAACAGGAGCAGATCGGGACCAACGACCGCATGCTGCGCAACCTGCTGGGGCCGCTCGAGCAGGCCTCGCCGCAGCTCCGTCACGTCGCCCTGCTGCAGGGCACGAAGGCCTATGGCGTGCATGTCCGGCCGATGCTGGTGCCGGCGCGCGAGAACCGCTCTGAGATGCACGAGCAGCCGAATTTCTACTGGAACCAGGAGCGCTACTTGCGCGCGCTGCAGCAGGGCAAGGCCTGGAGCTGGTCGATCCTGCGACCGGTGCTGATCGTGGGCGACTCGGTCGGCGGCGCCATGAATGTGATCCCGGCAATCGGCGTCTATGCCGCCCTGATGCGGCGCGCCGGCAAGACGCGGCTCGACTATCCCGGCGGCGTCGGCCGC
The DNA here is from genome assembly GCA_022844015.1 of Reyranella sp. Taxonomy (GTDB): domain Bacteria; phylum Pseudomonadota; class Alphaproteobacteria; order Reyranellales; family Reyranellaceae; genus Reyranella. The sequence goes on along the minus strand of JALHMO010000066.1, from coordinate 16,741 downwards.
GTGGCGCAGGCGGTCGACGCCGACCTGCTGGCGCGCGCCATCGCCTGGTCGGGCGAGGCGGCGACGGCGCGCAACGAGATCTTCAACGTCACCAACGGCGACGTGTTCGTGTGGCCCAACGTGTGGCCGGCGATTGCCGCGGCGCTGGGGTTCGAGGCGGGCGACGCGGTGCCGCTGTCGCTCGACCGCGAGATTCGCCCGCGCGAGACCGAGTGGGCCGAGGTCCGCGCGCAATACGGCCTGAGGAGCGGCAGCCTGCGCGACTTCGTCGGGCTTTCGTTCGAGTATGCCGACTACACGATGGGCTACGGCCGTACCACGCCTGGGCCGCCGGCCCTGGTCTCGACCATAAAGCTCATGCAAGCCGGCTTCCGCGAGGTCATGGACACCGAGGCGATGTTCGCCAAGGCCTTCGCCGAGATGCAGGCGAAGAAGCTGCTGCCGCCGAGGTTGGGATGAGGCGCTCTCCTCATCCTCCTCCCCAGCTCCGCTGGGGAGGTGTCGGCGTAATCGCCGACGGAGGGGTCATGAGCCTAAGGCTCAATCTTCTCCCATGGCTCATGACCCCTCCGTCCGCGAAGACGCGGACACCTCCCCAGCAAAGCTGGGGAGGAAGGTGAACAGCGAGGAGACCGCGTAATGCTCGACAAGGTCGACGTCCTGATCATCGGCTCGGGCGCCTCCGGTGCGGCGGTGGCGTGGAGTCTCGCCGAGACGAAGATGCGCATCCTCTGCCTCGAGCAGGGCGACTGGGTGAAGCCGACCGATTATCCGAGCAACGGCCGCGACTGGGAGGCGCGCCTGTTCGGCGACTTCGCCACCAGCCCCAATCGCCGGGCGCGTCCGACCGACTATCCGATCAACGACGACAACTCGCCGATCAAGGTGGTGAACTTCAACGGCGTCGGCGGCAGCACGATCCTGTACACGGCGCACTATCCACGCCTGCATCCGTCCGACTTCAAGGTGCGCACGCTCGATGGCGTGGCCGACGACTGGCCGATCGACTACGCGACGCTCGAGCCGTTCTTCGCCGAGAACGATCGCGTGACCGGCGTCTCGGGCCTGGCCGGCGACCCGGCCTATCCGCCCAAGCAGCCGCCGATGCCGCCGCTGCCGCTCGGCAAGTCGGGCGTGCGCTTCGGCAAGGCGATGAACCAGCTCGGCTGGCACTGGTGGCCGTCCGACAGCTCGATCGCCACGGTCGACTACGAGGGCCGCGCGCGCTGCATCAATCTCGGCCATTGCACGCCGGGCTGCGCGCAGGGCGCCAAGGCCAGCACCGACATCACCTACTGGCCGCTGGCTCTTCGTGCGGGTGTCGAGCTGCGCACGCTCTGCCGGGTGCGCGAGATCACCGTCGGCCCCGACGGCATGGCGACAGGCGTCGTCTACTACGATGCCCGAGGCCAGGAGCAGTTCCAGCCGGCCGAGGTCGTGATCGTCGCCTGCAACGGCGTCGGCACGCCGCGGCTCCTGCTGAATTCCGTGTCGAGAAAGTTTCCCGACGGGCTCGCCAACTCGAGCGGCCTCGTCGGGAAGAACCTGATGTTCCATCCCTATGCCTACAGCTACGGCTATGTCGACGAGCCACTCGACGGCAATCACGGCCCGCCGCTCTGCCTGTGGAGCCAGGAATTCTACGAGACGGATCCCGGGCGCGACTTCGTGCGCGGCTATACTTTCCAGTTCAGCCGCGGCTATGGCTCGATCCTCGAGGCGATCACCAGCACCGCCGCTGGCCGCCTGCCGTGGGGCGACGATCATCATCGCGTCTATCGCCGGCTGCTCAACCATCGTATCGGCCTGTCGGCGATCTGCGAGGACCTGCCGGAGGAGCACAACCGGGTGACCCTCGATCCGGTGCTGAAGGACGGCAGCGGCATCCCCGCCCCGCGCATCGACTACACCATCGGCGAGAACAGCCGGCGCATGATCGCTCACGGCCTCGCCCGGGCGCGCGAGATTCTCGAAGCCGCCGGCGCGCGCGACATCGCCGTCGAGTGCCCGATCCTGAACGGCGGCTGGCATCTGCTGGGCACCGCCCGCATGGGGCTCGATCCCGAGCGCTCGGTGGTCAACGAATGGGGCCGCAGCCACGACGTGAAGAACCTGTTCATCGTCGACGGCAGCATCTGGGTCACGTCGGGCGGCGTGAACCCGACCTCCACCATCCAGGCGCTGGCGCTCTACATAGCCGACAGCATCAAGCAGCGCCTCGCTACCCTGTTCGACTGAGGTTCCGATGACAGATGACGCTCTTTCGCCGGCCGAGGCGCACGACCTGCGCGCCCTCGCTGCGGCAATCATCCCTGCCAGCGCCGCCTACGGCGTGCCGGGCGCCGACGACCAGAAGGTCTTCGCCGACATCCTGGCGAGCCTGGGCCGCGACCGCGACGATGTGCGCGCGGCGCTCGGCCGCCTGGTGGCGCTGTCCGGCGGCAGCTTCGCCGATCTCTCCCCTGGGCGTCGCATCGAGGTGGCTTCCGCACTGCGCACCGAGGGCGGCAGCGCGCTCGCCGCGCTCGTGCGCGTCGTGCTGCTCTGCTATTACCGAGACGATCGGGTGATGCGATCGCTCGGCCAGGAACCTCGTGCGCCCTTCCCGAAGGGTCACGTCGTCGAGCAGGGCGACTGGTCGCTGCTCGATCCTGTGCGCGCCCGCCCGCCGATCTGGCGCCGGGTGAGCCGAGCCTGACTATCGAGTGTCGAAGACTGGAGGCAGACATGGCCTATACGCTGGAGCAACTGAGCGGCGAGATTCGCACGGCGCTGAAGGCCGATCCCGGCCTTGCCGGCAAGCAGGCGGTATGCGGCCTGGTGAGCAAGGCGCTGCGCGACGAGGATTTCATCGCCAGGCACCTGAACCCCGACCAGTGCAAGCCGCGCAAGGTGCTATACGAGGATCCCGAGCTTGGCTTCTGCGTCTGCGGCCATGTCTACGAGAAGCCCGCGCACGGCTCGCCGCACGATCACGGCTCGAGCTGGGCGATCTACGGCGTGGCGGTCGGCGACACCGAGATGACCGACTGGCGCATCGTCCAGCCGGGCTCGGGCGAGCAGCCTTCCCTGGTCGTGCCGGAGAAGACCTATGTGATGAAGCCGGGGGATTCGCACCTCTACGACGTCGGCGCCGTGCACTCGCCCAAGCGCGACACGCTCACCAAGCTGATCCGCATCGAAGGCGCCAACCTGGACCGCATCAAGCGCTCCAACATCAAGGCGGCGTGACTCTCATGCACCTCCCCAAGCATGGCTTGGGGAGGTGTCTCTGTCTTGCGGCGACGCAGGGGTCATGGGCTGGGAGCGCGCCACTCCGATGGCACTCAAGCTCTCCTGCCGATCCGCGATCAGCACTTCCCCCCATTCTCGTGAGCGCCACGGAGTGGTGCGTTCCCAGCCTTGACCCCTCCGTCGCGTGTGACGCGACACCTCCCCAGCGGAGCTGGGGAGGAATCGAGCCTCAAAACGCGATCACGTTGCGCGCGATGGCGCCGGTCTTGAGCTCGGCGTAGGCCTCGTTGATCTGGTCGAGACGGACACGGCCGGAGATCATCAGGTCGAGCTTGAGCAGGCCGCGCATGTAGAAGTCGACGAAGCGCGGCATGTCGGTCCGGAAGCGGTTGGAGCCCATGGCGCAGCCCTGGATGCGTTTCTCGCCCAGGATTTCCGCGCCCGACAGCTCGAAGCGCATGCCGATCGGCATCATGCCGATGACGGTGGCGGTGCCGCCGCGCTTGATGATGCGGAACGACTGCTCGACGGTCTGCTTCAGCCCGACGCATTCGAACGAATAGTCGACGCCGCCACCGGTCATCTCGCGGATCGCCTTCACGAGGTCGACCGACGAGGCGTCGACGAAGTCGGTGGCGCCGAACTCGCGCGCGAGATTGGCCTTGGAGACGACGCGATCGATGGCGATGATGCGGCCGGCGCCGGCGATGGCGGCGCCATTGACCGCCGAGAGCCCGATACCGCCGAGCCCGATCACCGCCACCGTCGAGCCCGGCTCGATCCTGGCAGTGCGGAACACCGCGCCCACGCCGGTGGTGACGGCGCAGCCGATCAGCGCGGCGCGGTCGAGCGGCATGTCCTGGCGGATCTTCACCACGGCGTGCTCGTGCACCAGCAGGTGGTCGGCGAACGACGACAGCGGCCCCTGGCTCGCCATGGGCACGCCCTTCAGGCTCATGCGCTGCGGTCCCTGGGCCGGCCGCTGAGTAGCCGGGCTGACGCACAGCGACAGGCGGCCGCTCAGGCAGTACTCGCACTCGCCGCAGAACACCGAGACGCAGGTGATGACATGGTCGCCGGGCTTCACGTAGGAGACGTCCGAGCCGACCGCGAGCACGACGCCCGAGGATTCGTGGCCCAGCACGCAGGGGCAGGCGCGCGGATAGAGCCCCTCCATGTAGTGCAGGTCGCTGTGGCACACGCCGGCGAAGGCGGTGCGGATCAGCACCTCGTTGCGCGCCGGGGCGTCGAGATCGACCTGCTCGATCGACAGCGGCTCGTGTGGCTTGTGCATGACCGCCGCAGTAGCTTTCATCGGGCATCCCCCATGCCATTGTCGGCGTGAGCATAAGGAGCGCCGCCTACTGCGACAATGCACGAGGCGTCGCGGCGGTGTCCCGGCGAGGGACACCTCCAGACGTGGCGGGGCTGCGCCGTGGCGGCGCGGCCCGTCAGGGCAGCAGGTCGGCGACCACGAGATCGTGCGCCCGGGCGACGCCGATCAGCACCGATGCCGGATCGGCGGTCACCGCCTGCACGAGCGACCTGGCTTCCGCGAGGTCGTCCGCGGCGGTCCAGACAGAGCCCAGCCGCTGTTGCTCCTGGACGTATTCCATGTTCACCGCGATCCTGCCCATGATGGTCGTGATGTCCTGGCCTACCGGCGAGTTCTGCGCCCCGCTCATGATATCGACCAGCACCGAGCCGACGAACTTGCCGGCCGCCATCGCCTGCCGGATCTGGCCAGTCCAGTAGTTCAGGCCGTCCGTATCGGAGGAACGGTTGAACAGGTTGTTGTAGACGCTGTTGAGGAAGCCGCTGATCTGGGCGTCGCTCGCTCCGACCGGGTTGGCGAGGAAGGGATAGAGTCCCTTCGCCTCGTCGCTGACGCCGAAAGCGCTGGCGATGTTGGTGAACAGCACCGTCGGGCCCTGGGTCGGCAGCCCTCGCTGGAACTCGCCGGCCCAGAACCGGAAGCCCGGATCATCGGCGCCACGGCCGAAAAACGCCAGATAGGTCGCCGAGATCTGCTGCTCGGGCGTCAGGGCGACCAGCGCGAGCGTCGTGGTCTCGGCGATGTTGACCGGCGTGACGAAGATCACCACCTCCGCATCGTCGGTACCGCCGGCACCCGTGGCCCGGTAGGTGAACCTGTCGATGCCTACCCGATCCTCGTCCGGCGTGTAGGTGAAACCGCCATTGGCCGAGAGCACGACGGTGCCGCGTGTCGGATTGGTCAGCAGGGTCGCGGACACCGGAGGCGCAGCGATGTCGTTGAACAGCACGCCGATCGGGGCACCGATCTGCAGGATCGTGTCCTTGGCGGCAATGTAGGCGTCGTCGTAGGCCACCGTGGGGATCGAGAAGTCGTCGTTGATGATCGTCCCGATCGCCGTCGGGTCGTCGCACAGCTCGACCGACGACAGCGCCTCCAGCGTCTGCGTCGTCGCGATCGTCGTCGCCGACGCGTCGCTCGCCACCACCCGCGCCGTGATCTGCTCCGCCGCCGACGGCGACAGACCCGTCATGGTCCCGGTGTACTGCAGCCCCAGCGCCGTCTGCACCAGCTGGTTCGGCTGGATCGTCTGAACGACGACCCCGTTCACCAGCAGCTCGACCCGCGCGATCTCCGCAAGCTTCACCCCGCCGATCAGCAGGCTCGACGACAGCTGGCTCGGGTCCAGCACGATCGTCGCAGAGTTGTTCGCAACACCGTCGTCCACAAGGTCGAGCGCCGGCGCCGACGCCCCCTGCCCAACCCCGAACGCCCGGATGTCCACCTTCGACGCCAGCAGACGGCTCACCTCGTCGAGGTACGCCGTCGTCGAATCCGGGAACCCGTCCGACAGGAAGAACAGCAGGTCGTTCCCCGCCGGCGTGCCGGCGAAGAACGCCTCCGCCTGCTGCAGCCCGGCCTCGAAGTTCGTCGAACCGCCCGTCTTCAGCCCGCGCAGCGCCTCGACCACATCGAGAACGCCGTTCTTGTTGGCGTCCGCTCCCGCCGTCGTGACCAGGTTCGTCGCCGCTCCCGTCTCGAACGAGATCACCGAGATCGTCGCGCCGGTCAGGCCAAGCCCGTTGATCGACCCCAGCAGCGCCTCGAACCCGGCGATCTCCGCGTCCAGGATCGTGTTCGCCTGACCGTCGCCGTTCAGGTCGCCGACCGACTGCGCACCCGAGAACGTGCTCCCCGTGCTCCCCGAACGGTCGATCACGAACGCGATGTTGTACTGGCCAGACCCGCTGCCCCCCGACCGGCTCACCAGACCCCGAACCGCCTCGCTCGTCCCGCCCGACGCGTCCGGCGCCGTCAGGCTGATCCCCAGGGACTGACCCGTCGCCGCGATCGTCCCGCTGTTCGACGTCGTCTGCTCGCCCGTCGACACCGTCGCCGGCGACGACAGCGACACACGGAACGTCTCGTCGGCCTCGATCCCCGTGTCGCCCTGCACGTTCACCGTGATCAGCTTCGCCGACTCGCCCGGCGCGAACGTCACAGACCCCGTCGGCGCAATCCCGCCCACGAAGTCGACCCCGTTCGCTGGCGCACCGCCGATCCCCGTCACCGACCACTTCACGCTGTGCGACCCAGACAGGTCGCCCTCCCGCGTCACCGTGAACGTGAACGGCGTCGCCCCGACATGACCCTCTTGCCGCGTCGCGTTCGCAGGCTCGATGCAGATCTCGGTGTCGTCGTTGATGATCGTCCCGATCGCCGTCGGGTCGTCGCACAGCTCGACCGACGACAGCGCCTCCAGCGTCTGCGTCGTCGCGATCGTCGTCGCCGACGCGTCGCTCGCCACCACCC
>JALHMO010000066.1:0-9689 GCA_022844015.1 Reyranella sp. | reverse complement strand
GTCGTCGTTGATGATCGTCCCGATCGCCGTCGGGTCGTCGCACAGCTCGACCGACGACAGCGCCTCCAGCGTCTGCGTCGTCGCGATCGTCGTCGCCGACGCGTCGCTCGCCACCACCCGCGCCGTGATCTGCTCCGCCGCCGACGGCGACAGACCCGTCATGGTCCCGGTGTACTGCAGCCCCAGCGCCGTCTGCACCAGCTGGTTCGGCTGGATCGTCTGAACGACGACCCCGTTCACCAGCAGCTCGACCCGCGCGATCTCCGCAAGCTTCACCCCGCCGATCAGCAGGCTCGACGACAGCTGGCTCGGGTCCAGCACGATCGTCGCAGAGTTGTTCGCAACACCGTCGTCCACAAGGTCGAGCGCCGGCGCCGACGCCCCCTGCCCAACCCCGAACGCCCGGATGTCCACCTTCGACGCCAGCAGACGGCTCACCTCGTCGAGGTACGCCGTCGTCGAATCCGGGAACCCGTCCGACAGGAAGAACAGCAGGTCGTTCCCCGCCGGCGTGCCGGCGAAGAACGCCTCCGCCTGCTGCAGCCCGGCCTCGAAGTTCGTCGAACCGCCCGTCTTCAGCCCGCGCAGCGCCTCGACCACATCGAGAACGCCGTTCTTGTTGGCGTCCGCTCCCGCCGTCGTGACCAGGTTCGTCGCCGCTCCCGTCTCGAACGAGATCACCGAGATCGTCGCGCCGGTCAGGCCAAGCCCGTTGATCGACCCCAGCAGCGCCTCGAACCCGGCGATCTCCGCGTCCAGGATCGTGTTCGCCTGACCGTCGCCGTTCAGGTCGCCGACCGACTGCGCACCCGAGAACGTGCTCCCCGTGCTCCCCGAACGGTCGATCACGAACGCGATGTTGTACTGGCCAGACCCGCTGCCCCCCGACCGGCTCACCAGACCCCGAACCGCCTCGCTCGTCCCGCCCGACGCGTCCGGCGCCGTCAGGCTGATCCCCAGGGACTGACCCGTCGCCGCGATCGTCCCGCTGTTCGACGTCGTCTGCTCGCCCGTCGACACCGTCGCCGGCGACGACAGCGACACACGGAACGTCTCGTCGGCCTCGATCCCCGTGTCGCCCTGCACGTTCACCGTGATCAGCTTCGCCGACTCGCCCGGCGCGAACGTCACAGACCCCGTCGGCGCAATCCCGCCCACGAAGTCGACCCCGTTCGCTGGCGCACCGCCGATCCCCGTCACCGACCACTTCACGCTGTGCGACCCAGACAGGTCGCCCTCGCGCGTCACCGTGAACGTGAACGGCATCGCCCCGACATGACCCTCGCGCAGCGTCGACGACGCAGGCTCGATGCAGATCTCGACAGCCCCTCCGTCGTCGTTGCGCACCACTCCTGTCGCCGTCGCCGTCCCGATGGTGCCGCCGCCGGTGAGAACCTCGAGCGTCTGCGTGGTGGCCACCGTCGTCGCTGATGCGTCCGTCGCGACGACCCGGGCCGTGATCTGCTCCGACGCCGATACCGTCAGCCCGGTCAGGGTCCCGGTGTACTGCAGGCCGAGCGGCGTCTGCACCAGCTGGTTCGGCTGGATCGTCTGAACGACGACCCCGTTGACCAGCAGCTCGACACGCGCGATCTCTGCCAGCTTCACGCCGCCGCCCAGCAGGCCTGACGACAGCTGGCTCGGATCCAGCACGATCGTCGCCGTGCCGTTGACCAGACCATCGTCGACGATATCCAAGGCCGACGCCAATGCGCCGGCGCCGACGCCGAACGAACGGATGTCGGTCTTGGCAGCAACCAGGCGGGCAACCTCGTCGGTGTAGGCCTGCGACGACGGGAACCCGTCCGACAGGAAGAACATGACGTCCTGTCCTGCCGGCGTACCGGCGAAGAAGGCCTCCGCCTGCTGCAGTCCCGCCTCGAAGTTGGTCCCGCCGCTCGCCTTCAGCCCGCGCAGCGCCTCGACCACATCGAGGACGCCGTTCTTGTTGTTGTCCGCGCCCGCCGTCGTGATCAGGTTCGTCGTCGCCCCCGTCTCGAACGAGATCACCGCGATCGTCGCGCCGCTCAGGCCGAGCCCGTTGATCGACGCCAGCAGCGATTCGAAGCCGGCGATCTCCGCATCCAGGATCGTGTTCGCCACGCCGTCGCCATTGAGGTCGGCGATCGCCTGCTGGCCGACGAAGACATCCGCCGTGCTGCCCGAGCGGTCGATCACGAATGCGATGTTGTACTGGCCTGTCCCCGTGCCTCCCGACCGGCTCACCAGGCCGCGCACCGCCTCGCTCGTCCCAGCCGACGCGTCCGGCGCCGTCAGGCTGATCCCCAGGGTCTGGCCCGTCGCCACGATCGTCCCGCTGTTCGACGTCGTCTGCTCGCCGGTAGCCGGCGGCGGTGGCGTGGAAATCGTCACCGTGAACGTTTCGTCGGGCTCCACGGACAGATCGCCCTGAATATTCACCGTGAGCATCCGTACCGATTCACCCGGCAGGAAGGTGATATTGCCGTTGGCCAGAGCGCCGCCCACGAAATCGATGCCGTTGGTCGGCGTCGCGCCGCTGCCCGACACTGCCCAGTTGACGACCTGAACCGCCGAGGTATCGCCGACGCGCGTCAGCGTGAAGGTGAACGGTGTCGGCCCGGCATTGCCTTCTGCCAGGTCCGCGTTGGCCGCGGCGATACTGATCTGCGAATCGTCGTTACGGATGGTGCCCGTCGCCTTGTCGATGGTCAGGGCCGCGCCGCCGGTTGGCCCCGACAGGGTCACCGTGAAGGTCTCGTCGGCCTCCACCGCCGCATCGCCCTGCACGTTCACCGTGACCGTCTTCACCGTTTCACCGGCCGCGAAGGAAAGCGCGGTCGGCACCAGGCTGCCCGCGAAGTCGGCAGCGTTGGCCGCGTTGCCACCGGAACCCGCCACCACATAGTTGACGCTGCGCGCGATCGACGTGTCCCCGGTCAGGGTCACCGTGAAGGTGAAAGCCGTGCTGCCGCTGTTGCCTTCGGCCTTGTCGGCGCTCAGGACGGCGATCGAGAACTGGGCCGAGACGGGGACGCCGTTGCGAATGCTGTAGACGAACAGGCCGGGCGTCGACACGTTGCTGGCGCTCGCCAGCCCGAGCATGCCGGCCTGGTTGCCGCTCTGCGGCAGCTGGAAGAAGTTCATGCCGTCGCCGGCCGAATATCCGCCGACCGCGACCTGACCGCCCAGGCCTCCGGAGCCACCCGAGAAGTCGCCGGTCGTCCAGTTCACCGACTCGTAGCGAAACTGGATGTCGAAATCGCCGCTGGTGCCGATAGCCACGATGCGCAGCTGGAAGGCATTCAACTTGTCGACATGGCTGGAGAAATAGCCGACATCGTCCCACGTCGCCGTGAACGTCCGGTTGACGGCGTCGAGGTCATACCAGATGAGGTTGGACCCTGTGGAGGTGCCGCCCGGCGTCGCGGTGGTCGCGCCGCCGCGCGTATCGACGTCGGCCCAATAGGGCGCGATGATTGGAATCGAGGTGGCCGCCGTTATCGACGTCGGGCTGAAGGCTCCGAGCCCCTGACCGAACGTCACGCTGCCGTTGAAGTTGAGGAACAGGCTCGTGTAGGTCTGCCCGAAGAGAGCGATCCCTCCCGGGATGATCGAGGTGAAATCGATCTCCGCCCAGCTGTCGTCCCCGGGAGGCAACGAAGTTTCGCCGAAGCCTGAAATCCCACCCAGACCGTTGATGAGCGATGCCATCCCACACTCCTCGATACGAGTTCCCCATGTGTCGCGATGCCCCGCCCGGCGACTTGATTCAGGTCAAGAACAAACGTGTCGGAGCGATCGAAATGCGTGCTTTCCGCAGACGAAGGCAACACCGTGGCGCGATTCGGCCGTGCCAAGACGCGCGCTTCGTCTCGGCCCCGTCACCGGCGTCCTCCCGCACGGCCCCCGCCGTCACGGCCAAACGCGTGGGTTGCTTCTCTTGCGAAGACTTTCCTTCCCGTGGAAATTGGATGCCGTTTTCCGGTCCGAGTCAACTCACAGGGAGAGGAACGCACAGGCAGTGCACCTGGGAACACTGCGGATCATTCGCAGCATGCGCCTCGACACAGTGAAAATGCCACCCTTGAATGATCGCCATGCGTGCACTCTGCGAGGCACCACTCTCTCGCGCCTGCGCGAAAGCGCTCAATCCTCGTAGACGCTGGTGGCGCGCGCCACCAGGGTCGCGAGCGCGCTCTCCATCGCCAGCACCGTGGCCTTGTCGGAGATGCCGGCGTCGGCTGCCAGGCGCCCCAGGTCGCGGTAGCTCACCCACACGCGACCGCGCTCGTCCTCCCACACCGAAAGGCGGATCGGCAGGTCGAGCGCGATGGCCTGGTTGTCCTGCATCAGCTTGGTGCCGACCTTGGGATTGCCGAACACGAGGACCCGGGTCGGGCGCAGTTGCAGCCCGGCCCGGCGGGCGTTCTCGGCGTGATCGAACTGCGCGAACACGGGCACGCCGAGCGCCCCGAGCCGCGCCTCCAGCCGGGCCACCGTCTCGTCGACGGAGAACTTGCTCTCCTGCGTGACGATATCGTCGGACACCGCGCCGGCGCCCAGCCCCGCCTTGTAGGACTCGGCGATCTCGCGGGCGAGGCCGGTGAGATCGAGGCCTTCGCGATTGGCCAGCAGGGTCACGCAGACGAGGTCGTCGGGCGCCGTGAAGCGGCTCAGGTAGGCGCTGAAGCCCGGCGCCGAACCCTTGATCTCCATGAAGCCCGGATGTCGCGTGAACTCCCATCCCGCCATGGCCGGCACGACCGTGCCGTTGGCGAGCTTCGTCGGCTGGTAGATGAGCGCGCGATTCTCCGCCTGCCTGACCAGGATGCCGCCCGCCAGGCCAATGTCCCAGGCGCTGACGTCCTCGGCGGTCGACCAGAGGCCGCCGAAGGCGAAGAGGTTGGCCGATGCCCTGCCGTCGACCGCGACCAGCGCGCCCCCGGCGAGCCGGTATCCGGTGGCGGGCTCGACCGGATTGACGAAGGAAACCTCGGACTTGAAGCGCGAATGCTGCTTGCCGGCGCCGCCCGCCGGCGGCCGGTCGGCGAACGACCTGGCGCCGAAATCCTCGACGAACATCGTGCCGCGCAGGCCGAGCGGCTCGATCTGCCGGCGCGTGATGTACTCGCGATAGGACATGCCGCTGGCCCGCTCGATGATCAGGCCGAGCAGGACGAAGTCGGTAGCGCTCATGCGCACCTGGCTGCCCGGCCTGAAGCGCAGCGGCGTCGCCGCGACCAGCGCGACCAGCTCGGCCGGCCGATAGGCGCGGCTCGCGTCGTAACTCGGGCTGGTGCGGAAATCGGCAATGCCGGAGGCATGCTGCAGAAGCTCGAGGATCGTCGTCCCCGCCCACGCCGCCGGCACGTCCGGCAGATGCTTGTCGAGGGTATCGCCGATGTCGAGCTTGCGGGCCTCGTGCAGTTGGAAGACGGCGACGGCGGTGAACGCCTGGGTGATCGGGCCGATGGCCCACATCGTCCGCGTCGAGGCGAGCTCGTCGTGCGACAGGCTGGCACGGCCGTAGCCGGCCGAGCGCGGGATGTACGGCGCCTGCACGATCGCCATTGCCATGCCGGGCACGTCGTGACGCTCCATGAACTCGGCGATGCGCTGGTCGATATACTTGCCGCGCACGGAAAGGGCCGACTTCCCGCGACCGAAATCGGTCACTGCCGTGCCGACTTGGGCCAGTGCCGGATCTGCCGCCAGCAAGACCGTTGCGACGATTCCGAAGGGCGCAGCGAGGAACCGCGAGCGCTGAAAGGCCATGGGCACGACTCCGTCAGTTGGCCGAATGAGGATCGAGGGTCGCTCGCCGCGCTCGCGATGACAACAATGGTGTCGGTCGCTTCCCTCCTTCCGTGCCCTCCGGACACGGCTTGGCCGGCCGCCTCGGGCGCTTCGAGCTGGGCTTGGGCTGAGCCGCGAAAGACGTAGCACGGCCCCGCAAGACCCATTTGGTGCCGGCGGCGGATCTCTGGTCGAGCCAGCCGACTTGGGCTAGCATGGAGTCGCGAGCATCCTTTCGGGGTTTGAGCGATGGCCAAAGACGGTCTCGACCTGGAACGACCCGAATTCGACAGACCCGATCCTTCGACGCCGAAGCCGCCGCCTCGAATCCTGAATCGTTTGAAAACACCGGCCTGGACGACGCGGGAAACCGGGCAACCCATGCTCGTCGATCCGGCTCAGCTCAAGAGCGACTACCTGATAAACTTTCGCGCCAGCGTCACGACCGACATGCACACGTTTGCCTTCGAGGTGCGCGCGGGAGGCATCGTTCCCTTCATCGCGGGTGCCCTGCCCGCCTCGGGCAAGCCGAAGGCCTGGCTTATCTATTTTCGCCACACCGCCCAGAGGAAGAACTTCAACAACGATCTGCTCGAGCTCGGCGGCGGCGACTACCTGCTGGGACGCATGCAAGCCTGTGCGCAGATCACGGCGTCGGGAAAGTCGGTCGGCGTCATCATCCCCATCGGATTTGGCTCCATCGCGAGCTTTGCGCAGGACCAGGCGCTGATCGCGCAGTGCATCCGGGAGATCGAGATCTCCCTTCTGGGAGGCGTCGCGAACCTGCCGCTTCTCGGAGCCTGCAACAGCGACAGCATCTTCCTGCTCGACAAGTTCCTGCAGAAATGCCCGCTGCTGCGGGCCCGCATCAAGGCGATCTATGATTTCGACGGATCGCACCGCATCGGGTCCGAAGGCATCACCCTCAGTGTCAAAGGCGCGCAGACGTTGCGCTACATGGGGCCGAGATCGCCTCAGAACAACAAGGGACCGGAGACGGATCAGCAGTTTCTCGCCCGGACCATGGGAGGGAACCCAGCCGTGGTTCCGCTTGCGCTGTCGCGCTGGCGGCTGCACCGGGAATTCGGCATCGTTCGACCGACGGACGCACCGCCCAAGGTACGCAAGAAGGGCGAGCTGGGACTGGAGGCGCTGAACGAGAACGACTTCAACTGGCTGCATCATCGGATTCCATCCTGCATGCTGCATCACGGGCTCGCCAGCACGGCGGCGATCTAGGCGGCCGCAACGGTGATTCACCTCCGCTGGGCGCCTGTCCGGCGCTCATCGTCCTACCTGCGGCCTTCAATCTTGCATCGAGATTGCAGGCGCGATAAGCCACGCGCAAATGCCTCGATTGAATGCGAAGGATGCTGCGAGGCGACAGGCCACCGGGCAGGGCTCCTACTACGTCGAGGCGCTGGCCCGCGGGCTGGCGATCATCCGCGCCTTCGGCCGGGATCGCTCGTCGATGACCCTGAGCGACATGGCGCGCGCCGCCGACCTGCCCAAGCCGACGGTGCGTCGCGTGCTGCACACGCTGGTCGACCTCGGCTACGCCGAGACTGACGGGCGCCTGTTCCAGCTCACGCCGGCGGTGCTCAACCTGGCCGCCGCCTATCTCGGCACAGACCTGGTGGCCACCGTGCTTCAGCCGGTTTGCCAGCGCGTGAGCAAGGCGACCGGGGAGGCCTGCTTCGTCGGCGTCCTGGATGGCCAGGAGATGGTGATGATCGCCCACGCTTCGACGCGCTTCCCGTTCGGCCTCGCCACGTCGGCCGGCATGCGCATGCCGGCCTTCCTCACCGCGGCGGGACGCGTGCTGCTCGGCCTGCTGCCCGACGACGAGCTCGAGCGGCACCTGAAGGCGGCGAAGGTCAAGGCCAACACCGAGTTCGCAGTCACCGACAAGGCGAAGCTCCGGTCGATCATCCTGCGCGGCCGAGCCGACGGCTACTGCATTACCCAGCGCGAGGTCGCTATGGGCTACTGCGCCGTCGCCGTGCCGCTGCGCCGCATCTACGGCAGCGCGGTCGGCGCCATCAGCATCCCAGCGCTGGCCGAGCGCTGCGCCGCCGATCCAACCCTCCTGGACACCTACCTCAAGATCCTGCGCAAGCAGGTCGAGACGCTGAGCCAGCAGCTCCTCTAGTCTCGCACGCCAAGCAGCCAAACCACGTCATGCTGAGGAGGCCGCGTAGCGGCCATCTCGAAGCATGGCACCAACGGCCGTGTCTGATCCGCATCATTCGAGACGCCGCTCTGCGTGGCTCCGACGAGATCGGGGGATGTATGAAGAGCCCTGGTGGATCCCGCTATCGAAAGCCTCGCACATTCGTACGCACAGCGAATCGATAGCTGGTCGAACGCGCGATTTGCGGCCAGCAACCGTGCGCCCTTGCCATTTCAGCAACGCACTTCTGCGCACATGACGCCTTCACCTTCGCTGAGCCTGATTCTATAATCGTACTAACGTACGAACAACGTACACTTAAAGACTAGGAGGGATCAGCGCATGCTCACGATCGACAGCAACGACATCCTCACGCGAGTGGGCCCCGGGACACCGATGGGCGAGCTGATGCGGGAATACTGGATTCCCGCCTGCCTGCCGCAGGAGCTGGCGCCCGACGCCACGCCGATGCGAATCAAGCTCTTGGGCGAGAAGCTGATTGCCTTCCGCGACAGCGCCGGACGAATCGGCATCCTGGATCATCGCTGCCCGCATCGCTGCGCCTCGATGTTCTTCGGGCGCAACGAGGAAGGCGGCATCCGCTGCGCCTATCACGGCTGGAAGTTCGACGTCGAAGGGAACTGCCTCGACCAGCCGAACCTGCCGGAGGACCAGCGCTTCACCGATCGCGTCAAGGCCAAGGCCTACAAGGTGGCCGAGCTGGGCGGCATCGTCTGGGTCTACATGGGCAAGCGCAAGGTCGCGCCGCCGCTGCCGGCGCTCGAGTGCCTCAGCCTGCCCGCCGACGAGCGTATGGTCATGTGCCATCAGCGCGATTGCAACTGGCTGCAGTCTCTCGAAGGCGACATCGACACCTCTCATTTCGGCTTCCTGCATGCCGGCTCCGTGATGCCGGACGATGTCGATCCCGACACCATGCATCGCTGGGGCCTGGTCAATCGCACGCCGCGCTACCACGTCAAGGAGACCGACTGGGGCACGATGTACACGGCCTACCGGCCGGCCGATCCGGGCAACTTCTTCTATCGCTACGCCCACTTCATGTTCCCGTGCTTCGCCCTCGTGCCGGACGGCACCTTCAGCAACATGATCCAGGCGACGCTGTCGGTGCCGCTCGATGACAGCCACACCATGACCTACAATCTCGCCTGGACAAAGCGCGAGCAGGCGCTGCGCACCCTGAAGGACGGCTCGCCGATCCCCGGAGCGGCGCTCACGCGCGACTTCCTGCCGACCACCACCGACTGGCTCGGCCGCTGGCGGCTCAAGGCCAATCGCGGCAACGACTACCTGATCGACCGCGAGGAGCAGCGGGAGAACAGGTCGTACTCCGGCATCCAGGGCATCGGACAGCAGGACCAGGCGATGGTCGAGAGCATGGAGGGGCCCGACGAAGGTATCGTCGATCGCAGCTTCGAACATCTCGCCGCCAGCGATCGCATGATCGCCGTCACCCGCCGGCGCCTCATTGCCGCCGCCCAGGCGCACCAGAAGGACGGCTCGGTGCCGGCCACCGTCGATCGTCCGGAGTTGAACCGCGGCGCGCGCGGCGGCTCGTTCATCGCGTCCGACAAGGTCGACTGGCTCGATGCCTACCACGCCGAGCTCGCCAGGGCGCAGAGCCCGATGGACTTCCTGCAACGGGCCCAGGCTGCCGAGTAGTTCATGGTCTTCCGGACCGCGAGCGTCGCGCTCGCTCATGAACCTGAGCGAGCGC
>JALHMO010000065.1:16300-37174 GCA_022844015.1 Reyranella sp. | reverse complement strand
CGCAACACGCCGGTGCTGGTCCAGATCCTGTGGTTCTACTTCGCGCTGCCGATCCTGATGCCGTTCGAGATCAGCCCGCTCGCCGCCGCCTCGCTCGGCATCTCGCTCAACTCGGCGGCGTTCTCGGCCGAGATCTATCGCGGCGGCATCCAGTCGATCGAGCGCGGCCAGTGGGACGGCGCCCGCGCGATCGGCATGAGCTGGGCCCAGGCGATGCGGCGCATCATCCTGCCGCAGGCGATAAAGCGCATGATGCCGGCGCTCACCAACCGCGCCATCGAGATCTTCAAGATGTCGACGCTCGCCTCGGCGGTGGCCTATGTCGAGCTCTTGCAGCAGGCCAAGCTGATCGCCTCGCTGAACTTCAACCCGATCGAGGCCTACACGGCGGTGGCGCTGATCTTCTTCGTCTTCCTGTGGCCTCTGGTGCAGCTCACCTACGGGCTGGAGCGCCGGCTCCGGAGGGACGAATGACCATCCTGCGCGTCACCGGCCTGTCGAAGCGGTTCGGCGACAACGAGGTGCTGCGCGGCATCGATCTCGACGTGAGCCGCGGCGAGCGCATCGCCATCCTGGGCTCGTCCGGATCGGGCAAGAGTACCCTGCTGCGCTGCCTCAACTTCATGGAACTGCCGACATCGGGCCGCATCGAGCTCGACGGCCAGCCGCTCGGGCGGGAGGGCCGCGGCGGTGCGCGCACCTATCGCGACAGCGAGCTGATCGGCGTGCGCCAGCGCATGGGCATGGTGTTCCAGCAGTTCAATCTTTTTCCCCACATGACGGCGCTCGGCAATGTCATGGAGGGCCTGCGCACCGTACGCCGCCAGTCGAAGCCCCAGGCGCAGGCGCGGGCCGAGAAGGAGCTGGCGCGCGTCGGCCTCGCCGACAAGGCCGGCCATTACCCCGCGCACCTGTCGGGTGGCCAGAAGCAGCGCGTCGCAATCGCCCGCGCGCTCGCCATGGATCCCGAGATGCTGCTGTTCGACGAGCCGACCTCGGCGCTCGACCCCGAGCTGGTCGGCGAGGTGCTGGCGACGATCCGCAGCCTGGCCGACGAGGGCCGAACAATGCTTCTGGTGACCCACGAGCTCGGCTTCGCCTACCACGTGGCGACGCGCGTGATCTTTCTGGCCGAGGGCGCGATCCACGAGCAGGGCACGCCCGACGAGGTGCTGCGCGCGCCGAAGCAGCCGCGCACCCGCGCCTTCCTCGACAGTCACCGCCAATACAGCCTCTAAGGAAACGGGATGTCAGCGACCGAAATCACCAGCGCCCAGGCCTACCAGGCCGACAGCCGCAACGATCACGTGCTGGTCTACGTCAACGGCGAGCTCGTGCCGCGCGGCGAGGCGCGCGTCTCCGTGTTCGATTCCGGCTTCGTGCTGGGAGACGGCGTGTGGGAGGGCCTGCGGCTGGTCAAGGGCCGGTTGATCAGCCTCGATGCCCATCTCGACCGCCTGTTCGAGGGCGCGCGCTCGATCGATCTCGATATCGGGCTCAGTCGCGAGGGCGTGGTGCGCGCCGTGCAGGACACCCTCGACCGCAACGGCATGACCGATGGGGCGCATGTCCGCCTGATGGTGACGCGCGGGCTGAAGCGCACGCCCAACCAGGATCCGCGCTTCGTGATCGGCAAGGCGACGATCGTGATCGTCGCCGAATACAAGACGCCGGTGCCGGAAGCCAAGGCGCGCGGCTACGCGCTCTTCACGTCGACTTTCCGTACGACAGGTCCCGACCAGTTCGACCTGCACCTCAACTCGCACAGCAGGCTCAATCTGATTCAGGCCCTGATCCAGGCCATCAAGGCGGGCGCCGACGAGGCGCTGATGCTCGATCCGCGCGGCTTCGTGGCGTCGTGCAACTCGACCAATTTCTTCATCGTGCGCCGTGGCGAACTATGGACATCGACCGGTGCCTACAGCTTCAAGGGCATCACCCAGCGCAACGTCATCGATGCCTGGCAGGCCGCGGGCGGAGTCGCCCGCGAATGCGACTTCACCCTGGCGCAGGTCTATTCCGCCGACGAGGCCTTCGTCACCGGCACGTTGGGCGGCGTGACTCCGGTGACGCGGGTCGACGGGCGCGCGATCGCCGACGGCCGGCCCGGCTCGGTGACAGCCCGGGCGAGCAGGCTCTACCTCGAGTCGGTCGGCGCGGCGTGAAGCGGGTCAGGACCCTCCGCCGTCGCCGCCGTCGCGGATGATGCCCTTCGCGGCAAGCTCGTCCAGCTCGCGGTCGTCGAGACCGATCTCGCACAGGACTTCCCTCGTGTGCTGGCCGAGCATCGGTGACGGGCTGGCGATGCGCCCGGGAGTGTCGGAGAGCTTGATGGGCACGCCGACGACCTGCAGGTCGGGAATCTTCGGGTGCGGCAGGTCCACGACCAGCTCCTGGTCCCGGACCTGCTCGTCCTGCATGACCTCGGCGATGTTCTGGATCAGGCTGGCGGGCACGCCCCACTCGTCCATCAAGGCGACCCAGTCGGCGGCCGGACGCGTGACGAACAGCGCCGCCAACGACACAACCAGCTCGCTGCGGTTGGCGACGCGGGCAGAGTTCGTGGCGTAGCGCGGATCGTCGATCCAGTCGGATCTATCGATCGCGCGGCAGAAGCGTCGCCAGAGCCCGTCATTCCCGACGGCCAGCAGGAAATAGCGATCCGCGGCCATGAACGCCTGATAGGGCGCCACCGCGCCCGTTGCATGGCCCATCGGCCTGGGCGGCACGCCAGTCGCCTGGGTCACCACTGCGAAGTAGCTCATCGTCGCAAGCTGACCGGCCAGCAGCGACGACTGCACGTGCTGGCCGCGGCCCGTCCTCTCGCGCGCCCACAGCGCGGTCATGATGCCACCGTAGGCGAGCAGGCCGGCGGTGATATCGGCGGAAGGATAGCCGATGCGGACGGGCTCGCCGTCGGGCGTCCCGGTAATGCTCATCACGCCGCCATAGCCTTGCATGATGAAATCGTAGGCTGCCTTGTGGGCAATCGGGCCCGAGCGGCCGAAGCCGGAGACCGAGCAATAGACGATGCGGGGATTGCGCGCCGAGACCTGCTCATAGCCGAGGCCGAGGCGCTCGACGGTCCCCGTCCGGAAGTTCTCGATCAGCACGTCGCAGCGCTCCGCCAGGCGCAGCACGATCTCCCGCCCCGCGTCGGACTTGAGGTCGACCGCGACGCTCTTCTTGTTGCGATTGACCGCCAGATAGATGGCGCCTTCCCCGTTCCACAGGGGCGCCATGGCGCGCGTCTCGTCGCCTCGCTCCGGCTCCTCGATCTTGATGATTTCGGCGCCCATGTCGGCGAGCGTCATCGAGCAGAAGGGGCCGGCGATGGTTCGCGCCAGCTCGAGGACGCGCACGCCTTCCAGCGGCAGGGACATGGCGATGCGATCTCCTCCGCTCACGCGCGGTCCGGGTTGTAGACCCGCAGGGGGCGATGGGTCTTGTACGCGGATTTCTGGTCGGCCCACATGACGCCCGTGGCGCCGCCGCCATCGACCACGATGGCCTGGCCGGTGACGAAGCTCGAGCGGTCGCTCGCCAGGAAGAGAGCCATCTGCGCGATGTCGTCCGGCCGGCCGGCGCGCGGGATCGGCTGCAGGTCGGCATAGCCCGAGATGCGCTCCTCGATGAGCGAGTCCGGCCGGCCCACCGTGTTGGCCGAGAGCGGCGTCGCGATGGCGCCCGGGCAGATGCAGTTGACGCGGATCGAAGCCTCGCCGAGCGGCATCGCGGCCGCCTTGGTCATGTGGATGACCGCCGCCTTGGCGGCGGAATAGACGATCGGTCCTCGGCCCGCGGTCACCCCGGCGATCGAGCCGGTGTTGATGATCGAGCCGCCGCCCAGCCGGCGCATCACCGGCGTCGCGTGCTTCATGCCCAGGAAGACGCCCCTGACCAGGACGTCGAAGGTCATGTCGAACTCGTCGGTCGGAATGTCCTCGAGCGGGCCGAGCGCGCCGCCGAAGCCGGCATTGTTGAACATGCAGTCGAGCCGGCCCCATCGGCCGACCGCCGTATCGACGGCAGCCTTCACCTGGTCCTCCTGCCGCACCTCGCAGGCGACGAAGGTTGCACTGGCGCCGATCGCCTCGGCCAGCGCCGCTCCGCGCTCGCGTTGCATGTCCGCGATGACGACGCGGGCGCCCTCGTGCACGAAGAGACGCGCCGTCGCCTCGCCGATCCCGCTGGCGCCGCCGGTGATGACGGCGACCTTGCCTGCCAGTTCTGCCACGACTGTCCTCCCTTGGGGCGCGTTCGGTTCAAGTGGAAGCAGGTGAGGCTTCCAGAAGGATCATGTTCGAGCTCCTCCCGACCGCGAGCAGCCTGCCCTGAGCTTGCTGAACGGGCCCGCTCGCTCATGAAACTGAGCGAGCGGGACGCTCGCGGTCCGGAAGAGCATGATCGACACGAGAAAGTACCGCTTCAGACCCGGCCCCCCAGGCGATAGGGCGCCATCGATTTCTGCGCCGCCTCCCGCCTGTCATGCCAGCGTTGGCCGCCGCCGTAGTAGGCGAGGCTGCCCGGCTTCGCCGTGCCGTCGCCGTTGTAGTAGGAGATGCAGTCCCGCAGCGGTGCCGACAGCAGATCCATCTGGGCACAGTGCTGGGCATACTCGTCCTCGGCCTCCCGGGTCACGTCGATGGTCGCGGCGCCGCGCGCCTGCACGGCCTGCAGCGCCCAGACGATGTAGTGGGCGTGCATCTCCGCGACGCGGGTGAAGTTGAACTGGCCGCCGCCGCCCTGCGGGCCGTTCATGATGAGGAGGTTGGGGAAGCCGGCCGAATGCATGCCGAGGAACGTCTTCGTGCCTTCGGCCTCCCACTTCTCCTTCAGCGTCCGCCCGCCCAGCCCGCGAATCATGTTGAATGAGCCGGTGCCCATCCATTCGAACCCGGTCGCGTAGATCAGCACATCGAGCGGATACTCCACGCCGTCGTGAACGATGCCGCGCTGGTTGATCAGCTTCACGCCGGTGGGCGCCGTGTCGACCAGGTGGACGTGGTCGAGGTTGAACGCGGACAGATATTCGTCGTGGAAGGTCGGCCGCTTGCAGCCGTAGGGATAGTAGGGCTTCAACGCCGCCGCCGTTCCCGGATCCTTCACGACCGCGTCCACCCGGCCTCGTATCTGCTCCATGATGCGGAAGTTGCTGTTGAGCTGGGCCCCGATCATCTCCTCGGGCGACAGCGCGCGCTCGTGCTGCCTGGCGCGCTTGTACTGCTCGACCTTGCCCGACAGGAAATCGTCGTTGCCCTGCAGGGCGGTGCGCCCGGCGGAGATGAGGGCCAGCCGCTCGCGCCGCTTGACCGCCCAGTCCCTCTCGTGCGGCCAGGTCGCGTATTCTTCCGGTGTCGTGGCGCGCTGGTCGCGCACGTCGATCGACGAGGGCGTGCGCTGGAAGACGTGGAGCGACTTCACCACCTTAGCGATCTCGGGCACGACCTGCACCGCCGTGGCGCCGGTGCCGATGATGCCGACCCGCTTGCCAGCCAGGTCGATGTTGTAATTCCAGCGCGAGGTATGGAAGGACTCGCCCTCGAAGGTTTCCATGCCCTCGATCCTGGCGAGGCGCGGGGTCGTCAGGATGCCGTTGGCCAGGACGACGAAGCGGGCGCGCATGGCATCGCCCCGGTCGGTCTTGACGATCCAGCGTTTGGCCTGGTCGTCCCACACCGTTTCCTCGACCGTGGTGTGGAACAGGCAGCGGTCGTAGAAGCCGAACCGCTCCGCCATGAGCTGGCAGTACTCGAGAATCTCGAAGCCCGAGGCGAACTTCATCGACGGGATGTGGCCCATCTCCTCGAGCAGCGGCAGGTAGCTGTAGCTCTCGACGTCGCAGGCGATGCCGGGATAGCGGTTCCAGTACCAGGTGCCGCCGACGTCGCCGCCCTTCTCGCAGAAGCGCACGTCGGTGAAGCCGGCTTTCATCAGCCGGTACCACAGCAGGAGCGCGCCGAAGCCGGCCCCGATCACCAGGACCTCGCAGTCGTCGTCGAGGGCCTCGCGCGGCACCGGCGCATCGGAATAGACATCCTCCAGGTACCGGGCGAACTCGCCTTCCAGGCGGATGTAGTCGGCGGCGCCGGCGCGGGCTTCCTTGAACTTCCGGTACTTCGCCTGCTCCTCGGCGTCGAAGACCGCGCCGGGCGGCGGCGGTGGCAGGGTCTTCAGCGCCTCGTCCTCGACGATCGAGTAACCCTTTCCCGCGATCTTGTCCGTCGCCTTGGCGGCCCGGGTGGCGAACAGCTTGCGGCCGGTCTCGGGGTCTATGCGGACGGCCTGTCTCATGTGCGCAACCCCTTCCTCGGCGTGTTCCCCGGCATCGAGCCAACCTCCATCCTGGTCAGTGTCTCGGCTCACTGTAGGAGACGGGACGCGGCCGGGTAAGACGTGAATTCGGCACGCCGGCTTCCGCCACGTGAAAGCCACCGGCGGGCGTGGCGCGCCACGGGCGTCGCCGGATGCGACCTTCAGAACGGCGCGCTGTCTCTCTGTACGTCGATCGTCCGCATCGCAATATCGCGCATCAGCCCGATCTCGGTCATGTCGCGTCCTTCGGCGAGCGCCCGGGCGACGATCGCCAGATCGGGCCAGCACAGATCGCCGTCGGGAGACGCCGCGTGCAGCCACAGGGCGGTGCGCGGCGTCATGTCGGCCCACTTCCGGCGTTGCTGCACGAAGACGGTGTTCAGGAGATAGGTGGCGAGCTTCTGACGACTGGTGCCGGGGGCCCGCTCGATCGCCTGGGCGACCTCCGGTCCGTCCTCGAACCAGGAGTGCGAGATGCGCTCGAGATCGACCAGCTGGTCGCTCCTCTGAAGGATCGATGTGACCGCCGCCGGTCGACGCATCGCCTCGGGAACCTCGTCGATCAGGTCGGCGAGCGTCTGCTCGAAGGGCATCGGCGAGGGCTGCCAGTCCGCCCCGCCGATCGTCTCGGCGACCTGCAGCAGCCCGACAGGCGGGAGGCCTCCATCCAGCAGCCCCAGCGCCAGCTGATGCGCCACGACGCGGTCGAGGTACGAGCGCGATACGGCCAGCGTCGGAATGTCTCTCCGCGCTTCGGCGACCTGTCGATCGACAGCGCGGCGTGCTTCCGGTGGATGGCTCCAGGCATCCGCGATCCCGTCCTTCGCCATCAGCGACGACAATCGCGCCTTCCGCCCGCTCGGCGACGCCATGAAGAAGAGCTGGGTTCCAGAGCCGTCGATGCCGCTGGCGTCGATCGACTGCGCGCCGCCCTCGTCCCATTGCGCACAGTCGACCCCGGCCGCCCGCGCCTTGTGCACGATCGCGTCCACGCGGTCACGCTCGCTTTCGGGCCGCCAATTGCGCATGGAGATCAGGCGTCGCACATCGGTCGAGGTCAGCGACGCGGCGACCTCGTCGAGTGCCTCGCCAATCGCGCCGCGAACGGACGCTGCCGGGTCGAGCAGGAACAGGACCGCGGCGCTGCGCGCCTGCGCACTGCCGCCGAGCGCCATGGCGCCCGCCACGGCGTTGCGCGCCTCAGTCGGCATGGCGTGGCTGCCCTTCATCAGCGCGACAATGGTCTCGAACGGATCGTCGCCGCAGGCCTCGAGAATCTCGTCGAAGGCGGCGCGAAGGTCGGGTGGCGTCCCGTCGTCGTCGTGCTCGACAGGCTGCTCGACCACCAGCGCGGCGAGCTCCGGCGACGCCGGGATCTTCGACTGGTGCAGCGCATCGCCGACGGCGGAGAGCACGTCGGCATCGACCTTCCCCGATCGCACCTGCCGGACGACCTCGGATTGAAACTCGTCGATCAGCTCGGCCGCGTCGGCATAGCCGCGGTCGGCACGATAGCGCAAGGTCTCGAGCATCCTCTGCAGGACCACCAGATAGCCGACGGCGAGGGACTCGTCGTCATCCGCCTGAGGCAGGTGCCGTGCGAGGCCGGCGAAGGCGACGAAGACCTCGCGCGGCGCGCTTTCGCAGTACCGCTCGAGCTCGGTGTTGAGCGGCGGCGGTTGGCCCTTGGCGAACGACCGCGCAATGCGTCTGGCATACTCGTCCGTCTGGGTCCGTTTCGGTCGGCCTCGGCTCATCGCGCTCTCCTTGTTGCGCGATGGTAGCTGGACGCCGCAGTGCAGTCTTGTGGATCGGTCACCCCGGTCAGTGCCAGACGCGGCGCGCGGTCTCCAGGATCACCTCGAGCTTGCGCCATTGCTGGTCGTGGTCGAGGTCGTTGCCGGACATGCCCGACGCGAAGCCGCATTGCGGGCTCAGCGCGAGCTGGCCGATGTCGATGAAGCGGCTTGCCTCCTCGATGCGGCGCTGCAGGGCGTCGACGCTCTCGACCTCGCCGGACTTGGTGGTGACCAGGCCCAGCACGACGACCGGCGCTGCGCCGGCCGGGCCCTTGGGCACGAAGCGCAACGGCTCGAAGCCGCCGGCGCGGGCGGTGTCGTACTCGAGCAGGAGACGGTCGAAGCGCAGGGTCGCGAACAGCTCCTCGGCGATACCGTCGTAGGTACCTTCGCGATGCCACATGCTGGCGCGGTTGCCGCGGCAGATGTGGATGCCGAACACCGCCTTGCCGGCATGCCCGGCGACCACGGCATTCGATGCCGCGATGGCGCGGCGGAGGTTGGCCATCGGGTCCTCGCCGGCCGCGCGCATGCGTTCCAGGGTCGCGCGGTCGACATAGCCAGTATAGCTCGGCTCATCGAGCTGCACGTAGGGGCAGCCTGCCTCGACCAGCTCGCCGACCATGCGGCTCTGCACGGCGACGACATCGGCCAGGAAGGCGTCGGCACTTTCGTAGGTCGGCGCGGAGGCGGGGAGGTCGCACATCTGCGAGACCCGGTCGGGGCCCATCAGCATCGCCTTTCCCGGTGTGGTGGCGATCGCGGCGAGGCGTCGATATTCGCCGAGCGGGAAGTTGCTGAGCAGCCGCAGGCGAGTCGTCGCCGGCGTCTTGTAGCTCTGCACGGCATCGGCGCCCATCGTGTTGGCGCGCTCGTGCTCGTGCCGCATCGCCGGGTTGGCCAGGAACGATCGCCACGACGCCTCGTCGAGCGCCCAGCCCTCTATCTTGCTGAAGCTGACATGCCAGTTGATGCGGCCGAACTCTCCGTCGGTCACGACCGGGAAGCCGATCGACTGCTGCCTGGCAACGACGTCGCGCACGGCCTGCTCGACCAGCTCATCGAGAGCGTCGCGCCCGAGCGCGCCTTTGGCGCAGGCGAGAAAGGCGTCGATCAGCGATCGCGGCCGCAACAGGCTGCCGACCTGATCGACGCGCAGCGTGAGAAGATCAGCCCGGCGTGCCATTCCGTGGCGCGCGCCTACTCTGCCGCGAGCTTGCGCGCCGCCCGCGGATCGCGCGTGATCATGCCGTCGGCGAGGTCGCGCTCGATCATCGCGTCGGGCCGCTCGGCGAGGCGGCCGAAGCCGCCGCCGCCGCCCACGAACATCTCGACCAGGTCGCCCCTGGCGAGATCGACGGCGGCCTTGCTGCGCAGCTCCTCGACCCTGCCGTTGGCGCGCAGGATGCGGCAATAGCCGCGCTGGCCGGGCTCGCCGCCCTGCAGGCCCTCGGGCGCCAGCCGGAAGCGGTCGGAATAGATCGCGAGCTGCACGTCGTCCTTCAGGATCTCGCAGCGGCGGATGAAGCCGGCGCCGCCGCGCCGCGCGCCCAGGCCGAACGAGTCGGGCGCCAGCTCGTAGCCGACGATGCGGAAGAAATCGTAGTCGATGTCGAGCGATTCGACCGGCGCGTTCGAGCAGTTGCTGAGCGGCGAGTCGACCGCGTCGCAGCCGTCGGCGTCCCGGGAGGCGCCGTAGCCGCCGCCGAAGATCTCGAGATAGACGCTGTAACCCATGTCGCCGAGATGGGAGAGGCAGAGGGCGGTCGTGCTGTCGAAGCCGGTGGCGATCACCTTGTCGGGCAAGGCCTGGGCCAGCGCCTTCATCACCGCGTTGAAGGCGCGGTAGGCCGGGATCATGCGGGCGCGCACCGGCGCCGGCGGCCTGGGATTGAGCAGCGAGCCGTACGGCACCGTGATGTGGATCGGCCGCGCCATGCCCTCGTTGTAGGGAATGTCCGGGCTGGTCAGCACCGACTTCACGCACGACAGCGCCGCCGACAGGGTGCTCGAGTAGGGGCAGTTGAGGTTGCGCTTGACCTGGCCGCAGGTGCCCTCGAAGTCGATCTCGACCTCGGCGTCGCCGATCGTCACCTTGGCCTTGACCACCAGCGGCTCGTCGGTGAGGCCGTCGTCGTCGACCGCATCCTCGCCATAGAACGTGCCCTTGGGCGCCTGCGCGATGGCGGCGCGCACGCGGCGCTCGGAGTAATCCTGCATCTCCTGCATCGCCGCTTCGACCTTGTCGGCGCCATAGCGCTCGCACAGCTGCTTCACCCGCAACACGCCAATGGCGTTGGCGGCGAACTGGGCGTTGAAATCGCCGATCGTGAGGTCGGGCACGCGCACGTTGGCGGTCACCAGCCGCTCGAAGCTGCCGCCGTTCCAGTCGCGGGCGAAATCGTACTTGCTGGGCGGGAAGCGCAGGCCTTCCTGGTAGACGTCCGAGGCGTGGATGTTGAGGCCGGGCGCGCCGCCGCCGAGATCGAGATGGTGCGCCACCGAGGCGCCGAAGCCGACCACCCGGCCGGCCACGAAGATCGGCGTGAAGATGAACACGTCCGGGATGTGCTGGCCGCCCTCGAACGGGTCGTTGTTGATCAGGAAGTCGCCTTCCTGGAGCGTGTCGGCCGGATGGCGCCTGAGGCAGGCGCGCAAGGTCTCGCCGATCGGCCCGAGCTGCATGGGGATCAGCTCGGCCTGGGCGACGGTGTTGCCGTGGCGGTCCATCAGCCCGGCCGAGCCGTCGCGCGCCTCGCGCAGGATGGTCGAGTAGGCCGAGCGGATCAGCTTCACGCCCATCTCGCGGGCGGCAGCGATCAGCGCCTGGCTGATGACGGCATAATCGAGGGGACTGAGCTGGCTCATGACGATCTCCGCAGGATCATATTGTCCGCTTCATCGAGGGTCGCTGTCCATCCCGGCGGCACCCAGGTTGTGGCGGTGTAGCCTTCGACCACGGCCGGCCCGGCGATCACCTGGCCGGGGCCGAGCGCCTCCGCCGTGTGGCGGATGCAGTCGATCCAGGCCTCGCCATGGAAGATTCGCGTGGTGTCCGTGCCGCGGCTCGCCTCGGTCTCGCGATCGAGGCGCGGCGCGGTTCCGATCGGCAGGGTAGCGCCGACGCGCAGGGTGACGATCTCGACCGGCCGGTCGAGCGTGGCGCCGTGCATGAAGGTGCGGTGATGGGCGTCGGCGAACAGGCCGGCGAGGTAGGCTGCGTCGAGGGCGCCGAGCCGGCTCGCCGGGATCTCGACGCCGACCTCGAACGCCTGGCCAACGAAGCGCATGTCGAGCGTGTGGGTGTAGACCAGCTCGCCCGGCAGATTCATGTCGGCGAACTGCCCGGCGAGCCGCGTCCGCATCTCGGCGAAGACGCGGCCGGCCTCTGCCGCGGCGGCATCGTCGAGCTTCATCTTGCGCGTCACCGCGTCGAACTTGGTGTAGTCCGACGCCACCAGGCCGTAGGCCGAGATCACGCCGGCGCTGGGCGGCACGACGATGGTCGAGATGCCGAGCTCCTCGGCGATGCGCGCGGCATGCAGCGGGCCGGCGCCGCCGAACGGCACCAGCGCGTAGTCGCGCGGATCGCGGCCGCGCTCGGTCGACACGAGCTGGATGGCGCGCACGATATTGGCGTCGGCGAGCTGCAGGGCCGACGACGCGGCCTGCTCGATGCCGAGCGCGAAGCGCTTCGCCAGGGGCTCGAATGCCTGTCGTGCGGCCGCGCCGTCGAGCGTCATGCGGCCGCCCAGGAAGGCGCCGGGGCGGATCGTGCCGATCACGATATGGGCGTCGGTGGTCGTGGGCTCCATTCCGCCCTTGCCGTAGCAGGCCGGGCCGGGATCGGCGCCGGCGCTCTGCGGCCCGACGCGCAACATGCCGCCGTCGTCGACCCAGGCGATTGAGCCGCCGCCGGCGCCGACCGACACGATGTCGAGCACCGGCGTGCGGATCGGCAGTCCATCGATCTCGCTCTCCGAAGCGAGCGAGGGGCGACCCTCCTGCACCAGGCAGACGTCGGTCGAGGTGCCGCCCATGTCGAAGGTGATCAGATTGTCGAAGCCCGAGCGCGCCGCCTGGCGCGTCGCCCCGACGACGCCGGCGGCCGGGCCGGAATAGAGCGCCGTGATGGCGCTCTGGCGCATCGCCTCGGCGGGCAGGCGGCCGCCGTTGGACTGCATCACCGTGAAGCGGCCGCGAAAGCCCGACTGGGCGAGCTTGCTCTCGAAGCGGTGCAGGTAGCCGTCGATCACCGGCTGGACGTAGGCCGAGAGCAAGGTCGTCGAGGCGCGCTCGAACTCGCGGAACTCGCGCGCCACCTGGTGGCTCGCGGTGACCAGCACGTCCGGCAGCGCCTCGCCGATCAGCGCAGCCAGGCGCTGCTCGTGCGCCGGGTTGGCGTAGGCATTGAGCAGGCAGATCGCGACCGCGCGATAGCCGCCTGCCTTCAGCGCCGGGATCAGCGCGCTCCGGACGGTTGCCTCGTCGAGTGAAGTGTCGATCGCGCCGTCGGCCGCAATGCGCTCCGGCACCTCGAAGCAATCCTTGCGCCGCACCGGCGGCGCCGGCTTGGCGTAGAACAGGTCGTAGATGTTGCGCCGATCGTGGCGCTGCATGAACAGGAGATCGCGAAAGCCCTGCGTTGCGACGAACGCCACCGCCGCGCCCTTGCGCTCCAGCACCGCGTTGGTGGCGACGGTGGAGCCGTGGCCGAGATCCTCGATGCGCGCGAGATCGATGCCGGAGGCGGTCAGCGCGGCGAACGCCCCGACATCCGGGCTGCGCGGCGTGCTCGGCACCTTGGTGACGATGACCCGGCCATCCTCGACCGCCACCAGATCGGTGAACGTGCCCCCGACCTCGACTCCGACGCGCATGCCCGCTTCCTCCTCGCTGCGCCTACTATGCTACGAGGCCTCTAATACGTATACTAGTCGTATTGGAAGGCGCACCATGAGGAAGCTTACGATCACCGTCGACAATGATGTCTATCGTGGCCTGAAGCAGAAGATCGGGCCCAGACGTATCAGTCGCTTTTTGAATGACCTGGCACGGCCCCATGTCGTCGACGATGACTTGATCGCTGCTTATCGCGAGATGTCGGAAGACAGGGAACGCGAAGCCGAGGCGCAGGCGTGGAGCGAGGGGTTGATCGAAGATGCCGCGCCGCAGCCTGAGTGACCCTGCGAAACCGTCCGTGCTGCATCGACCGCCGCGTCGAGGGGAGGTCTATTGGGTCGCCTTCGGGCCGTCAGTGGGAGGAGAGATCCAGAAGACGCGCCCCGCCGTGGTTGTGAGTAACGACGCCTCGAATACCGCTCTCAGTAAACTTCAGGTCGTTCCGATCACCAGCCAGGTCGCACGAACTTATCCGTCGGAGGCCCAGATCAGCCTGCGTGGCGAACGACGAAAGGCGATGGCCGATCAACTGACGACGGCAAGCCGCAATCGTTTGGTTGGTTATCTTGGCCGACTCGGCGCCGCAGACATGAACGAAGTGGATCGGGCGATCCGCCTGCAACTTGCCCTGTGCTGACGATCGGCGGTCGCGCACGAGCGGTGCGCTCCCGGCGAAGACCTCGTGACCTCTCCATTCGCGTCGGCATTTAGGCCGCGGAGCGGCCAGAAGCCTTTGGACGCGGACACCTCGCCAACGTAGCTGGGGAGGAGGAGGCTCAAACTTCCGGCGAAATGCCCCCGCCCGATGGCGGCGCGTCGGCCACCTCTCCCCCGCCCAGCTTCGCCTGCAGCTCGGCGATCTGCCTCTTCAGTTCCTCGTTCTCCTCGCGCGCCTTGGCGGCCATCGCCTTGACGGCGTCGAACTCGTCGCGGCGCGGAATGTCCATGCCGTCGAGGATCTTGACGATCTGGTCGCGGAAGCGGGCCTCGACCTCGTCCTTCATGCCGGTCAGCGCGCCCATGGCGCCGTTGGCCATCTTGGTCAGGTCGTCGATGAAGGGATTGCGGGTCTGCATGAATTGTCTCCTGGTGCGGCGAGTATGGTCGGCTGCTAGCATCCGGCGCAACAACCACCGGAGGGCGCCGTGGGCCTGGTCAAAGTCGAGTCGAGCGAAGGCATCACCACCATCACCATGACCCGGGCGGACAAGCGCAACGCGCTGAACCAGGCCCTGTGCGACGGCCTCTACGACGCCTATTGCGCCTTCGAGGCAGGTGGCGATCAGGTCGCCGTCCTGCAAGCCGAGGGGCCGGCGTTCTGTGTCGGCGCCGACCTCAAGGAGCCGCCGGGGGCGATGTGGAAGGCGGTGCCCGACGTCAGCCACAAGCTCACCAAGCCGGTGATCGCCTGCACCCAGGGCTGGGTGATCGGCGGCGCGATCTGCATGGTCATGACCTGCGATCTCATGGTCTCGGCGGATACGACGAAGTTCATGTATCCCGAGGCCAAGGTCGGCGTGTTCGGCGGGCTGATGCCGGGCATCGTCTCGCGCATGCCGCACAAGGTGGCGATGGAGCTGCTGCTGCTCGGCGAGGAAGTGTCGGTCAAGCGCGCCTACGATGTCGGCTTCGTCAACAAGGTGGTGCCGCTCGGCGAGGAGCGCGCGGAGGCGCGCCGCATGGCCGGGATCATCGCCGGCTCGGCGCCGCTGGTGATCCGCACCCTGCGCGACTTCGCCAACCAGACCCTGCCGCGCGGGCCGGCCGAGATGTTCGTGCCGGAACGCTACAAGCTCGAGCGCATTGCCAACAGCGAGGATCGCAAGGAGGGCGCCGCCGCCTTCCGCGAGAAGCGCACGGCCCGTTTCAAGGGCCGCTAAGGGAACGGGGAAACCCGGCAAGAGGACGGGGGATTGGCCATGGGCAAGCTGTTGCTGGTCGGATGCGGCAAGATGGGCGGCGCCATGCTGGAAGGCTGGCTGGCGCGCGGGCTCAGCACAAAGGATATCGTCGTCGCCGAGCCGGTCGAGGCGCTGCAACCCAGGCGCGACGGCATGCGCTCGGTCGCCTCGACCTCCGAGATCGCCGAGACGCCGGAGATCGTCGTGCTGGCCGTGAAGCCGCAGTCGATGGACGGCGTGCTGCCCGACCTGCGGCGCTTCGCCGACGACGGCGCGGTGTTCCTGTCGATTGCCGCCGGCAAGACCGTGAAATACTTCGCGGCGCATCTCGGCAGCACGGCCAAGATCGTGCGCTCGATGCCCAACACGCCGGCAGCGGTGCGCCAGGGCATCACGGTCGCGACGGCGGTCGCCGGCGTGTCGGCGGCGGAGAAAAAGCGCTGCCACGATCTCCTCGAGGCGGTCGGCCAGGTGCTGTGGGTCGACGACGAGTCGCTGATGGATCCGGTGACGGCGCTGTCGGGCAGCGGCCCGGCCTATGTCTTCCTGCTGGTCGAGGCGATGGCGGCGGCCGGCGCCAAGCTCGGGCTCGCACCCGACATGGCGATGCAGCTTGCCCGCGCCACCGTCGCCGGCAGTGGCGAGCTGCTGCGCCAGTCGAGCGAACCCGCCGCCCAGCTGCGCGTCAACGTCACCAGCCCGGGCGGCACCACCGCCGAGGCGCTCAAGGTGCTGATGGCGCCCGAAGGCATCCAGCCGGTGTTCGACAAGGCCCTGGCGGCGGCCTCGCGCCGCTCGAAGGAGCTCGCGGGATGAGCGACGCGCCCGATACCGCCCTCGATGCTTTTCTCGTGCTGATCGCCGAGAAGGGCTATGCCAACGTCGCCCTGCGTGACGTCGCGGCGGGCGCCGGTCTCGGGCTGGCCGAGCTCTATCGCCGCTATCCCGACAAGGCGGCGCTGGTCGCGGGCTTCCTGGCGCGCATCGACGCCGAGGTGATCGCGGGGACGCCGGCCACCAGCGATCCCGAGGAGACGGTCCGCGACCGGCTGTTCGAGGTGCTGATGCGCCGCTTCGACGCCCTGCGTCCGTACCGTGCGGCGGTCCAGGCGATCCGCCGCGCCAGCCTCGGCGATCCGCTGCTGGCGCTGTCCCTGGCGCCCGCCGTGCGGCGCTCGATGGCGGCCATGCTGGAGGCGGCCGGCGTGCCGAGCGATGGCGTCGCTGGTGCGCTGCGGCAAAGCGGCCTGCTGGCGATCTACCAGGCTGTCTCGCAGGTCTTCGCGCGCGACGAAACGACCGATTCCTCGAAGACGATGGCGGCCCTGGACAGCCGCCTCAAGCGGGCTGAGAAGTGGGTTCAATTCATTGATAAATATACCAAAAGACCGCCAAGTGAACCTGTGGAGCCGGCTTCGGATCGGGCCACGGCCTAGTCTTTTTGTGCACTGCACAAAATGATTGCTTGACTTGCCGGGGCGGGTGCCTACATTTCCGGTCGTTGTGCACCGCAGCATACGCGGTTCCCTCACCTGTCCGAACGCCCCAATCGCCCCAAGGAGACCGCCATGTACGGCAACGGCGCCTTCAAGAATCCCTTCACCGACTTCGATTTCACCAAGCTCACGGCCGACTTCAAGATGCCGGTCGTCAACGTCGAGACGATGGTCGAGGCGACGCGCAAGAATTTCGCGGCCATGACCAGCGTCAACACCGCCGCCGTCGAGACGATCAAGACGATCGCCCAGCGCCAGGGCGACATGGTCCGCGCCGCGATGGAAGACCTGTCCAAGCACGGCAGCGAGGTGCTGGCCGCGGCCACCTTCGAGGAGAAGGCGATCAAGCAGATCGATTTCGCCAAGAAGAGCTACGAGATGGCCTTTGCCAACAGCAAGGAACTGGCCGACCTCTACGGCAAGGCCCAGTCGGATGCGCTCGCCGCGCTGAGCGCGCGCGTCAGCGAGATCACCGACGAAGTCAAGGCGGCGATCGCCAAGAAGTAAGCCTCCCGGTCGGCGGCCCGACGAATCCCGGCAAGGATGGGTTAAGTTGGGCCAATGACCACGATCGCTTACGAAGACTTCTCCAGGGTCGACATCCGCGTCGGCACGATCGTCGACGCGGCAACCCTGGAAGGCGTGCGCAAGCCCGCCATCAGGCTGTCGATCGATTTCGGGCCGGAGATCGGCATCAGGAAATCGTCGGCCCAGCTCACCCTCCATTACACGCCCGAAGCGCTGGTTGGCCGTCAGGTCGCCGCGGTGGTGAACTTCCCGCCGCGCCAGATCGGCAAGTTCATGTCGGAGGTCCTGACGCTCGGCTTCCCGATGGCCGACGGCAGCGTCGTCCTCGTGGTGCCCGACAAGAGCGTGCCCAACGGCGGCAAGCTGTTTTAATGGCATCCTGGCTTTGCCACGTCTGCGCAGCTGAGCAGGCAAGACAACCTCATGCTGAGGAGCCGCGCATGGCGCGGCGTCTCGAAGCATGGCAACAAACACCGCCTTTGGTGCCCATCCTTCGAGACGCACCCTTCGGGCGCTCCTCAGGATGAGGATGTTGGGCGCGAAGAGCCGATGCGGCAGTTCTCACGCCGGCAGGGCGTAGCCGATCTTCGCTTCGATCTCGATCGTCTTCTTGACGGCAGGCTGCTCCATCATGCGTGCGTAATGCGCCTCGATGTTGGGGAAGTCGCCCGGCTCGGGATTGAGCGAGCCGCGGAACCGCCAGAACAGCCGGAACAGGTGGATGTCGGCGATCGAGAAGCGTCCGCCGACGGCCCAGTCGTTCCTGCCCAGCCGCTGGTCGGCGAGCTTGTAGACACCGCGCGCGTGCTCGAGGCCCTGGCGGCGCGCCGGATGGATGGTCGAGGCGATGAATGACATCCACGACACGACCTGCGCCTCGGCCTCGGCGTCGCCCGCCGGCAGCAGGCCGGCCTCGGGATAGCGGCGCGCGAGATAGAACAGGATCCCGGCCACCTCGGTCAGCCGCCTGCCGTCGATCAGCAGGGTCGGTACCTTGCCCTCGGGATTGATGGCCAGGAACTGTGGCGTGTGCGTGTCCTTGGTGGCGAGCGACACGGGCTTGCCCTCGAAGGCCGCGCCGACCTCGTGCAGGGCGATGTGCGCCGCCATCGAGCTGGCTCCGGGCGCGAAGTAAAGCGTGAGCATGGACGGGATCCTCTTGAGCGTCGTGCTCCTCTCCCCCTGGAGCGTGACTGGTTCAAGTTAATACCTCACCCTGAGGAGCCGCGCGTAGCGTGGCGTCTCGAAGGGTGGGCCAAAGTACGACTGTTGCCAACCCTTCGAGACGCGGCCTGCGGCCGCTCCTCAGGGTGAGGTATTCTTTGGTGCTTCAACTAAGAAAATCTTGCTCTGGCGGGGGAGAGGAGCAAGAGACAACACCCTTGTCATCCCGAGCGCGGAGAGGGACCCTTGGCCAGCGTGCGATCCACCGCACCCTGCGTCGGAGTACGGAGCACATGAAGCAACGCCGGATGATGCGCCTCGGCGCATTCGTGCACGAGACGGGTCAGCATGTCGCCGCGTGGCGCCATCCCGAGGCGCATGCCGAGTCGGGCGTGAGCTTCGCCCAGATGGTCGAGACCGCCCGGCTCGCCGAGCGCGGCAAGTTCGATCTGCTGTTCCTGGCCGACAGCGCCGCGGTTAGCCTGGCCGGCAGCGCCGATGCGCGCGGGCGCATGGGCAAGGTGGTGAAGTTCGAGCCGATGACCATCCTGTCGGCCCTGGCCGCGGTGACGAAGAACCTCGGCCTCGTCGCCACCTCGACCACGACCTACAACGAGCCCTACACGCTCGCCCGCCAGTTCGCCTCGCTCGACCAGATCAGCGGCGGCCGCTCGGGCTGGAACCTCGTCACCTCGAACAACGAGGCCGACGCGCTGAACTACAGCAGGGACGAGCATCTGGCGCATGCCGATCGCTACGAGCGGGCGATCGAGTTCGCCGACGTGGTCAACGGCCTGTGGGACAGCTGGGACGCCGACGCCTTCGTCCGCGACAAGGGCTCGGGCGTGTTCTTCG
Source organism: Reyranella sp. (assembly GCA_022844015.1). GTDB lineage: Bacteria > Pseudomonadota > Alphaproteobacteria > Reyranellales > Reyranellaceae > Reyranella. Next base: position 18,214 of record JALHMO010000065.1, on the reverse strand, counting down.
ATCCGGCGAAGGTCCACGTGCTCGATCACAAGGGCAAGCACTTCAAGGTGCGCGGTCCGCTCAACGTCGCGCGTTCGCCGCAGGGCCGCCCGGTCCTGGTGCAGGCGGGCGCCTCGGGCACCGGCCGCGATGTCGCCGCGCGGCTGGCCGAGCTGGTGTTCACGGCGCAGACCACGCTCGAGCAGGCGAAGGAATTCTATGCCGACGTCATGGCGCGACTGCCCAGGTTCGGGCGCACGCCGGAAGAGGTGAAGGTGATGCCGGGCTTCTATCCGGTGGTCGGCCGCACCGAGGCCGAGGCCAGGGAGAAGTTCGAGTACCTGCAGTCGCTCATCCAGCCGGCCGTCGGCCTCGCGATCCTCGAGCACACGATCGGCGTGCACGATCTCGACAAGCTGCCGCTGCACGGGCCGGTGCCGGAAATGGCCGACACCAACGGCCCGCTCAGCCGCCAGCGCCTGCTGCTCGAGGCGGCGCGGCGCGACAAGCTCACCTTGTGGCAGCTCTGCCTGCTGAATGCCGGCCCGCGCGGCCACGTGCTGGCGATCGGCACGCCCGGGCAGGTCGCCGACGTCATGGAAGACTGGTTCGTGAACGGCGGCGCCGACGGCTTCAACGTGATGCCCGCCTGGCTGCCCGGCTCGCTCGCCGACTTCGTCGACATGGTGATCCCCGAGCTGCAGCGCCGCGGCCTGTTCCGGACCGAGTACGAGTCGACGACCCTGCGGGGAAATCTCGGCCTGCCGACGCCGCGCAGCCGATTTCACACGTCAGGCGTGGTGGAAGCCGCGCAGTAGCAAACTCCTGGACACTCGCGGTCCGCAAGACGATGACGATCGCGATACCGCCTCCCACCTCATGCTGAGGAGCGCGCGCAGCGCGCGTCTCGAAGCATGGCACCAAGCACTGTCGTTGGATCCATCCTTCGAGACGCACCCTTACGGGTGCTCCTCAGGATGAGGACGGTGTTGCCTTCGCTCGACAGTCGGGCAACCACCTCATGCTGAGGAGCGCGCACGGCGCGCGTCTCGAAGCATGGCACCAGGCACCGTCGTTGGGTCCATCCTTCGAGACGCACCCTTACGGGTGCTCCTCAGGATGAGGACGGTGTTGCCTTCGCTCGACTGTCGGGCAACCACCTCATGCTGAGGAGCGCGCACAGCGCGCGTCTCGAAGCAAGGGCAACAGGCACCGTCGTTGGGTCCCATCCTTCGAGACGCACCCTTCGGGTGCTCCTCAGGATGAGGACGGTGTTGCCTTCGCTCGACTGTCGGGCAACCACCTCATGCTGAGGAGCGCGCACGGCGCGCGTCTCGAAGCATGGCACCAAGCACCGTCGTTGGGTCCATCCTTCGAGACGCACCCTTACGGGTGCTCCTCAGGATGAGGACGGTGTTGCCTTCGCTCGACTGTCGGGCAACCACCTCATGCTGAGGAGCGCGCACAGCGCGCGTCTCGAAGCAAGGGCAACAGGCACCGTCGTTGGGTCCCATCCTTCGAGACGCACCCTTCGGGTGCTCCTCAGGATGAGGACGGTGTTGCCTTCGCTCGACTGTCGGGCAACCACCTCATGCTGAGGAGCGCGCACAGCGCGCGTCTCGAAGCATGGCAACAGGCACCGTCGTTGGGTCCCATCCTTCGAGACGCACCCTTTTGGGTGCTCCTCAGGATGAGGACGGTGTTGCCTTCGCTCGACTGTCGGGCAACCACCTCATGCTGAGGAGCGCGCACAGCGCGCGTCTCGAAGCATGGCAACAGGCACCGTCGTTGGAGCCATCCTTCGAGACGCACCCTCTTGGGTGCTCCTCAGGATGAGGACGGTGTTGCCTTCGCTCGACTGTCGGGCAACCACCTCATGCTGAGGAGCGCGCACAGCGCGCGTCTCGAAGCATGGCAACAGGCACCGTCGTTGGA
>JALHMO010000065.1:0-16290 GCA_022844015.1 Reyranella sp. | reverse complement strand
TTGGGTGCTCCTCAGGATGAGGACGGTGTTGCCTTCGCTCGACTGTCGGGCAACCACCTCATGCTGAGGAGCGCGCACAGCGCGCGTCTCGAAGCATGGCAACAGGCACCGTCGTTGGAGCCATCCTTCGAGACGCACCCTTTTGGGTGCTCCTCAGGATGAGGACGGTGTTGCCTTCGTCCGCAGGCAGTTTGCCTCGCATTGGGCACTGAGCCGCGCGCCGCGTGATCGCGCCCTCGCCAATTCTCCAATCAATCCACGCTTTTCATCGGTGGCATGGGAGTTGCTGCGCTGCAGCACGAGCCACACCTTCGAGGAGCGACGATGGAAATCGGCGTGTTCATTCCGATCGGGAACAACGGCTGGCTGATCTCGTCGACCTCGCCGCAATACACGCCGAGCTTCGATCTCAATCGCGAGGTCGTGCTGCGCGCCGAGCGCTACGGCTTCGACTTCGCGCTGTCGATGATCAAGCTGCGCGGCTTCGGCGGCAAGTCGCGCTACTGGGAAGACAATCTCGAATCCTTCACCCTGATGGCCGGGCTCGCCTCGATCACGACGCGCATCGAGCTCTATGCCACCGTCGCCGTGCTCACCCTGCCGCCGGCGCTGACGGCGCGCATGGCGATGACCATCGATTCGATCTCGCACGGCCGCTTCGGGGTCAATCTCGTCACCGGATGGCAGAAGGCCGAGTACGACCAGATGGGCCTGTGGCCGGGCGACGAGCATTACAAGTCGCGCTACGACCTGCTCGACGAGTACGCCACCGTGATGGCGGAGCTGTGGCGCACCGGCCGCTCCGACCTCAAGGGCAGGTTCTACACCATGAACGATTGCCGGCTGGGGCCGCTGCCGTCGCGGCAGATCCCGCTGATCTGCGCCGGCACCAGCGACGCCGGCATGGCTTTCGCCGCGAAGCACTGCGCCTACAATTTCTGCAGCGGCAACGGCGAGATGAACGACCCGCGCGATTGCGCCGATTCGGTCGCGCGCCTGAACGCCCGCACCGCCGCGGCCGGCACGAGCACGCGTGCGCTCGCGCTCACCATGATCATCGCCGACGAGACGGACGAGGCGGCAATGGCCAAGTGGGAGCACTACAAGGCCGGAACCGATCTCGACGCCCTCGCCTGGAGCCGCGCCCAGGCGGGCGCCGACAAGCACGCCGCCGACAACTCGACCGCCGGCCGCATCCGCCGCCGCGAGGCATTGCCGAACGGCGGCTCGCGGCTGATCGGCTCCTACGCCAGCGTCGCCCGCATGCTCGACGAGATGGCGGACATCCCGGGGCTGGCGGGCGTCATGCTGACCTTCGACGACTTCGTGATCGGCGTCGAGCAGTTCGGCCAGCGCATCCAGCCGCTGATGCGCAGCCGGCGCTCGCTCGCCGCGGCGGCGTAAGTGGACACGCTCGCCTACGAGTCCAATGCGAGGGAGGCCGTCGCACCGGCGCGCGCCAGGCGGGAGCTCGACCTCGAGCTGCGCAACATCCGCAAGCGCTACGGCAGCTTCACCGCCGTCGACGGCGTGTCGCTCCAGGTCGAGAAGGGCCAGTTCGTCTGCCTGCTGGGGCCGTCGGGTTGCGGCAAGACCACGACCTTGCGCTGCGTCGCCGGGCTCGAGGAGCCGGATGACGGCGGCATCCTGATCGGCGGCAAGGAGGTGACGCGCGATCCGCCGTGGCAGCGCGACATCGCCATGATGTTCCAGGATTTTGCGCTGTTCCCGCACATGACGGTGGCCAAGCAGGTGGGCTTCGGGCTGGAGATGCTGAAGAAGCCCAGGGCGGAGATCGTCCAGCGCGTCAATCAGGTGCTGACCTCGTTCGAGATCGCGAGCCTGGCCGATCGCAAGCCGGCCAGCCTGTCGGGCGGCCAGCGCCAGCGCGTCGCGCTCGCCCGCGCCATGATCACCGAGCCGCGCATCCTGCTGCTCGACGAGCCGATCGGCGCGCTCGACTACTCGCTGCGCGAGACCGTGATGCTGGAGCTCAAGCTGCTGCAGCAGCGTACCGGCATCTCCTTCATCTGGGTGACGCACGACCAGAACGAGGCGTTCTCGCTGGGCGACCTCGTGGTGGTGATGAACCACGCCCGCATCGAGCAGCAGGGCCCGCCGGAGGAGATCCTGCAGCGCCCGGCGACCGCCTTCGTCGCGAGCTTCGTGCAGGGCAACAACGTCTTTCGCGGCACCGTGAAGGAGATCCTGGCCGGCGCGCTCAGGGTCGAGACGCCGGTCGGCACGTTCGTCGTGCCGCGGCCGATGACGGGGTCGACGCCTGCGCCAGGCACAGCCGTTTCCTTCTCGGTGCGCGCCGAGCTGATCACCGATGCGCTGGTCGAGCGCCACGTCAACCGGCTGTCGGTCCGGTGCACCGCCGTCGAGTATTTCGGCGCGGTCCGCCGGCACATCTTCGAGCGCAGCGACGGCGAGGTGCTGAAGGTCGACCAGTTCGGCGCCCAGGCGGCGCGCATCGTGCCCGGCCAGACCGTCCAGCTGGGTTGGGCGGCCGACGCCGGCTTCCTGCATGCGGTGCCCTCGCCGTGAGCACCATCCGCGTTCGCTCGCCGGCCAGCTACTGGCTCGCCGCGCCGGCGGCGCTGTGGATGCTGGGCGTCGTCGTCGTGCCGATTGCGCTCTTGGTCTGGGTGTCGTTCTGGGGCGGCCGCGCCTTCTCGACATCGAGCCCGCTCACTATCGACAACTACGCGCGCTTCTTCGCCAACCCGGTCTACGTCAAGCTCATCTTCGGCACCATCCTGCATACCGTGGGGCTGATGGCCGTCACCGGCGTGCTGGGTTACTGCATCGCCTATTTCCTGACGATGAAGGTCAGGAGCCCGTTGTGGCGGACGGCGCTGTTCCTCGCCTTCATCATCCCGTTCTGGACCAGCACGCTGATCCGGGCGATCGCCTGGGTGCCGTTCCTCGGCGTCAACGGCGTCATCAACCAGACGCTGATGTTCCTCGGCGCCACCCAGTCGCCGATCGAGGCGTTCCTCTACTCGCGCACCGGCATCACCATGGCGCAGGTGTCGCTCTACACCATGATGGCGGCCGGCCCGGTCGTCTACATGCTGAACTCGATCGCGCCGCAGTGGCGCGAGGCGGCGATGACCCTGAAGGCGACGCCGTTCACGGTGTTCTGGCGCATCGTCTTTCCGCTCACCTTGCCCGGGGTGGTGATCGGCCAGGTCCTGGTCTTCCTCAACGTCATGTCGGACTTCGCCACCGTGGCGACGATCGGCGGCAACAAGCATGCGCTGCTGCCCAACCTCGTGCTGCTGTTCTACGAGAGCTCGCAGCACCGCGCCGCCTCGGTGGTGGCGGTGCTGCTGATGCTCTGCATGCTGGTGGGCGTGGTGATCGCGCTGCGCGTCGTCGACATCCGGCGGCTCGGAGCCGAGCGATGATCGGCTGGCGCTTTCGGCTCAGCCTGACCAGCTGGATCCTGGGCACCGTCACGGTGCTGTTCCTCGCCTATCAGTGGCTGCCGATCTTCACCCTGGGCCTGCTGTCGTTCAGCGGGCCGACCGGCGGCACGACCTTCCCGATGAACGGCACGTCGCTGCATTGGTACCAGGAAGTGTGGCGGGCCACCGTCATGAACGACTTCAAGCCGCCGCTGCTGCGCTCCTCGCTGCTGGCGCTGGCCTGCTCGGCCACCACCATCGTGCTGTCGATCATGGCGGCGCAGGCGATGCGCGGGCAGTTCCGCGGCAACGGCTGGTTCTTCTACCTGATGCTGCTCGGCATCATGGCACCCGGCATCCTGGTGGGCTTCGGCTTCGCCATCATGATGCGGCTGATGGACGTCGAGCTCTCGTGGGACACCACGACCTTCCTGGTGCAGGTGTCGTGGACCCTGCCGTTCGGCTTCTTGACGATGCTCGCGGTGTTCAACCGCTTCGACAGGAAGGTCGAGGAGGCCGCGCTGACGCTCGGTGCCTCGCGCGTCACCGCGTTCCGCCGCATCACCCTGCCATTGGTCCTGCCCGGCGTGATCGGCGCCGGCCTGTTCGGCTTCTCGCTGAGCTACGACGAGTACGCCCGCAGCATGTTCACGACCGGGCCGGATGCCACCTTGCCGCTCGCCGTGATGGCCCAGCTCGACCGCCAGCTCACGCCGGAAATCTACGCCGTCGGCACGACGACGACCCTGTTCTCGCTGATCGCCATCACGATCTTCACCTTCGCCTTCTGGGCCATGCGGCGATCGACCAACCTCGAGAGGAGCTGAGCATGCTGATCCGACGTCGTTCCCTGATTGCCGCCGCCGCGGCCTCTACCCTCGGTGCACCGGCGGTGCACGCCCAGGTCAGGCAGATCAACCTGGCGGGCGCCAGCTACGACATGCGCGAGGCGATCCTGGGCGAGTTCGGCAAGCGCACCGGCATCACGCCGCGGCCCTTCGTCAACCCCTCGACCCAGGTCCGCATCGACCGCCTGCGCACCGCGCCGGTCGACGTCGTGCTGACCGACGCGCCATTCGCCGCCTACGCCAACGGCGAGAAGCTGCTGCAGCCGATCGACATCTCGCGCCTGCCCAACTGGAAGCTGATGCATCCGCTCCTGAAGGACGGCCGGGCGACGCCGACCGCGCCGCTGGGCTTCGGCGCCAACCCGGGACGCATGATGTATCTCGACGAGGCGCGCACCAAGGTGTCGTTCGCGCCGATGTTCTTCCAGATGGATTCGATCGGCTACAACGCCGGCAAGATTCCGGCCGAGAAGAACGAGCTGTCGTGGGGTGAGCTGTTCAATCCCAAATGGCGCGGCAAGGTGGCGATGTTCGGCATCGACTGGCTCGGCATGCTGAATGCCGCCATGGGCATGCGCGCCCTCGGCCTGCTCAACCCGGTCGACATCAGCAGCATGACCGAGAAGGAGGTCGACACGGTGATCGCCTTCCTCAAGGAGAAGAAGAAGGAGGGCCATTTCCGCGCCATGTGGAAGGCCTATGGCGAGCTGGTAAACCTGATGGCCTCGGAGGAGGTGTGGATCGCCGACGCCTGGTGGCCGGTGGTCGTCGAGGTCGCGAGCAAGGGCATCCCCGTGCACTACGCCGTCGCCAAGGAAGGTTATCGTGCGTGGTGCAACGGCTACGCCATCTCCGCCGGCACCAAGAACGTCGACGCCTGCTACGAGTGGCTGAACTACTGGATGGAAGGCTTTCCCGGCGCCCGCCAGTCGGAGATCGGCTACTTCTCGACCGTCAACAACTACGAGAAGTATCTCGATCCCAAGCTGGTCAAGGAGGTCTACGGCGGCGAGGGCCGCGATGGCGGCTCGCTCGCCGACCGCGCCCAGCGGGTGTTCGTGTGGAACACCCGGCCGAAGAACCTCGAGTACTACACCGAGAAGTGGAACGAGTTCCTGGCGGCGTAGGCCACGACGCGCCAAAGAAGACCTCATGCTGAGGAGCGAGCGCAGCGAGCGTCTCGAAGCATGGGCAACGCACACCGAGCCTGATCCCATCCTTCGAGACGCCGCGCTGCACGCGGCTCCTCAGAGCCTGTGACCTTATTGAACGTAGTCGCCTCTCTCTTGTCATCCTGAGCGCAGCGAAGGATCTCATCGCCAGAAGTTCCAGAGTACACTCGTACCAAGCGGCGATGAGGTCCTTCGCTGCGCTCAGGACGACAGAAAAGTTTGCGCTGGCGAACTCATCTACTGCCAAAGAACGACGATCGAGAGAGTCACAGCCTCTCGGGATGAGGTCGTGTCGAGACGCGGCGCTGACCTTTCGTGTATCGACCGTCGCGTCTTTTGCTCTAGTCTCCGCTCCCATGTCTCGCCCGCTTACGCTGCTGCTGTCGGCGCATGCCTTCAAGACCTGGGGAGCGCGCACGGCGGCCGCCGTGCCGGCCGGCAGCCTCGCCTTCGTCACCGCCGAGGAGGCCCTGGCCGCCGAGGGCCCGTGCGCCGCCGACATCGCCTTCATGACCCGCGAGGTCACCGGCTCGTCGAGCAAGGATCGGAAAACCCCCGAGCTGCAGGGCTTCGAGACGGTGCTGCGCAAGTCGCCGCAGCTCCAGTGGCTGCAGATCCATCCGGCCGGGGCGGAGCGGCCGATCTACGGCGAGCTGCGCGGCCGCGGCGTCAAGGTGACGACCGCCTCCGGTGCCACGGCGGTGACGGTGTCGCACAGTGCGCTCGGCGCGGTGATCGCGCTCAACCGGCGTTTTCCGCTGCTCGCCGATGCGCAGCGCCGGCACGCCTGGGAGCCGCGGCTCGGCGAGCGCTCGCCGCGCGATCTCGCGGGCCAGTGCGCCGTCATCGTCGGCCTGGGGCCGATCGGTCGCAACATTGCTGCCCTGCTCAGGATGCTCGGCATGACGGCGATCGGCGTGCACCGCACCGCCGAGCCGGTCGAGCCGTGCGATCGCACGATCGCCTATGGGCAGCTGCACGAGGTGCTGCCGCAGGCCGACTGGCTGATCCTGTGCTGCCCGGCCTCGCCGCTGACGCGCGGCATCGCCAACGCCGCCGCTTTCGCCGCCATGCCGGCCGGCAGCCATCTCGTCAACGTCTCGCGCGGCGAGGTCGCGGTCGAGAAGGACGTCGTGACGGCCCTGGCTGCGGGCCACCTGGCGGGCGCCTATCTCGACGTCTTCGAGCGTGAGCCGCTCGACCCGGCCTCGCCCCTGTGGGACATGCCCAACGTGCTGGTCTCGCCGCACACCGCCAGCCATTCGCTGGGCCAGAACGAGGCGATCTTCGGCATCTTCCTCGACAATCTCGCGCGCTGGCGCGCCGGCACCAAGCTGCGCAATGATGTCGACGATCTCGGCTGACAGGGACCTGTCACCGACTGTAGTCGTTTCGAGGAGGCTGGCATGGATCTCGGGTTGAAGGGAAAGCGCGTCGTCGTCACCGGCGGCAGCAAGGGCATCGGCCGGGCGATCGCCGAGGGCTTTGCCGCGGAAGGCGCCAATGTCGCGATCTGCGCGCGCAATGCCGACGATGTCGCGACGGCCGTCGCATCGCTCGAGGCCAAGGGCGTCAAGGCGTCGGGCCAGGCGCTCGACGTCGCCGATGGCGCGGCGCTGAAGGACTGGATCACGGCGGCGGCGCGCGAGCTGGGCGGCCTCGATGCGCTGGTCTGCAACGTCAGCGCACTGGCGGTGGGCGATTCGCCCGAGACGTGGGAGAGATCGTTCCGCACCGACATGATGCACACCGTGAACGCCGTCGCCGCCGCCGTGCCGTATCTGGAGAAATCCTCCTCGCCGTCGATCGTGCTGATCTCCAGCGTGTCGGGCTTCGAGGTCGATTTCGCCGCCGGCTCGTACGGTGCCATGAAGGCGGCGCTGATCCATTACGCCAAGGGATTGAGCCGCCAGCTGGTCGGCAAGGGCATCCGCGTCAACTGCGTGTCGCCCGGCAACACCTACTTCGACGGCGGCATCTGGCAGACCATCGAGAAGAACATGCCGGACCTGTTCGCCTCGACGCTCAAGGTCAACCCGACCGGCAAGTTCGGCACCGCCGCGGAGGTGGCGACCGGTGTCGTGTTCCTGTCGAGCCCGATGGCGAGCCGCATCTCCGGCACCAACCTGGTGATCGACGGCGCGCTCACGGTCGCGGTCTAGGAGCATCCCGATGCACAGTCATGCCAGGCATACGATCCATCGCGACCACACCCATCATGGGTGGAACAACGCGTTTCCCCCCAGGCTCGTCATCGCGCCGGGCGAAAGCGTCGAGTTCGAGACGCTCGATGCGTCGTCCGGCCAGCTCTCGCGCAGCTCGACGGCCGAGGCGCTGAAGAAGCTCGACCTCGCCTTCGTCAACCCGGTGACCGGCCCGATCCGCATCGACGGCGCGAAGCCGGGCGATGCGCTCAAGGTCACGGTGCTGTCGCTGAAACCCTCGGGCTGGGGCTGGACCGGCAACATCCCGGGCTTCGGCCTGCTCGCCGACCAGTTCCCCGACGCCCATCTGCATCACTGGAACTACGACCCGGGCCTCACGCCGGCGATGTACGGGCCGGGCGGCCGCGTGCCGCTGCGGCCCTTCCCCGGCACGATCGGCGTGGCGCCGGCGGCACCCGGCCTGCACAGCATCGTCCCGCCGCGCAATGTCGGCGGCAACATGGACGTGCGCGACATCACGGCGGGCGTCGAGCTCTATCTGCCCATCGAGGTCGACGGCGCGCTGTTCTCGGTCGGCGACACGCACGCCGCGCAAGGCGACGGCGAGATCTGCGGCACGGCGATCGAAAGCCCGATCGACGTCGCCCTGAAGTTCGACCTGATCAAGGACGCCAACCTGCGCTTCCCGCGCTACGTCACGCCGGGCCCGGTGACCGACCATTTCGACAAGAAGGGCTACGAGGTCACCACCGGCATCGGCCCCGACCTGATGGCCGGCGCCCGCGCCGCCGTGTCGGAGATGATCGACTTGCTGAGCAAGCGCTACGGCTACGCCCCGATCGACGCCTACATGCTGTGCAGCGTCTGCGCCGACCTGCGCATCAGCTCGATCGTCGACGTGCCCAACTGGGTCGTCTCGTTCTACTTCCCGCGCATCGTTCTGGAGTAGCGTCGTGAAAGCAGTCGTCATCAATGCCACCGGCGGTCCCGAGCAGCTCACCGTCGCCGACATGCCCGACCCGGTGCCGGGCCCCGGCGAGGTGCTGATCGATGTCGCCTATGCCGGCTGCAACTGGGCCGACACGCAGGTCCGGGTCGGCATCTATCCGCATCCCATGACCTATCCGATGGTGCTGGGCTTCGAGGTCTCGGGCATCGTCTCGGCGCTCGGGCCGGGCGTGACCGGCGTCGCCGTCGGCGATCGCGTCGCGACCTTTCCCGAGAAGGGCGGCGCCTATGCCGAGCGGTGCGTCGCCTCGGCGACCGGCCTCATCAGGCTGCCGCCTTCGATCGGCCTCGATGTCGGCGCGGCGTTCCCCATCCAGGCGCTCACCGCCTATCACATGCTCTACACGATATACGGGCTGGAGCGCGGCGACACCGTGCTGGTGAACGCGATCGGCGGCGGCGTCGGGCTCGCCTGCACGCAGCTCGCGGTGCATGCCGGCGCGCGCGTGATCGGCGCCGTCGGCACGCCGGGCAAGGAGGCGCGCGCGCTGCAGTACGGCGCCGCGCGCGTCGTGGTGACGGCGACCGAGGATTTCGAGAAGGCGGTGCTCGACTTCACCGGCGGCAAGGGCGTCGACCTCGCGATCGATTCCTACGGCGCCACCATGCTCGATCGCACCTTCAACGTGGTGCGCAAGCTCGGCCATGTCATCAGCATCGGCGAGGCCGAAGGCCAGCCGTTCAAGAACATCCGCGAGCGCATCCTGCCGCGCTCGCAGACCTTCACGCGCCTGCACCTCGGCCATGTCGACCAGGCCTCGCCGGAGTGGGACGCCGGCATCGCGCACGTGCTGGCCGGGATCGCCGAGGGCTGGCTGAAGGTGCCGATCGAAGGCGTGTTCGCGCTCGATCAGGCCGCCGACATGCACCGCCGCCTCGAAGGCCGGCACGTCGCCGGCAAACTGCTGCTGAAGGCCGGGAAGGGTTAGCCGGAACGACCTGAATCGACTCTTTCGCGTTCTACATGATGGCGGCATCGGGACCAGGATCACATCGCAGGTCTCCAGCAAGCCGCTCAGGATTGAGCGGCGCTCGGCCTGTCGCTAAGATGGCGGGTGCAAGCGGAGCTTCCGGATGGCAGAGGCCGAATCAGAGAGAGGCGCCGCTCAGCGGTGCGTGGCACGGGAGGGTAATCGATGCGCTACATGACGATTGCTGGAGTGCTCGGGATGCTTGCCACCCAAGCTCAGGCAGAGAGCAAGACATACCGCACGGTATTGATCCCGGAGAAGTCGGTGCAGGCCTGCTCCGGATGGGGCCAAACCTACACGGTGGACATTTCTAACGGCGTGCTGACACTTGGCGTCAACTATGCCCGGAGGCTGTTTTCCGAGCCTGTCACAAGCGACGGCAAGATTACTACGAGCTACAAGGACCCCTCTGGGGGAAATTTGAAGTTCGTCGGCCACGGCAATGGTGAGTACGAACTCAGCAACCCAATCGCCGCCTGCAATTATCGACTTGTGCCCACGGTGGGGAAGCCGCCTTGGAACAGCTAGCGTGAGACGTACGACTGGCTAAGTCCGGCACACCCCGCCGCCAAACTGTACCACTACCCTCCAGCACCTTCCCCAACTCGATCGGGAGGTCGCCGTCCCAGGCTGAAGCTGTCGACGCCATTCTGGCGGTATGCTTGGCGAGGCGCGTCGTCAACTCGTTTTGGAGCGCCCTGGCGTCGCCGGATGCGGTCTCCCGGCGGTAGTCTATGGGCTGTTCGGCCGGCGAAGCTTTCTCGGCTCGAGTCCGACAGGCTGCGAGGAGGAGGGTCGGTCCACGCCAACAGGACATGCCCCGCATGAGGCGCGAACGAGCGGAGCCCCGGTGAGGGGCCTCGCTCTCTTCGCTCACATCGAGAGGCTACCGCCTCTGGCAGGCCGACGACGGGACGCCCTGCCTCGCGGCCGCGTTCAGGCAGTCCTGCAGCGTCGGATAGGCGTTGGGCTGGAAGCCCTGCGCCGGGGCGGCCTGGGCATACTGGTTGGTCTGCCCGATCTGGCCGTCCTGGACGACGTCCACGGTGGTGGCGCCGACGGCAAATGCGCCTGCGCCGATGGCAATCAGGAAAAACAGCGGCATTTCCGTGCCTCCTCAGGTTGTTCGTGCTTGCGCACGCTGCGATCGCAGCGCGTGCTCGGAGAACGCCGCGAGGAGGCCGAGGGATGCCGGGATCCCCATCAGGTCACAGGGGCAAACGAGCGTGCCGAATCGGCGTGCGTTGATCGGTTCGTGCAACCTCGCGCGCTGACGACCGTTGCCGCGGCCTGTTGGCCGGGCAGGATCGGCCCTGGGCCTGATCCCTTACGGCCGCGACCGTGCGTGGGCCAGCACATCCGGATTGACGACATGGGTCGGCGTGCCGCCGGCGTAGGCCACGATCTGGTCGAAGATGTCGGTGAACTGCACCTCGTACTCGTCGCGCGAGACGTAGCCGATGTGCGGCGTGCACACGACGTTCGGCATGGTGAGCAGCGGATGGTGCGGGTCGGTGAGCGGCTCGTCCTCGTAGACGTCGACGGCGGCCATGCCGGGGCGGCCGGCACGCAGCGCGTCGACCAGCGCGCCGGGCTGGATCAGCGGCGCGCGGCTGGTGTTGACCAGCAGCGCGGTAGGCTTCATGCGCAGCAGGTCCGCCTCGCTCACGATGCCGCGCGTGGCGTCGACCAGGCGCATGTGCAGCGAGATCACGTCGCACTCGGCGAGGAACGCCTCCTTGCTCGCCGCCGCCTCGTGGCCGTCGGCGACGGCCTGCGCCCGCGCCGCCTCGCGCGCCCACGCCACCACGCGCATGCCGAACTGCCGTCCGTAACCGGCGACGACGGCGCCGATGCGGCCGTAACCCCAGATGCCCAGCGTCTTGCCGCGCAGGCTCGAGCCGACGCCCATCTGCCAGCGTCCGGCCTTCAGCGCCTCGGCCTGCTGCGGGATCTGGCGCATCGCCGCCAGCACCAGCCCCCAGGTCAGCTCGGCCGCGGCGTAGGACGGCGTGCCGGCATGCTGGCTCGACGACACGATGATGCCGAGCCGCGTGCAGGTGTCGACGTCGATGTGCGGATAGACGCTGCGCTGGCTGATCAGGCGCAGGCGCGGCAGGCGCTCGAGCAGCGGCGTGCGGATCCTGGTGCGCTCGCGGAACAGCACCAGCACCTCGGTGTCGGCGAGGCGCCGGGCGAGGCCGTCGACGTCCTGCAGGTGATCGTTCCAGATGGTGACGTCGTGGCCGGCCAGCCGGGCGTAGCACGGCAACGTGCGCAGCGTGTCGAAATAGTCGTCGAGGATGGTGATCTTCATGGTCGGGGTCGATCGTTGCGGCGATCAGCTCGCGGAGAAGTGCAGCTGCTGGACGGAGGAGATCGTCTTGCCGTACTTCTGCCGGTCGGCGTCGCTCAGCGGCTGGTCGTCGGGCAGGGTGCGCAGCAACAGATCGTCCTCCTCCAGCTGCTTCACCAGCTTGATCGCCTGGCGCACGTCGTGCTGCTTCTCCTTGGGCAGGATCGGGTAGGCGGTCAGGAAAAGCGACGACAGGCTGCGGTTCTGCAGCTCCGGCGTGAGCGGGATCGGGCTCTTGAACACGCCGTCGAGTGCCGCCTTGGCGTCGCCGGCCGTCTTGGCGCGGCGCAGCAGGAAGGCCATGTTGCCGAGCCGGTGCTCGATCTCGAAGCGCAGGGTCGTCAGGTCCTGCTGGTTCTTCATGGCGATCTCGTGATCGTGCTGGACCTGCTGGAGCATCGCCGCGCCGCCGGTCAGCAGGACGGAGGACAGCAGCCACATGCCGACCGAGCTGTTGAGGAAGTTATACAGGCGCTGGCCGAAGCCCGGCCTGGCCGGCGGAGACGGCGGTGCGGCCGGCTCGGCCGGCGCCTGCATGCTCTGGCGGACCGCGTGGCGGAGTCGCTCGTCCGCTTCGATGCGTGCGCGGTCCTCGTCGGTCAGCATCCCCTCTCCCCCACGAAACGTGCCCCTGTGCCGGCCCTGCCATAACACGGCTCGGGGCCGCCGCCGAAGCGCCGCGCGGTCCCGGCCTCAGCGCCGGCGCAGCACCGCACTCAGCACGACCGTGGCCAGCAGCCCGACGCTCGCCATGACCAGCACGGCGTCGCGCGGACCGAGCTCGCGGGCCAGCGCCCCGGCGGCGAGCACGCCGAGCGGCCCGGTGCCGATGCAGACGGTGACGATGCCCATCAGGCGCGAGCGCATGGCGGCCGGCGCCTCGGTCAGCATCAGGGTGGTCTGCATGTTGCTGAAGCCCGCCGTGCCGAAGCCGCCGATGACCAGCACGGCGAGCGCCAGCCAGTAGGACGGCGACAGGGCCATCACGATCAGCGCGACGAGGAAGAGCGCCGCGCCGCCGGCGAACAGCAGGCGGCGGTCGACCCGCAACGCGCCCGCCGCCATCAGCGCCCCGCCGAGGAAGGCTCCGAGCGGCTCGCCCGCCGCCAGCAGGCCGACCAGCGCCGGGGAAACCCCGAACACGGCCAGCCCCAGCGGCGATATCAGGCCGGCGTAGGAGAAGGCGAAGGCGTTGACCACGACGGTGATGCCGAGGACCAGCACGATCGTCGGCCGCGTGCGGGCGAAGCGCAGCCCTTCGGCGATCTCGGCCGGCAGGCTGGCGAGCGCCAGCCGCCGCGTCACCTGCGGATGGCCGAGACGGCTCATGGCGAGGGCGCCGCCGGCCTGGACCAGGGCGGTGAGGGCGTAGGCGCCCTGCATGCCGAGCCACTCGAAGGCGACCCCGCCCAGCAGCGGGCCGACCATGCGGGTCGCCGCGTTGGTCGCCGAATCGAGCGCGATGGCGTTGACGATGCGGTGCGGCCCGGCGACCTCGCCGACCATGCGCCGGCGGGTCGACATCTCGGTCGCCCAGAAGATCCCGGAGACCAGGTTCGCCACCGCGATGTGCCACAGCGCCAGGTGGCCGGTGGCGGCGAGCAGCGCCACCACCGCCGACACGATCGCCGGCACCAGCATGGCCAGGACCACGATCAGCTTGCGGTTCACCGCCTCCGACACGGCACCGGCGATGGCGCCGAAGGCGAACTGCGGCAGCTGGCGGATGGCGACCACGCCCGCGACCGCGAAGGCCGAGCCGGTGGCCTCGAAGGCGAACAGGCCCGAGGCCAGCAGCTCCAGCCAGCGCATGGCGTTGCCGGCGCCCCCGGCCAGCCACAGCCGCAGAAAATCCGGCACCCCCAGCAGCTCGCGCACCGGGTGGTCGCGTTCCTCCGTCGAATTCATTGCCGCCGACGCTAGTGCACATTGCCGTCGGCTGGAACAGCCGAAGGCGCCCCAGCCGTGTGGCGGGCTCATGGCTGGGCGTGCGCCACTCACGGGCGCCGACTTTGCAGAGGACCTCACCCTGAGGAGCCACGCAGAGCGTGGCGTCTCGAAGGGTGGCAACGCGGCAAGTGCTGCAATCCCTGTTTTGCGATCTCTTCCGCGGCCCATCCTTCGAGACGGTCGCTGCGCGACCTCCTCAGGATGAGGACGTTGCTGGGACCGCCGACCAAAGTTGGCGCCTTTGGGCGCGCCACTTCGGGCGGAGTCTTACTCCGCCGGCAGTGGCGTGCTCCCAGCGCGTCCTTACAGAAGGCGAACGGCGCACATTCCCTCGCATCGGAAACAGCTCTAACGTGAGACACTTCGGCCGGGGGGCCGAATGCGTGCTCGGGAGGAATGTCCATGTTGACGCGTCGAACCTTGCTCGCAGCGGCTCTCGCGGCGCCGGCGGTCGCGCGCGCCGACGTGGCGGCGTGGCCGGCCAAGACCGTGCGTTTCATCTGCCCGTTCGCGCCGGGCGGCGGCACCGACACGGTGAGCCGGCTGATCTGCGATCAGCTGTCGCGCCGCTTCGGCCAGCAGTTCGTCGTCGACAACAAGAGCGGGGCGGGCGGCAACATCGGCACGGTGGAGCTCGCGCGCGCGGCGCCGGACGGCTATACGCTCGGCCTGATCTCGGTGGCCAGCCATACGCTGAACCCGATGCTCTACGGCAGGCTGCCCTACGATCCCGACAAGGAGATCGTCTGCATCTCGCGGCTGGCGACCCTCGCGAACCTGCTCGGCGTCACGCCGTCGCTGCCGGCGGGCTCGGTCGCCGAGCTGATCGAGGTCTGCAAGGCCGCTCCCGGCAAGTACTCCTTCGCCTCCTCGGGGCCGGGCTCGTCGCTCCATCTCAGCGGTGAGCTGTTCAAGGCGATGGCGGCGGTCGACATCATCCACGTGCCCTACAAGGGCGCGGGGCCGGCCTACAACGACCTGATGGCGGGCACGGTCACCATGATGTTCGCCAACATGCCGTCGATGCTGCCGCAGGTGCGGCGCGGCCGCATCAAGGGGCTGGGCGTGACCTCGCGCGAGCGGTCGTGGGCGGCGCCGGAGCTGCCGACGATCGCCGAGACCCTGCCGGGCTACGCCGCGACGTCGTGGTACGGCGCGGGCGCGCCGGCCCGCACGCCGGAGCCGATCCTGGCCCGCCTCGAGACGGCGATCACCGAGGCGCTGGCCGAGCCCGATATCCGCAAGCGCTGGGAAACCGACCTCGGCCTCGACATGCCGCCGCCCGGCCGCAAGGGCTTCGACGCCTTCCTCGCCGAGGACCGCATCCAGTGGGCACCCGCCGTGAAGGCCTCGGGGATCAGGCTGGACTGAGTTACCGGGAGCGCGTCATGCGCCGGGAGCGCGTTGCTCCCTTGTTGTCATCCTGAGCGCAGCGAAGGATCTGATCGCGGAACCAGGCAGCCACTCGCTGCCGGCAGGGACGAGATCCTTCGCTTCGCTCAGGATGACGCGAAATCACAACACCTGCTTCACCGCCGCCAGCACGACCAGCGCGCCGATCGCCATTGCGGCGCTGCCCAGCGAGATCACCATCAGCGCGCGTCCCGGCGACAGGCGGCCCATGCTGGCGGCGATCCAGAAGAACGGGTCGTTGACGTGGCAGATCGCCATCGAGCCGGCACCGACGGCCGCTGCGGCGAGGGCGCGGCCGGAAGCACTGTCGAGGCCGAGCGCCGGCAGCATCGGCTCGACCATGCCCGACGCGGTGAGCACGGCGGTCAGCGAGTTGCCCTGCATGGTCTTGACGATTGCCGCGGCGAGGAAGGGCGTCAGCAGGCCGAACCGCGGATGCAGCGCGTGCTCGGCCAGCAGCTCGGCCATGCCGGTCTCGTCGAACACGCGGGCGAGGCCGCCGGCCGCGCCCACCGTGAGCAGCAGCGGCGCCCAGCCGCGGCCGGACAGCGCCGACGGCTGCCAGCGCCCGGCGAACAGCACGGCGAGCGTGATGGCCAGCGCCGCCAGCATCAGGGGCTTGCTGATGCCGATATAGAACTCGCGCGCGCCGCCCTTGCCGAGCGGCTCGCTCGGCATCTGCGCCACCGACTGCACGACCAGCAGCGCCACCGGCAGCAGCACGGCGAGCCACGCCCAGCCGAGCCGCCCCGGCGCATCGGCGGCCTTGCCCTCCGCGGCGGGCAGTTGGCGCGAGACATGCCACCAGCCGATCGCCGCGGCGATGACCGCGACCGGCAGCGCGGCCATGAGCATGGCCTGGGCCGTCGTCTTCATGACCGAGGCGGACGCGACGGCGAGCGGCGAGGGCGCCACCAGCGCGCTGAACGCGAGCAGGGTGAGGGCGAGGCCGAGCGCCCGGCGCGGCGCGTCCTGGCCGGTCGCCTGCAGG
>JALHMO010000064.1 GCA_022844015.1 Reyranella sp. | reverse complement strand
GCCCCGCAGCCGCCCGCGGCGGCGCAGCCGCCGCGCACTGCCGAGCCGCCGAGGCAGCAGGCTTCGCCACCCCGGCAGCAACAGCCCGTGGCTCCGCCGTCGAGTCCCGCCGAACGGCAACGACAACAGGCTGCTCCCGCCCCTCAGCCGGCGCCGCAACCACAACGTCCGGCCGAACCGCCGCGCCAGCAGGCTGCTCCCCCGGCGCAGCCGCAACAGGCCCCTCAGGCACCGCGGCAGGCCGAGCCGCCAAGACAACAGGCCACGCCACCGGGTCGGCCGGTCGAGCCGCCGCGGCCTTCACAAGCGGCTCCTCAGGTGCCGCTTCGACAGGACGAGCCGCCGACACGGCAGGCCACGCCACCGACTCGGCCGGTCGAACCGCCTCGGCCTCCTCGAGCAGCGCCTCAGCAGGCCGTGCCGCCGTCGCCGCGTCCGGCACAGGAAGGACGCACCGCGCCTGCGCAGGCTCCCAGGCCCCAGGCCGCGCCGCCCACCACTCCCAACCAGGTCCAGTCTCCGCCCGCGCGGCCCCAACCACAGCGACAGGCCGAGCCGCCTCGACCAGCGCCTGCCCAGCAGCAGAAGGACGACGACAAGAAGTAGCGGCGCACAAACGGCAGCAAGATGCACGAGGCCTCTCGGTCACGCGCCTTCCCGCTGACGAAGCGGCCGCGCTGCGTCTGCAGGATCGGTCGAGAAGCGGTCGAGAAGCGCTTGTTGCCCGCCAAGCGGCGAAGTTTGCTTTCCCTGACGAGGGCCTGCGGCCGCTCCTCGGGGGCAGGGCAATCCCTGGCGCTCCGACCCGCCCGCCCTACAGAACCTGATTGCGCAGCGCCGCCTCGCCACGCCACAGGCGGTCGAGATTCTCGATCAGTATGTCGAGCACGTTGTCCTCGTAGGCGCGCGTCTCGCCCGCGGTGTGCGGCGTCACGAAGACGTTGGGCATGGTCCACAGCGGCGAGGCCTGCGGCAGCGGCTCGTCCGCCGTGACGTCGATGGCGGCGGCCCAGATGCGATTGCTCTTCATGGTGTCGATCAGGGCCGCCTCGTCGGCCACCTTGCCGCGCGCCACGTTGACGAACACCGACGACGGCTTCATCGCCGCGAAGGCCGCCTTGCTCATCAAGCCCGTGGTCTCCGGCGTGAGCGCACAGGTCAGCGCCACGATGTCGGCCTGCGGCACGAGCTTCACCAGATCGCCCATGCCGTAGATCGAGTCCGCGCCGTTCTCGCCTTGCGAGGGATCGCGCCGGATGCCGATCACCTTCATGCCGAATGCCTTGGCCAGCAGCGCGAGATGGCTGCCGATGCGGCCCATGCCGACCACCAGCAGGGTCTTGCCGCCGAGCTCGTCCTCGCGCTGCCCGAGATCGCCGATCATACCGCGCCACATCTTGTCGTGCTGATTGTCGCGCGCCTCGGGCAGGCGCCGGAACACCGCCAGGATCAGCGCGATGGCGTGCTCGGCCACGGCGCGGGCGTTGACTCCGGCGGCGCTCGCGAGCCGCACGCCCCGGGCGCCGAGTTGCTCGCGGGAATACTGGTCCATGCCCGAGCTGATCGACTGGATGAACTTCAGCTTGCCGGCATGCGGGATCAGGTCGTTCTTCCACATGCCGGAGACGACCACGACATCGGCCTCGCCGACCCGCTTCACCAGGTCGTCGTAGGCCCACACCTGGAAATTCTCGATGCCTGTCTTGCGCAACGCGAATCGCGCCTGCATCTGGTAGGCCGCATGGGCAAAGCAGATCGTCAGCTTGTCCTTCGCCGGAAACATTCGCCGAAACTCCCCTCAGTTCTTGCGCTCGCCGATCGTGCTGTGGAAGCGCGACAGGAACGACGCCGTACGCGGGTTCCTGGGCCGCAGCAAGACCTCTTCCGCAGCCCCGTGCTCGACCACCTGGCCCGCATCCATGACGACGATCTGGTCGGCGACAGCGTGCGCGAAGGCCATCTCGTGGGTCACCACGATCATGGTCGTGCCCTCGGAGGCGAGCTGCTTCATGACGTCCAGCACCTCGCCCACCAGCTCGGGATCGAGCGCCGACGTGACCTCGTCGAACAGCATGATCTCGGGCGCCATTGCCATGGCGCGGGCGATCGCGACGCGCTGCTGCTGGCCGCCCGACAGGTTGCGCGGGAACCGGTCGGCTAACGCGGCCAGGCCGACCTTGGCCAGGAGATCGCGCGCGACCCCCTCGGCCTCCGACCTCGCCATCTTCTTCACGATCACGGGACCGGACATGACGTTCTGCAGCGCCGTCATGTGCGGAAAGAGATCGAACTGCTGGAACACCATGCCGATCCGCGCACGAAAGCGCGCCAGATCGCGCCCGTGCGGCATCGATTTCCTGGAGCTGAAGTCGATGCGGCGATCGCCGACCTGCAGCGTGCCGGCCGACGGTTCCTCCAGCAGGTTGATGCAGCGCAGGAAGGTCGACTTGCCGCAGCCCGACGGGCCGATCACGACCACGACCTCGCCGCGCTCGACCTCGAGCGACACGCCGCGCACCGCCTCGACGGTGCCGTAGCTCTTGCGCAGACCGTCGACCTTGACCATCGGCGCGCCGCTACTGGTCAACGCGCGCCTCCAGGCGGGCCGCCCACAGGGTGAGCGGATAGAGGATCACGAAGTAGGCGATGGCGACGCTGCTGTAGACCTCCAGCGGCCGGAAAGTGTCGGAGACGATGATCGAGCCGGTGTACATCAGGTCGGGAATCGCCACGACGTAGAGCAGCGAGGTGTTCTTGAGCTGGATGATCGACTGGTTGACGAAGGGCGGCACCATGCGCTTCGTGGCCTGCGGCAGGATGATGTGGCGCATCAGCTCGGCCGCGGTCATGCCGAGCGCGCGCGAGGCCTGCCATTGGCCCTTGTCGATCGAGATGATGCCGGCGCGGAAGATCTCGGTGGCGAAGGCGCCCATGTAGAGCGTCAGCCCGAGGCCGGCGGCGAACCAGTCGGGCAGCTCGACCTGCAAAACGATCGGTAGCGCGTAGTAGAACCACACGATCTGCACCAGCAGCGGCGTGCAGCGGAAAATCTCGACGTAGAAGTGAACCGGCAAGGTCACCCAGCGGCTGCGCACCAGCAGCAGCAGCCCGCAGATCACGCCGATGATCATGCCGCCCAGCACCGTGCCCACCGAGTAGGCGAGCGTGACGCCCAGTCCCTTGACCCAGAGGTTCGTGTAGCTGAGGACGAGCGCGAAATCCCAGGTGTAGGAGACCGCGAGGACCATCTCAGAAGCGGTCCGGGCGGAACGGGGCGAGGTCGACGGTGGTCGGCCGGCCCGTCGCCAGCTCGGCGATGAGCTTGCCGGTGATGCCGGCCATGGTGAGGCCGAGATGATCGTGGCCGAAGGCGAAGAGCACGTTCTTGTGGCGCGGCGAGCGGCCGATCACCGGCTTGGAATCGGGATGCGACGGCCGTGGGCCCATCCATCTGGAAGCAGGCTCACCCTTCAGGCCTGGCACCAGCTCCTTGGCCTGCTGCGCGATCATGTCGGCGATGCGCATGTCGGCCGGCGCGTCGGGTGCGGCGAACTCGGCGACGCCGGTGGCGCGGATGCCTTCATGCATGTGCGCCAACGACACGTTGCGGTCGGCCGAGACCAGGGCACGGCGAAGGCCGAACTCCTGGTTGGCGAACATCACGTGGTAGCCGCGCTCGGCTTCCAGAGGCACCGACGTGCCGAGCTGCCTGGCGAGCGGCCGCGACCAGACGCCGGCGGCGAGCACGATTGTCTCGACGTCCAGCGGCCCGCGGTCGGTGACGATTCTCGTCGGGCCATCGCCGCCGATCTCGAAGCCTCGCACCTCGGCAGTGACGATCTCGCCGCCACGGCGCACGAAATCCCTGGCCAGCGCATCGCACAGCCGCCACGGGTCGATGGTGCGATTGACGTCGGGCAGCGACACCGCCTTGATGACCTTCGGCGACAGCGCAGGCTCCATCTGCCGTGCCTCGTTGCCGTCGAGAATGTCCATGTGCACGCCGTTGCGGCGGCGCAGGTCGAGGGCGTAGGCAGCGTTGCGGAACGTCTCCTCGCTCTCGAACAGCATCATCAGGCCGTCGTCCTTGACCCATTGCCGCGCGTCGGCGTCCTCGATCAGCGGCGCGTAGCCCGCATGGGTGTGGACCAGCAGCGAATTGCGGGCGGCAGCGATCTCCTCGACGCGCGACGGCCGTGCCGCCGCGATGAAGCGCAGGAACCACGGCAGCGCGCTCGGCACATGGCTCCAGCGCAGCTTCAGGGGCGACGTGGAGTCGAACAGCATCTTGGGCACCTTCTTCAGCACGCCCGGCATGGCGAACGGCACGCACGAGGCGGTGCCGAAGCTGCCGGAATTGCCGAAGGAGGCCTTCTTGCCCGGCTCGCCCTTCTCGACGAGCCGCACCTCGAAGCCTTCGCGCTGCAGGTGAAGCGCGCAACAGACGCCGACGATGCCGGCGCCTATCACGGTGACATGCTTGGCCATCAGTTCGGCGAGAACGACACGGTCGGCGGGATCTCCAGGCCTTCGCGCGCCAGGGCCGCCTTCATGCGCGCCTCGTTATGGCCCAGCAGGATATTCCACTCGGCCCACCGGTTCAGGAACTTCTGCCAGCGCGCATCGTCCTCCAGGCGCAGGCCGATATAGCCCGGCAGCGCCACGCGCGGCGTCGGGTTGACGAAGTCACCGAGGCCGGGGTTCTTGGACTTGGCGACCATCGAGTTCAGGACCGTCGTGGTGAACGCGTCGGCGCGGCCCGACGACACGGCAAGGGCGATCTCGGCGGCCGACTTGAATTCCACGCGCGTCGCCTTGGGCGCCATCTTGCGCAGCAGCAGCTCGTCGGAGGTGCCGGTCATCACGGCGACCTTGACGCCTTCCTTGTTGTAGTCGGCCCACACGCGGCCCTTGAAGTTCGGGTTGTTCACCGTCACCCATTCGATCCAGTAGATCGGCCCGGCGAAGTCGATGGCCGTCGAGCGCAACGGCGTCGCCTGCAGGGCGAAGTTCATGTCGACCTTGCCGGCCTGCAGCGACAGCACCGCCTCGCCGAACCCGCCGACCTCGACCGGCACGTACTTGACCTTGAGCTCTTTGGCGATGTCCTTGCCCATTTCGATCATGGCGCCGACCCATTCGCCGCTCGACTTGTCGCGCATGAAATAGGGCGAGTACTCGAAGACGCCCATGCGCACCTGCCCGGTGCGCTTGATCAGGTCCCAGGTCGATTCGCTCTTGCCCTGGGCACGGGCCGGAGCGGCGGCCAGCGCGACGCTCGCGGCGGCGGCAACGGCAGTCGCGGAAGCGACATCACGACGGCGGATCCCCATATCCCTTCTCCTCATGTTCTGCATGTTCTGCTTGTCACGGTGCCGATCTGTGCCGGCTCGTTGCCCCAGGGCGCTCGAGGAGGCGAGACGCACGACGAACCTTGGTGCCGGTCTTCACCCCCGTCAAGCAACCACGCAAGAGGCACGCCAACGATGGTTCGCATTTGGACGCGTCTTCATTCCTCCCCAGCTTCGCTGGGGAGGTGTCCGCGTCATCGCGGACGGAGGGGTCATGAGCCATGGCCCCGCTGCCGTTCGCGGCTCATGACCCCTCCGCCCCGTATGACGGGGCACCTAGTAAGAAACTGGCGGCTTGCCGCCAGTTTCTTGGCACGGCGGGTCGGCCCTCGGGCCGGTGGGGAACTCCTATGAAAATGCGCTGGGAGCGCGCCACTGGTGGCGGAGTAAACTCCGCCACCAGTGGCGCTCATGGGATGTGTAATCACAAGAAGAGCGCCACTGGAGTGGCGCGCTCCCAGCCATGAGCTTCCCTCTCGCAGCGCCACCATCTTCTCAGCATCGTGGTGCGCGCCGGCGTGCTGGGGGTCTCCCCAGCGAAGCTGGGGAGGAGAAGAAAGGCGCGTCCAGATGCGAATGCCCGGGAGGGATTGAAAAGTGGCTACTTCAGAGTCTCCACCGCGTAGTGCCGCACGCGATCCTCGTCGACCGCCACGCCGAGGCCCGGCGTGCGCGGCACGATCACGCGGCCGTTCTCGATGGGGAACGGCTCGGCCAGCAGGTCGCGCTCGAGGAAGTACTTGGCCTGGTAGAACTCGCAGCCCAGCGAGATGTTGGGGGTGGCGGCGATGACGTGCGTGCCCGCAAGATGGGCGATGCCGGTCTCGAACATGTCGCCGCCGTAGCAGGCGATGCCCGCGGCCTCGCAGATCGCCGACACCTTGCGGCCGGCCAGCATGCCGCCGTGCTTCATGATCTTGATGCTGACGAGGTCGGCCATGCGGCCGGCCGCCACCTGCAGGGCGTCGGTCGGCGTGAACACGCTCTCGTCGGCCAGCACCGGCGTGTCGAGGGCGCGGGTGATCTCGGCCAGGGCCGCGCGATGATGGCCGGGGACCGGCTGCTCGATGAAGGTCGGGCGGAACGCCTCGACGTCGCGCAGCTCGCGGATGGCGTCGTGCGTCCTCATGCCCTGATTGTAGTCGATGCGCAGCTCGGCATCGCCCGGCAGCTCGGAGCGAAAGCGCTCCATGCGCTTCAGGTCGGTGGCATGACCGGCGAAGCCGGTCTTCATCTTGAACAGGCGCAGGCCATCGCCGTAGAGCCGCTTCACCATCTCCATGTCGCGATCGAAATCGGGATCGGCAACGGAGAACGACAGGGGGATGTCGTCGCGGCAGCGCCCGCCCAGCAATTCGGCGACCGGCAGGCCCGAGGCCTGGCCGACGATGTCGAACAGCGCCATCTCCATCGCCGCCTTGGCCTCGGGATGGCCGACCACGGCGTGGTCGGCATCGGCCATCAGCGCCTCGATGCGGAACGGATCGGCGCCCAGCAGCAAGGGGCGCAGGTAGACGTGCAGGGCGGCGACATTTCCTTCGATCGTGCCGGTGAACACCGCCCACGGGGCGGCGTCGCCCCAGCCGGTGATGCCGGCGTCGGTCTCGAGCTTCAGGATGGCGTTTTTCACCGTGCCGGCGACGTCGCCCGAGCCGTGACGGCGCATCAGCCGAACCGGGATCTCGGTGACATAGACCGTCGCCGCCGTAATCGAGATCTGCTTCAAGAGCGTCCTCCCCACTTTCTCCGGGCTATTCGACATACAGCGAAAACACCGTCATCCCGACCGGCGCCGAGCGCAGCGAGGCGCATTGGAGGGACCTTTCTTGTTGCGGCGTCGGCAAGAAAGGTCCCTCGACTACACCGCCAGTGGCGCTGCAAGCAGCGCCTGATCGGGCGGCGCCGCTCGGGATGACGGAGAAAGACGCCAAGTGCGAATGCCCTGCCGCTTCCCCGAGCCTAGCCGATCGCGCAGTATACATGCCAACGAACAAGCATCGACCACGGGGGATCCTGTCATGCGCCGTAACCTGCTCCGCGAGCTCCTGAAAGCCGGCAAGCCGACCGTCGGCACGCACATCCTGTCGGCGTGGCCCACCCTGGTGGAGCTGATCGGCCATTCGAAGCTGTACGACTACGTCGAGTTCACCGCCGAGTATGCACCCTTCACCATGCACGACCTCGACAATCTCGGCCGCAGCTTCGAGCTGATGAACATGGCCGGCATGATCAAGATCGAGCAGACCCAATACACCCACCAGGCCATGCGGGCGATCGGGTCGGGCTTCCAGAGCGTGCTGTTCGCCGACATCCGCAGCGTCGAGGACGCGAAGCTCGCCGTCGATGCCGTGCGCGCCGAGACGACGATGGCGCGCGGCGCGCGCGGACGCGGCCGGCTGGGCGTCGGCATGCGCCGCGATGTCGGCTCGGTGCGCGAAGGCGGAACGCCGGCCTACGTCGATGCGCTGAACGAGGTCGTCATCGCCATCATGGTCGAGAAGAAATCGTGCGTCGACGATCTCGAGGCCATCCTGTCGGTGCCGGGCATCGACATGGTGCAGTTCGGCCCGTCGGACTTCTCTATGAGCATCGGCAAGACCGGGCAGTACGGCGATCGCGAGGTGCTGGCGGCCGAGACCAGGACGATCGAGACGGCACTGAGGATGGGCCTGCATCCGCGCGTCGAGCTGCGCGACCCGGCCGACGCGAAGCGCTACCTGGCGATGGGCGTGAAGCATTTCTGCATCGGCTGGGACGTTCGCATCCTCGCCGACTGGTGGGACACCAAGGGCGCCGAGATGCGCACGCTGCTTCAGGCCAAGCCGGGCAGGAAGGCGGGCGCGCGGCCGGGCAAGGCCGCGCCGGCGGCGCGCGCGCGCAAGGCCGGCAGCAACGGCAGGGCGCGCGGCAACTACGCCTGAGTTACCGCCGGATGACGCGCGGCGCCGATGGCAGCGCCAAATTGCGCTGGACAGGCGACCCGGCCGGCATGCCTCAATAGCGCCCCCATAATCAGGAGGAGCGTGCCATGAAGGCGAAGGCCGACAGCGTGTTGAAGGAAGCCGTGAGCAAGGGCGACGTGCCGGGCGTGGTCGCGGCGGCGACCGATGCCAAGGGAACGACCTACGAAGCCGGATTCGGCAAGCGAATCCTGGGCGAGTCCGCCGACATGACGCCCGATACCGTGGCGTGGATCGCCTCGATGACCAAGGCCGTCACCGGCGCAGCCGCCATGCAGCTGGTCGAGCGCGGCAAGCTCTCGCTCGACGGGCCGGCCAAGGCGGTCATCCCCGCGCTGGGCGACTGCGTCGTGCTCGAGGGCTTCGATGCCGCCGGCAAGCCCAGGACCCGCAAGGCCACGCGCGACATCACGCTGCGCCACCTGCTCACCCATACGGCGGGTTTCGCCTACGACATCTGGAAGCCCGAGATCGGCAAGTACATGGAAGCGATGGAGGTGCCGGGCATCATCAGCTGCCAGGACAAGGCGCTCACGCTTCCCCTGCTGTTCGAGCCCGGCGAGCGCTGGGAGTACGGCATCAACATCGACTGGGCCGGCAAGATGGTCGAGACGGTGAGCGGCCAGCGGCTCGGCCAGTTCATGCACGACAACATCCTGGGACCGCTCGGCATGGACAGCACCGCCTTCAGGATCACCGACGCGATGCGCGGGCGACTGGCCAAGATCCATCACCGCGCCGACGGCAAGCTCGTGCCCGACCCGGCGCTCGAGCTGCCGCAGGAGCCCGAGTTCGAGATGGGTGGCGGCGGGCTCTACAGCACGGCCGGCGACTACCTGAAGTTCGTCCGCATGATGCTGAACCAGGGCCGCTCCGACAAAGGCGAGGCGGTGCTGAAGCCCGCGACCGTCGAGCTGATGTCGAAGAACGCCATGGGCAGCTCGAAGGTCACCCTGCTCAAGACCGCGGCACCGCCCTTCTCCAACGACGCCGAGTTCTTCCCCGGCATGGACAAGAGCTGGGGCCTCTCCTTCATGATCAACAACGAGGAAGCGCCGACCGGCCGCACCGCCGGCTCGCTGGCCTGGGCGGGCCTCGCCAACACCTACTACTGGATCGACCAGAAGAAGGGCGTGGGCGGCGTCTACGTCACCCAGATCCTGCCTTTCGCCGACGTCAAGTCGCTGCCGCTGTTCTACGCCTTCGAGAGCGCCGTCTACGGCAGGTAGTCGTTCACGCCGCAGCGAGCGCGAACAGCTCGGTCGGCTCGCGCACGCCGCGCAGCGCGTGCCGGCCGAGCGATACCAGACGGGAGCGGCTGGAGGCGGCCGCTTCCGCGAACTGCTGCGAGGCCAGCACGTGGCGCCCCAGCGGCTCGCACAGCCGCTCGATGCGCGAGGCCTCGTTGACGGCCGGCCCGATCACCGTGAAGTCGAGGCGGGTTGCCGTGCCGACATTGCCGTACTGCACGGCGCCGATATGCAGCGAGATGTCGAGCGCGATCGCCGTCCGTCCCTCGGCGCGGCGGCGCGCGTTCAGGATCTCGATGCGCGCCTGTGCCCCGATCGCGGCATCGAGCGCGGCGCCGCACACCGCGTCGCGATTGCCGGCGATGACGGCGAACGCGGCGAGCAGCCCGTCCCCCAGGAACTTCAGGACCTCGCCGCCGTGCTGTGCGACCGGCTCGACCATGCATTCGAAGCACTCGTCGAGCAGCGCGATCAGCTCCGGCCCGGGCGTCACGTCGGCCAGCGCCGTGAAGCCGCGCAGGTCGGTATAGAGCAGTACCGCCTCGACGCTCTGCACGCCGCCGCGCAGCACCGTTCCAGCATAGACCCGGCTCGCCGGGTCGTTGCCGAGATAGGCGGCCAGCAGGCCGTGGCCGATGGCGCCCATCGCGACGGCCTTCACCGCCAGCGCGAACAGCGGCAGCAGCCGGTCCAGCACCGCCATGTCCCGCTCGCGATAGCCGCCGGGTCGGTCGGTCGTCATCGAGCAGACGAAGAACAGCCGCTCGGCGTGCTCGGCCGTATCCGGGGCGCCCAGGTCGACGGCCGGCATCAGCGAGCCGAACGGGAACACGCGCCCCAGCCATTCGGTCATGCCGGCCGCGTGCAGCTCGGCGAACAGCAGCGTCTCCTGCGCCGCCCCGGCATCGTCGACCCGCACCCGGCGCGTCATCACGCCGTCCTGCAGCATCGGCAGGAACGGGCTGCGGCGCAGGATCGGCGCATCGAAGTCGACGTGGCCGAACTCGAAACGGGTATTGGGGCCGCTCGAGCGGTCCCAGATCATGCTGCGCGCCCGCACCATCGGATGCAGCGTGTTCATGCCGGCGAAGGTGCGCGCCACCGGCACGCCGAGCGCGTCGAGCCGGCGCGAGAAGCCGTCGACCATCTCGTCGAACGGCAGGTTGCGCAGCCCCGCCCCGGCCAGCCATGCCGCGAGCGCCGACTCACTCATGGCTCGCCCATGAGCGACGGCGACGGATCACGGCCGGAGGGGAAAGGGCGGATTGTACACGGGCGGCGCGGTCTCCACGGCGGCGACGACGCCGTCACGCCCGATATTGGCCGGAACCTCGCTCAGGGTGCAGGCATTGGCGCCGGCCTGCGTCGACGCCTGCAGGAAGATCATGGTGCTGGGCCGCAGGTCGAGGGTGGTCGAGCCGGCGAGCTCCTTGCCCTTGCCGATGAGGCAGCGCACGTCGTAGCGCCCGGGCGCGACGTCCTCGCGGATCCAGGTCGACGGCGTCAGCCAACCCACCTGCTTGTCGCGCGCGGTGAGCGACAGCACCTGCGGCGGCGGCGCATCGGGGCCGCGGTAGATATAGACCGCGGTCATGCCGGGCATCGGGTTCCAGAACCTCTTGCCGGCAGCGTCGGACTGCCGGTTGGCCAACGGAACCACCGGCATCGGCTGCATGCCGCAGGCCGTCAACGCCACCGCCATTGCCACTAGGACTGCGCTTTTCATTTGGCCCTTTCGCCACTCGGGAACTCCGACACTCGCCAACCAGGCGGGACCGGTCAAGAGGACGCGAGCCCGCGGCCGGGTTATGGGTCGTGCTCATGGTCATCCGGGCCGCGGGCATCTCGCCCGCTCATGCTCCCGTGAGCGGGCAGGATGCCCGTGGTCCAGAAGATCATGAGACCGCCCGTCGGCATCAACGCGCCTGCCGCGCCAACCAGGCACGGACACCCGCCAGCGTCGCGAAGTCGTCGAGGCTGCGCGCGGGTATCCCGGGATGGGCGGCGGCGGCCATCTCGGCGAGCGCACGGCCGGGGCCGAGCTCGAGGAACAGCGTGGCCCCCGCC
This sequence comes from Reyranella sp., assembly GCA_022844015.1. Lineage (GTDB taxonomy): Bacteria > Pseudomonadota > Alphaproteobacteria > Reyranellales > Reyranellaceae > Reyranella. Next base: position 25,720 of record JALHMO010000064.1, on the reverse strand, counting down.
TCGACCGCGCTGTCGAGGCAGGCCGCCCACTGGACGGTGTGCGAGACCTGCGCCGCGAGCTTGTCGAGACCGGCGCGGACATCGCGCACGGCAGCGCCGTCGATGCCGCTCAGGAGGCGGATGCCGGCAGGCAGTCTCGGCGCCACGCCGATCCGGTCGAGCTGCCGACGGAACGACAGCGAGGCTGGCTCGAGACGCGGCGTGTGCGAGGCGACGGCGACGGCAATGCGGGTGACGTGGAGCGCGCCTGCCTGCGTCGCCGCCTGGGCGAGCGCCTCGAGCGCGTCGCCACCCAGAACGTAAGCGTCGCCGGGATTGACGATGGCGATGGCCGCACCGTGATCGGCACACAGCGCATCGACCGCGGCGCGAGACAGGCCACGGACGAAGAGCAGGCCATCGTGGGCGTGGCTTGCCGCATCCATCGCCTCGGCGCGCGCGGCAACCAGATCGAGCGCGCTTGCCGGCTCGATCAGGCCGGCGATGCTCCAGGCGGCGACCTCGCCCACGCTGTAGCCGGCGACGATCAATCGGTCTGGCCATGCTTCGCGCAGCGCGGCCGCCGCCGCTACAGCCTGCAGCACGCAGAAGATCTGGCCTGTCCTGTTGCCATGGACGTCGGCGGCCGCCGCCGACTGCACCAGCGTGCGGGCATCGCCGCCCAGCAGGCCGCTGGCCTGCGCAAAGAGCACGCTGGCCCGAGACTCGCCGGCCGTCAGCGCAAAGCTCCTCGGACCTTGCAGTCCCTGGCCCGAGCACAGGATCGCCAGCGTCAAGGCTCGCACGCCTCGACGAACAGGCTCATGGCGAGAAGGTCGGCGGAACCGCCAGGGCTCAGGCGGCGGGCGACGAAGGCGCGATGCGCGGCCCATGCTTCTTCCAGCCAGTCCGGCTGTCCGACGCCGCCGCGGGCGAGGAAGGCACGGGCGGCGGCCTGGGCGAACTGCAGACCGTCGAGGCCGCCGCGATGCAGCAGGTTGGTGTCCTCGAGATGGGCGATCAGGGCGAAGCACGCCTGCACCCGGGCCGCCTGACGAGTTCCCATCGGGACCCGTGACGAGATAACTGCTCCAAGTGCACTGCTGTCGTCCCGAGCGCAGCGAAGGACCTTTGCTGCGGCCTCGGGGATCCCTCGCTCCGCTCGGCATGACGGCGATTCCGGATCAACTGTCTCGCCACGAGCCCATAGCGCCGCGCCGCTGCGCAGCGCGGGCAAGCCGACGCCATAGACGGTCGGGAAGCCCTCGGCCGCTTCACGCCGCGCGCCGCCGGCGCCGAAGCGGCGGCGCGCCGCGCCGCCGTGGCTGTGCAGCGGCTCGGGCCCCTGCTCGATGCCGTCGCGCCAGTGCGCGGCGACGACGGCGCCGAGCGGCAACGCCGGATCGGCGAGACGGCTCGCGCGCAATCCTGCTGCCGCACACAGGAGTCCCAGGCCGAAGATGGCGCCGCGATGCGTGTTGACGCCGCCGGTCGCCCGCAGCATCGCAGCCTCGGCCTCGACGCCGATGACGCGCAGCCGTCCCATGGCGCTGCCCTGCGCACCGGCATCCGCCAGTGCGGCGAAGAAGGGCTCGAGAGCGGCTGCGCTCCGCCGGAAGGTGTCGATGTCCATGTCGTCATGGCTGCCGGAGTCGATCGGGCTCACCAGGCCGGGCTTCGGCCACGTCTCGGCTTCGAGCGCGAGGCAGCGGACCGCGAGCTTGGCGATGCGCTCCATCTCCCGCCGATCGATGGCAGCGCCGGTGTCATGAGCAAGCGACGCGATCACGGCGACGCACCGTCGAGAAAGCAACGTGTCTCCTGCAGGCTGGCATCGTGCAGCGTCTTCACCAGGATTTCGGTGGCGCCTTCGCGGAGCTCGCGCCAATTCACACCGGCCCCGTCGTCGCGGACCAGCTCGCCGTCCAGGCGCATCGGCGCCGACCGCTCGATCGCCGCCAGCTCTGCGATCAGCCGCGGCGCCGCAGCAGCGGGCGGCATCGTCATCAGCATGTCGAGATCGGAGCCCGCCGACAGGTAGTCGAGACCGGTCAGGTACTGCCAGGCCAAGCTGCCGTAGACCCGCAAACCGGCGTCGAGCGCGAGCAGCCTCTCCAGCGTGGGCAGCCACGACCCCGGCGCGACGCTCGACGCGGCACGCAACGGCGGCGGTGGCGCGATCGACTGGACAGCGTCGCGCGGCAACGTCAGGGCGAGCCGTCGCTTGCCGTGCGACGGCGGCAGCGGCAGCCCGAGCGGCAGCCCCGCCATCTCGCCCGGCAACGGGCGACGGGCGATCAGCGGCCAGCCGCGATCGACCCAGCCGACCAGCAACGCCTCGCCGGCAAGATCGCCGCGCTGCTCCACCAGCGCCCGCCACGCCTCTGCCGACAAGAATACGAGATCGTGGCGGCGGAGAGAGAGGTCGTGACTCATGGCCGGGAGCGCGCCACTCCGTGGCGCTCATAGGGACCGGCCATCCAAGCTGCCGACCGTACGAAGAGCATGAGCGCCACGGAGTGGCGCGCTCCCGGCCATGAGGTTCCTTCAAGCAACGCCGGCACCTTCGCACCATCGCATTGCACGCCGGGCGCGTTGGGGGTCTCCCCCAGAAAAGCTGGGAAGGAGAACCGAAAAGCTGGCACCTCCGAGTGGCGCGCTTCCGGCACCGAGTGTCATCGAAGGGCGAGGTCGTGGACGCGCGCGGCGATGTCGGCCGCCTTGGGACGGCCCTTGCGCTCCTTGCCCAGGCGATCTCGCTGGTCGTCCGGCGTGGCCGGCGCGTCGAGCAGCGCCTGCAGCTGGTCAGCGAGCGAGCGCTTGTCGTCCCAGGTCGCCAGCACGGCGCCGGTCTGGGCGAGGTTGGCGAGGCCAGGCGCGAAGACCGGCGTCGATCTGGCTTTCTCCTGCAGCGCCTCGATCGAGAGCTTGGTGACCTTCGATATCGACGGCAGGTCCATCACCGCCGGCGTCGCACCGGGCAGCGCCACCAGGCTCCGAGTCGACATCGCGGTGGCGATGAAGGCGCCGGCGGCGCTGTGGCCGTAGAGCAGGCCGACCGTGTGGTGGCCCTGCAGGCTTGCCATCATCAGGCACTTGCCGAGATGGGCCAGGAACTCGTTGAGCCCCAGAAGCTCGTCGCGCTTGCTCATGCGCTGGCTGTCGCTGTCGATCAGCACGAGGATGGGATCCTTGCCGCCCCTGTCGATCGCGGCCAGCACATGGCCGGCCAGGACAAGCGCGTCGTCGACGCCGAGCGGCGTGCGATCGGCAACGCCGACAACGGTGACACGCCCGCCGCTCTTCAACGGGCCGGAGCCGAGCATGATGCCGCCCTGCCGCACGATGTCGTGCCCCGCCGGGAACAGCGAGGCCAGGATCTCAGCGAGCGTCATGGCGTCCCTCCCCGATGTGCTGGGCGAGCGCGATGAACTCGTCCGCCGGCATCCCCGGCACCTTGGCGGGATCGTCGACGCCCGCCTGCTTCCACACGTCGAGCCCGTCGGCGCAGCTGCCAAACCGCTTCAGGCGCTCGGCGAGGCGTGCCTGCTCGGCCTTCAGCATCGCGAGGTCGAAAGCCGGCGCCCGCTCGATCAGCGCGATCGCCGCGGCGCGAAAGGCGTCGATCGTGTCGTCGACGAACAGCTCTGCGCCGCCCAGCAGGCGTCGATGCTTGCCGCCCATGGTGCGCCACACCAGGCTGCGGTCCTTGGAGTCGAACTCCTCGACGCCGCGATTGGTCTCGATGACCTCCGGGCCGGAGACAGCGATACGGCCGTGCTCCGACACGGCGAGCGCCGAGCAGGTGCCGGCGATCAGCCCGCCGCCGCCGTAGCAGCCAGCACGACCGCCGACCAGGCCGATCACCTTGGCGCCGGCGCGGCGCGCCTCGATCACCGCCCGCATCACCTCGCCGATGGCGAGCTCGCCGACATTGGCCTCCTGGAGGCGGACACCGCCGGTGTCGAACAGGATCAGCACGGGCATCGTCCCCCCATCGCGGCTCGCGTCGCGCGCCGCGCGCAGCAGGCCGACCAGCTTGGCGCCGTGCACCTCGCCGAAGGCGCCGCCCATGAAGCGGCCCTCCTGGGCAGCGACGAACACCGGGGTGCCGGCGAGCTTGCCGCGGCCGACGACGATGCCGTCGTCGAACTGGCGGGGCAGGTCGAAGATGCCGAGGTGCGGGCTCATCTCGCGCGCCTCCGGTCCCAGGAACTCCGCGAAGGTCCCGGCATCGAGCAGCAGGCGCGCGCGGTCGCGCGCCGCGGATTCGTACCAGCTCGGCGACTGGCGACGGCCGTCGGTCGGCGGGTTCATCGGCCGTCCTCCTCGATCAGGCGCACGGCCTGGGCGAGCCGCAGCGACACCGTGTCGGCGCGCGCGCCGCCGTCGTTGATCGACAGCCGCAGCCCGCCCGGCGAGCGTCGCTCGACGAAGTCCGTGATCACCGCCTCCCACACCTTGGCGAATCCTGTGACGGGCGTGCTGATCTCGACCTGGCAGTCGCTACCCGGCAGCACCCGTTCGACCAGCACCTCGAGATTGCCCGAGGCGACCACGCCCACGATGGCCATCGGCCGGGCGCCGGCCGCCCGCCGCGCGGCCGTGTGACGATAGCTCAGGGTTTCCATTGCAACGTCCTCACCAGTTGCGGAAGCGCGACGGCGCGGCGTAGAGGCCGCCGGACCAGCGTACGAGGTCCTCGATCGAGCGGGCGGCCAGCAGGCTGCGGTCGGCGTCCAGCGGATCGATGCCGAGATCCTCGGGCCAGCGCACGACGCCGCGCTCGCGCAGCTGCTGCACCATCTTCGCATCCCGGCCGCGGCCGACATCGGTGTAACCGGCAACGCCGCGGATCGCCTGCTCGCGCTCCTCCTTGCTGCGGCAGAGCAGCAGGTTGGCGATACCGGCCTCGGTCACGACGTGGGTGACGTCGTCGGCATAGACCATGACGGGCGCCAGCTCGAGCTTGAGCTTGTCCGCCAGCTCGATTGCATCGAGCTTCTCGACGAAGGTCGGCACGTTCTTGTCGCCGAACGTCTCGACGATCTGCACCACCAGCTTGCGGCCGCGCCGCAGCGCCGGCGCCCCGTCGGGATCGGCCTCCTTGCCGGCCATCAGCCAGGGCGCGCTGGGATGGCGCCTTCCGTGCGAGTCGCTTCCCATATTGGGCGCGCCGCCGAAGCCTGCGATGCGCTGGGTCGTGACCGTCGAGGAGTTGCCCTGGAGGTCAATCTGCAGGGTCGAGCCGATGAACATGTCGCAGGCATAGAGGCCGGCGGTCTGGCAGATCGCGCGATTGGAGCGCAGCGAGCCGTCGATGCCGGTGAAGTAGATGTCGGAGCGGGCGCGGATATAGTCCTCCATCCCGACCTCGCCGCCGAAGCTGTGGATCTGCTCGACCCAGCCCGACTCGATAGCCGGGATCAGGGTCGGATGCGGATTGAGCGCAAAGCGCGTGGCGATCTTGCCCCTGAGGCCGAGCCGCTCGCCGTAGGTCGGCAGCAGAAGCTCGATCGCCGCCGTGTTGAAGCCGATGCCGTGGTTCAGACGCTTGATGCCATAGGGCGCGTAGATGCCCTTGATTGCCAGCATGGCCGTCAGGATCTGCGTCTCGGTGATCGCGCCGGGGTCGCGGGTGAACAGCGGCTCGACATAGAACGGCTTGTCGGACTTGATCACGAAGTTCACGCGATCGCCCGGGATGTCGACCCGCGGCAGAGAGTCGACGATCTCGTTGACCTGGGCCACCACCACGCCGTCCTTGAAGGCGGTCGCCTCGACCACGGTCGGCGTGTCCTCGGTGTTCGCCCCGGTGTAGAGGTTGCCGTCGCGATCGGCGGCGACGGCGACGATCAGCGCGACGTTGGGCGTCAGGTCGACGAAATAGCGGGCGAACAGCTCGAGATAGGTGTGCACCGCGCCGAGCTCGATCTTGCCGCCGAACAGCATGCGGGCGATGCGCGTCGATTGCGGGCCCGAGAAGGCATAGTCGAGGCGCTTGGCGATCCCCGAGTCGAACAGGTCGAGATGCTCGGGCAGGACGATCCCCGACTGCACCATATGCAGGTCGTGCACCTTTGCGACGTCGACCGCCGCCAGTGCCCGCGCAAGAAGGTCGGCCTGCTTCTGGTTGTCGCCCTCGAGGCACACGCGGTCGCCCGGCTCGATCACGGCCTCCAGCAGGGCCGTGGCGTCCGCCGCCTGCACGATCTTGCCTTTGGCGATCCTGCCGCCGGCCCGCAGGCGCGCATCGCGCGCCGCACGCGCCTTGTTCCAGATCGTCATTTCCACACTCCCCCTGCAGACTTCTACACCGGAGGCGGGGTCATGGTCCCCTGCGGCAGGGCAGCGCAGTGGTCGTAGATCGCCGACGGCCGGGTGAACCACACCTTGTCCCTCTGCGGATGGTTGGCGATGTGCTGCAGCGCCTCGCGCAGGGTGCGCAGGCGATAGGGCTGGCCGACGACCATGGTGTGGAGCGCGATGCCGCAGACCAGCGGCTGCTTCGCCGATTGGCGCAGCAGCTCCTCGAACTGGCCGATGATGAAGTCGCGGAACTGCTCGGGCGTGTGGTGGCGCACCAGGATCTGCGGGCTGTCGTTGATCTCGATCGGATAGGGCACGCTCATCAGCGGGCCGGACCGGGTCTTCATCCACAGCGGCTGGTCGTCGGCCGGCCAGTCCATGAGAAAGTCGAAGCCGACCTCCTTCAGGAGATCGGGCGTGCGATGGCTCGAGCTCATCCACGGCGCCATCCAGCCGCGCGGCGGCTTGCCCGACGCCTTGGCGATGGCGTCGCGCACCTCCTCGAGGAAGCGCTTCTCGTCGGATTCCCACATCTGGCCGTGACGCTCGGCGTTGGTGCGGCCATGGCCGATGAACTCGTCGCCGCGCGCCTTGATGGCGTCGACGATCTGCGGCGCGTAATCGAACACCGTGGTGTTGATCAGATGCGCCGCCGGCAGGTTGAGCTCGTCGAACAGCTCGAGGCAGCGCCACACGCCGACGCGGTTGCCGTAGTCGCGCCAGGCGAAGGTGCGCGGATCGGGCGGCGTGCCCGCCACCGTCAGCAGATGGCCGTCGCCCGCGCCGAAGGCGAAATGCTCGATGTTGAGCCCGAGGTAGACCGCGAGCCGCTTGCCTTCGGGCCAGGAGTAATCCTTGCGCCCGACGATCGGCGAGTAGGCGTAGCGGTCATGGTACGGCAGTCGGAGCATGGGGTGGGTCCTTGGTTGGCGTTCACCTCCCCCGTCATCGGGGGAGGGCACTCGCATATGAAAAAGGCACCGTCATCCCGACCGGAGCCGAGCGAAGCGAGGCGTAGTGGAGGGACCTTTCTTGTTGCAGCACCAGCGAGAAAGGTCCCTCGACTATGCCGCCCTGTGGGCGGCTCCGCTCGGGATGACGGGACTTTATGCCATATGCGAAGGCCCTGCCTGATGACAGGGGAGACCCCCAGCCCGCCGGCGCGCACCACGATGCTGAGAAAATCGGGGCGGTACCCGCCCCGATTTTCATAGGAGGAAACTCGCGCGCGCTTCACGACGCGACCGTGACATCGCCCGACACGTCGGCGTTCATGCCCCTGAAGCGCGCCACCGCCTCGGCATGGAAGGCGCGTTCGGCCGGGCCCGCTTCCGCGATCGGCCGGCGCTCGTCGTCGAAATGGCCGTGGCGGTCCGTGCCGCGCACCAGCATGGCGGTGATGCGCCGCCGCGCCGTGCAGCGGGCGTGGGTCGGGATGTAGCTGATGCCGAGGCCGATCCGCCGGTCGTGCGAGCGGTTGGGCCCGGAATTGTGCACGAGGTGCGTGTGGTGCAGCGAGAACTGCCCGGCCCTGACCGGCATGTGCACGGTGCGCTGCCGGTCGACATCGACCGCGAGGGTCTGGCCGCGCGACAGCAGGTTGTCGGGATCCTGCATCTCGGCATGCTTGAGCTGGCCGAGCTTGTGCGAGCCCGGCACGACCTCCATGCAGCCCGCCTCGACCGGCGCGTCGGTGAGCGCGACCCACGCGGTGACGTGGCAGGCCGGCTCGAGCGCGAAATAGGTCGCGTCCTGGTGCCAGCTCACATGGGTGCCCGAGCCGGCATCCTTGGGCCAGACGGTGAGATGGAACAGGCGGATGTCCGGCCCGATCAGGTCCTCGACGGCGTCCAGCACCTCGGCCGAATGGACGATCTCGTCGACCCATGGGAACAGGAGATGCGGCTTGAAATTGTGGCCGCGGGTCATCTTCTGGCCCTCGGCGCGCTCGAAGGTCTCGAGCCTGTCGCGCCAGGCACGCGCCTGTGCGGACGAGAAGGCATCGATCGGGCTGACATAGCCGTCGCGCTCGTAGCCCACGACCTGCTCGCTGGATAGTTTCCTGGGCATCAGTGCGCCGTCCAGCCGCCGTCGACGAACAGCAGCGTGCCGGTGACGAAGGACGAGTCGTCGCTCGCCAGGAACAGCGCGGCGCGCGCCACCTCCTCGGGCTGGCCGATGCGGCCCATCGGATGGCGCTGCTTCCAGAAGGCCCGCATGGCATCGGGATCGGCGTAGCGCTTCAACGAGTTGGCGGGCATCGGCGTATCGATGACTCCGGGCATCAACGCGTTCACCCGGATGCCCTGCGAGGCGTGATCGACCGCCATGGTCTTGGTCAGCGAGGCGATGGCGCCCTTCGAGGCGATGTAGGCGGCGTTCTTGCCGGGACTGGACTGGGCGAGCTGCGAGCCGATGGTGACGATGGCGCCGGCGCGCGCGGCGATCATCGGCTGGATCGCGTAGTGGATCCAAAGATACGTGCCCTTGACGTTGACCTCGAAGGTGCGGTCCCACGCCGCCTCCTCGATCGCATCGACCGTGCCGCCGGTCGACATGCCGGCGGCGGTCAGCAGCACGTCGATGCGGCCCCAGCTCTCCATCACCCGGGCAACGCCGGCACGTGCCTCGGCATCGCGGCTGACGTCGGCGGGGATGGTGAGCGCGCTGCCGCCGGCCGCCTCGATGTCGGCGGCAACCTGGCCCAGCCCTTCCCTGTCCTGGTCGACCAGCGCCAGGCGCGCGCCCTCGGCCGCGAACAGGCGCGCCGACGCCGCGCCGATCCCCGACGCCGCGCCCGTGACGATGGCAACTCGATTGGCAAGCTTCATGGCGCGAGCTTAGCCTCCCTTGCAGGCGGCGCGCAGCGTAATCTCATGCTCATGCTTTGCCGGACCGCGTAAGCGCGTTCGCTAACGGCGCGGTCAACCGCGCCTCGCGCGAGCCGCGCAGAAGCGTCTCGCTCGCTCACCCTCTTGAGCGAGCGAGACGCTCGCGGTCCAGAAGACGATGACAGAATCACCCTGCTTTCTTGCGTTCGGTGCGGTCGGTGCGTTCGGACCCTTTGGAATCAAGGGGTTGGCCGACCGCAAACGGCCGATCGCCGGCCTTCGTTGCGTTCGCGCCGCGTTCTTGCGGTCCGGCCCGGTAACCCGCGGCATGCTGGCGAGCCGGCGCGCGTGCAACTGATTGCACGGCGGCCCGGCGCCGCTCTGGTCCCGCCTCGATCCGTCTCCAGCAGCATGACACCGGCATAGGAGACCCGTGAGTATCGTCAATCCTGCCGCGCGCCGCTGGCTGCAGGGCTGAGCCAACGCCCGTGCACTTCGATTGCCCGGACCGTGCCACCGGGTGCGCTCGATTGCGCGCGCGGCGCCACGTGGCCGCACGGGCCATCGCCGCCCTCCTGCGCTATCTCGACCGGCGCCGGCGGCGCGCCATCATGTTCAGGCCCTCGACCAGGGCGGAGAAGGCCATGGCCGCATAGATGTAGCCCTTGGGCACGTGCACCCCGAAGCCCTCGGCCAGCAGGGTGCCGCCGATCATCAGCAGGAAGCCCAGCGCCAGCATGACGATGGTGGGGTTGTCGCCGATGAAGCGGGCCAGCGGATCGGCGGCCAGCAGCATCAGGCCGACCGCGATCACCACCGCCACGATCATGATGGGGATGTCGTTGGTCATGCCGACGGCGGTGATGATGCTGTCGAGGGAGAACACCAGGTCGAGCACCAGGATCTGGCCGATCACGCCCACCAGGGTGACGCCGGCGGCGACGCTCGCCGCCTCCTTCTCGGCGTGCTCGCCGGTGACGTTGTGATGGATCTCGTCCGTCGCCTTCCAGATCAGGAACAGGCCGCCGGCGATCAGAATCAGGTCGCGCCAGGAAAAATCGTGATTGAAGAGGCTGAACAGCGGCTGGGTGAGCTGGGCGATCCAGGCGACGGTGCCGAGCAGGCCGAGCCTCAGGAACACGGCCAGGCCGATGCCGATCTTGCGCGTACGCGAGCGCTGATGCTCCGGCAGCTTGTTGGTTAGGATCGAGATGAAGATCAGGTTGTCGATGCCGAGGACGACCTCCATGACCACCAGCGTGGCGAGGGCGGCCCAGGCGGCCGGATCGACAAGGAGGGCACCGATTTCTTCCATCGCGGCACGATAGGTCATCGCCGCGACCTCGACAGGCCTTTCTTTTGTGACGGCGAGCCGCTAAGCCCGCGGCCAATGTCAGTACCCGCCGCCGGTTCGCGGCCTCGATTCCCGCTCGCCCCCACCCCAGCTCCCACGCTCGCCATCGTCCTGCTGTCCGTCGCGGCCTTCGCCTCCGCCGCCAGCATGCGCGTCGTCGACCCGCTGCTCGTCCAGCTCGCCGGCGCCTTCGCCGTCACGGTCGGCGAGGCCTCGATCGCCGCCACCGCCTTCCTGTTCGCCAACGGCGTGTTCGTGCTGGTGCACGGCCCGTTCGGCGATCGCTACGGCAAGATGCCGGTGGTGGCGCTGGCCTGCATCGCCGCCGCGCTGTGCTGCATCCTCGCCGCGCTTGCCTCCTCGCTCGGCCTGCTCACGATGGCGCGCTTCCTGACGGGCGTCACCAGCTCGGCGATCATCCCGCTCGCCATCGCCTGGGTAGGCGACAACGTGAGCTACGAGCGCCGCCAGGCGACCCTGGCGCGCTTCCTCACGGGCCAGACGCTCGGCCTGATGACCGGCGCGGCGCTGGGTGGCGCGATCGGCGACTGGCTGGGCTGGCGCGCCGTTTTCTGGGTGCTGGCGGCAATCTACGTCGCGGCCGGCGGCGCCCTGCTCGCCGTCATGATCGCGCGTCCCGCCATCGCCCGGCGCGGCCAGCAGGCCGCGGGCTCGATGGTGGGCCAGATGCTCGGCGTCCTGCGCCGGCGCTGGGCCGTCACGGTGATCCTGGTCGTGGCACTGGAAGGCGGCATGTTCTGGGGCGCCTTCACATTCGTCGGCGCCGACCTGCATCACCGCTTCGGGCTGGGCTTCGCCGCCGTCGGGCTCGCCGTCGCCGCGTTCGGAGCCGGCGGCTTCCTCTACGTCATGGTGGCGCCCCAGCTCGTGCGCCTGCTCGGCGAGCGCGGCCTGTGCATCTGGGGCGGCATCGGGCTCGGCCTCGCCTTTGCCGGCATGGCGCTGGCGCCGTCGGCCGAGCTCGAGTTTGCCGCCATCGTGGTGGCGGGCGTGTCGTTCTACATGCTGCACAACACGCTGCAGGTCCACGGCACGCAGATGGCGCCGCAGGCGCGCGGCGCCGGCATGGCGCTGTTCGCGCTCTGCCTGTTCATCGGCCAGGCGATCGGCGTCCCGCTCGCCGCCCCCGTGGTCGACCGCTGGGGCGCGACGCCGGTCTTCTGGGCCGCAGCAATCGTCCTGCCGGCGCTCGCCCTGTGGTTCGCGCAGGCGATCCGGCGGCGGGAGCTCGCTGCCGAGCGGCGCGGGTGACGTTCGCCGCGATCCGTCTGACAGTCGAAACACTGCCGTCAAGCCGCCTGCCTGAAGTCTCCAATCTGCGCATCGAGGGCACGCTTGAAGGCAGGCCGCGCGGTGCAGCGGTCGACGTAAGCAGCGAGACGCTGCTCGCCTTTGACGATGTCGGTGTGCCCGAGGATTCGCAGCACGGTCGCCATCATCAGATCGCCCGCCGTGAATCGGTCGCCGTCGAGATAGGGCTTGTCGCCGAGCGACCGGGAGAGGGCGCTCAGGCGCTTCTGAACGAACTCCACCGCCCCGGGCCGACGCAGCTTCGCCCATTCCTCGTTGGCGTAGAAGATATCGATCAAGGCGACGTTCATGACGAAAGGCTCGACCGAGTTGAGGGCCGCGATCAGCCACTGCGTCGCACGGTGACGCGCATCCGTGTCACGCGGCAGGAGCGCCTCGCTCCGTTCGCCGATGTAGAGCACGATGGCGCCGGACTCGAACAGGACGAGGCCGTCTTCCTCGAGGACGGGCACCTGCCCGAAGGGCTGCAGGGCGCGGTAGTCCGGCTTTTCCTGGTCGCCCAGCTCGAGCAGCCGTGTCCTGTAGGGCAGCCCGGCCTCCTCCAGCGCCCAGCGCGCCCGCAGGTCGCGCACCTGGCCCTGGGCAAATTCCGGAACCCACTTGAAAGCAGAGATGGTGATCATGTCGCACTCCTTGGCAAAGGCCACCGCGCAGTCCCCGGCCCATCGAGACGCAAGCCGCTCGCAAGCCCGGTCCGCGCCGACGTGGCGGTCGATCCGACCTATAGTTAACCGATAGGTTAACTATCAGATCGCATCTGTCAAGCGCGTGCTGGGCCTGCGCCGGACGGTCCCGGCCAGCGCGGAGGCCGCAGTTCGTCAAGCTGATCGACGGCACCTACAATCCGCGACTGGGCTCGTCGAGCCGGCTCAGCCTCGACGGCAACGCCTATACGCTGAAGTACAAGGACGCCACGACACTCACCTTCGACGCCAACGGCAACCTTTCGACCTGGGTCGCGCCGTCGGGTGTGACCGCCACCCTCGCCTACGACGGCTCGACCCCGCCGCTGCCGACCGGCGTGAGCAATGGCCTCGGCCGCACCCTGACGCTCGCCTACAACGGGACCAGGCAGCTCACCACGGTGAGCGACAATACCGGGCGCAGCGTCTCCTACGCCTACACGGCGCTACCTGGAGCTACTTCTTCGCCGGCTACCGCAGCGAGGAGATCGACCCCCACGGCACCCAGCACGTGCTCTATTACAATGCGCGCGGCAAGGCGCAGCTCGACATCCAGGACCAGGCCGGCCTCAACCTGGTGACCAAGATGACCTACGACGGCCTCGACCGGCCGCTCTCGACCACGCTGCCGGAAGGCTACGACGCGGAGCCGGGAGGCATGTGCACGGCCGCCATTCCTCTCATTGCGCCCGCCACGGGACGGGATTGCGTGCGCCTGGCCTACGAGGCGACCGTCAATCCGTGGGCCAACAACGTCAAGAGCGTGACCCGCGTCGGCAAGGACCAGACGACGACGACCGTCACCAGCTACGTCTACGATCCGACCGTCAACAAGCCGATCACGGTCACCGGGCCGCCGACACCCATCGTTCTGGCCGGGCAGGTGACGACCGTGACCTACGATCCGGCCAACGGCAACGTCGCCTCGATCGTGCCCGACAGTGCCAGCACTGGCCTCAAGCCGCGCGCACGCTACAGCTACACCGCGTTGGGCCAGGTGGCATCGATCACCGATCTGCTGGGCACGGTCACCACCTTCACTTACGACGAGGCCGGCAACCGCCTGTCGATGGTCGAGGATGCCGGGCCGGGCCGGCTCAACCGCACGACCACCTACGGCTACAACTCACGGGGCGATGCCGTCTCGCTGACCGATCCCAACGGCAACGTCACGCGCTCGGAGTACGATGCCGCCCGGCGGCATCGTCACCACCAACAGCTACGATGCCGACGGCCGGCTGCTGCAGACGTTCAGCTCACCGGCGACACGCGCAACTGGTACGGTTCCTCGAGCAGCTTGCACTCGTCGGCGGTGAGCGTGACCTCCGTCGCCTTGGCGGCTGAGCTCAGCTGGTCGAGATCGGTGGCGCCGATGATGGGCGCGCCCATGTAGGGCTTGGCGAGCAGCCAGGCTAACGCGGTCTGGGCGGGCGAGGCGTTCTTGCCGAGGGCGACTTTCTTGACCCGCTCGACGATCTCCCAGTCGCAGTCGCGGTAGGTGCCGGCGCGCACCTGGGCGTCGTTCCTCGAGCGCTCGGTGGCGCCGCCTCCGTCGCGGCTGCGGTTGCCTGCCAGGAAGCCGCGCGCCAGCGGCGAGTACGGGATCAGGCCGACGCCCTGCTCGTGGCACAGCCGGTTCATCTCGTTCTCCTCCTCGCGCTGGACGAGATTGTAGAGGTTCTGCATCGCTATCGGGCGGGCGTAGCCCTTCCAGTCGGCGAGCATGATCATCTGGGCGAACTTGTAAGCCGGCATGGTCGAGCCGCCGATGTAGCGCACCTTGCCCGAGCGAACGATCTGGTCGAGCGTGTACATGGTTTCTTCCATCGGCGTGTGCGGGTCGAGGCGGTGGACCTGGTAGACGTCGATGTAGTCGGTCTGCAGGCGCCGGAGCTGCTCGTCGATCGCGGCCATCAGGTGCTTGCGGCCGGTGCCGAAATCGTTCTCGGCCTTGCTCATGCGGATGCCGACCTTGGTCGACAGCACGATGTTCTCGCGCCGGGTCGTCTTCAGGAGCGTGGCGCCCATGATCTCCTCCGACCGGCCGGCATTGTAGGCGTCGGCCGTGTCGAAAAAGGTGATGCCGACGTCGAGCGCGCGCTTGAAATAGGCTGGCGCCTCGACCTCGTCGAACTTGCCCCAGCCGCGATTGCCCTTGGCGCCCCACGAGTTGCCGCCGAGGCAGATGCGGCTGACGATCAGGCCCGAGCGGCCGAGCGGTCCGTACTTCATGAGAGATTCCCCCTTGCTGGCGCGAGCATAAGATCCCACCTTCGGGGCATGAAAGTCCTGATCGAATATTGCGGTGCTTGAGGCTACAAGCCGCAGGCCCTCCGGGTGAGGGATCGCCTCCAGAAGCTCGCCGCCGCCGACATCGAGTTGAAGGTCGGCAGGTCCGGCCAGTTCGACGTTACCGTCGACGGCAAGCTCGAGTACACGCGCAGCACGACCGGCCGCTTCCCGACCGACGACGAGATCGACGATCTGGCGGAGACGTAGCACTGGCCCTCGTGCTCCTCTCCCCCCGATAGGGCTGCTGAATTCACACTTCATGTTGTTGTCCTCCCTGCGCGAAGCGCGGGGAGGACGCCATCGAAGCACAGAACCTCCGTCATCCCGAGCGGAGCCGAGCACAGCGAGGCGTAGTCGAGGGACCTTTCTTGTTGCGGCATCCACAAGAAGGTTCCCTCGACTACGCCTCGCTGTGCTCGGCTCCGCTCGGGATGACGGAGAAAACGGAATGTCCCAATGCCCCTGCCCTGGCGGGAGAGAGGAACATGAGCAGGGCCTACCCCAGCACTTCCTTGTTGACGACGTTGGCGGCGTTGGTGCGGCCGTCGAAGACGCTCAGGATGTTCTCGATGGCGGTCTGCGCCATGCGGTCGCTCGCTTCCTTGGTGACGCCGGCCATGTGCGGGCTGAAGATGACGTTCTCCAGGCCGAACAGCTTGTTGGACGGGTCGGGCGGCTCGCGGTCGAGCACGTCGAGGCCGGCGCCGCGCAGCTTGCCGGTGGCGAGCGCGGTGTAGAGCGCCTCCTCGTTGATGATGCCGCCGCGCGCGGTATTCACCAGGAAGGCGTCGGGCTTCATCAGCGCCAGGGTCTCGGCGTTGAACATGTCGATGGTCTCGGGCGATTTCGGGCAGTGGATCGACACGAAATCGACCTTGGGCAGGATCGCCTCGAGGTCGGTCACCTTCTTCGCCCCGGCCTTCTCGATCTCGGCCGCGGAGATGTTGGGGTCGATCACGTAGACGTCCATCTCGAAGGCGACGCTGCGCTTCACCGTGCGCGATCCGATGCGACCCATGCCGACCACCAGGATCGACTTGCCGAAGAGATCCGACGGCAGGTCGGCCAGGCGCTGGCCCCAGGCGTTGTCGCGCACGAAGCGGTCCATCTTCTTCACCAGCCGCGCCGAGGCGAGCAGCATGTACATGGCATGCTCGGCGACCGAGACGGAGTTGGCGATGCCGGTGGTCATCAGCGGGATCTTGCGCTTGTTGAGCGCCGGGATCTCGACGGCATCGAAGCCGACGCCGAGCCGGGCCACCACCATCATGCCGGGCGCCGCATCGAGCTCGGCCTGGCGGAACGGCGTGGCGCCCAGGGTGACGGCATTGGCGTCCTTGAGCTTGGGATGCAGCGAGGGCACCGAATCGTCGGTCAGGATCTCGTAATCGACGTCGTCGCGCGTCTTCAGCACGTCGAGCCCGGCCTGCGGCATGCGGCCGACGATCAGCACCTTCTTGCGGTTCTTGCCGGAATTGCCCGTGGTCATCGTTTCCCCTGCGGTCACAGCTTGCGAACGGCGGCGATCCTAGGGCCGTGAACCGGCCGATGCTAGGGGAGGTAGTGAAGCGGGAGCCGCGTGGTGGACTTGATCTCCTCCATGGCGAACATCGAGGTGACGTCGCTGAGCTCGATCTTGGCGATCAGGCGCTTGTAGAAGGCGTCGTAGGCCTCGATGTCGGGCAGCGCCAGGCGGATCAGGTAGTCGATCTCGCCGCTCATCCGGTAGCAGTCCATGACCTCGGGGAACGACGCCACCGCCTTGGCGAAGCGGCCGAGCCACTGGGCGTTGTGCTGGGCGGTGCGCACCGCCACGAACACGGTGACGCCGGCATTCACCGCCTTGCGGTCGAGCAGCGCCACCCGGCTGCGGATGATGCCCGCCGCCTGCAGGCGGTTGATGCGACGCCAGCACGGCGTGGTCGAGAGCCCGACCCGGCGCGCGACCTCGGCCAGCGCCATGGCGGCGTCGTCCTGCAGGCAATCGAGAATCTTCCTGTCGAACGAATCCAGATGCAGTTTCTCAGCCATGCCCGTCTCCGGGAAAAATTTTCTCACCCTAACGTGATTCGGCGCAAACGTAGCAACCCGTTTTTCGGCCATGCCGATACACTTCGACGATGCTTCGCCGCTTCACCGATCACCCTGGCTCGGTCAACGAGACCTACCTGCAGCACATGGGCATGGCCTTCGGCTTCGGCGGCCGCATGCTGCTGGGCAGCCTCGCCTGCTTCGTGCACGGCCTCTTCCCCTGGCTCTGCCTGACCCGCGGCAGCGACACCGTCAGGGCGCTCCACCATCGCATGGTTACCCATCGCGTGGTGCGCCCGGCGGCACCCGCCCAACCCGGCGCCGCAAACAGCGCGGTGGCTGCCGGCGACTAACCGCCCGTCCGGTCGCCGTCTGTCGTCTCGGCACGCGCGGCCCGGCGTGCTATGCTCGAAGCGTGTTTCGCGGACCAGGGCTTGCCGGCAAGGGCCCGCTCGCGTCTGCAACCTGGTCCCTGCGCCTCGCGTTCCCGGATGACGGGCACAACGAAGGAGGGATCATGCACACGCCGCTCAGGATCACGTTCCAGAACACACCCTCCAGCGATGCCATCCGCCATCTGATCGAGGAGCAGGCCGGGCATCTCGAGCAGTTCTTCGGCCGCATGACGGCGTGCCATGTCGTGTTCAGCCTGCCCGACGGCAACCGTCGCAACGGCGGCCTCTTCGAGGTGGCGATCCACATCAAGATGCCGGGCGGCACGACGGTCGACGTCGATCGCACGCCCGGTCTCGACGAGCGCTTCTCCGACCCGCAGTTCGCCGTCCACGACGCCTTCCGGCGCGCGGGCCGCCGCCTGAAGGATCGCGCCAAGGTCATGCGGCACGAGGTGAAGGCTTTGCACAAGCGCGCCGACCGCGACCTCGACCAGCCGCCGGAGAAGAGCGACTAGCGCGCTTCCCGGGCCAGCCGGCGTTCGACGACGCGCGACCACAGAGTGGCGCCCAGCGTGATGATGTCGTCGTTGAAATCGTAGCCCGGGTTGTGCACCTCGCAGCCGCCCTCGCCGCCGCCGTTGCCGATGTTGATGAAAGCGCCCGGCACCTTCTCCAGCATGTAGGAGAAATCCTCCGAGGCCATGACGTACGGCCCCTCGCGGTTCATGTTCTCCTCGCCGACGATCTCGGCCGCGACGTCGGCGATGAACTTCACCGCGTCGCGGTTGTTGACCAGCGGCGGGAAGACGACGCGCACGTCGGGCTCGGCCTTGCCGCCGAGCGTCCGGGCGATGCCCGTCGAGATCGTCTCGATGCGCTCCTTGACGAGCGCCATCGTCTCCTTGCGGAAGGCGCGGATGGTGCCGCGCAGCACCGCCTCCTGCGGGATCACGTTGTAGGCGTCGCCGGCATGCATCTGGGTGACCGAGATCACCGCCGAATCGAGCGGCGCCACGTTGCGCGACACCACGCTCTGCAGCGCCGAGATGATCTGGGTGGCGATGATCACCGGGTCGATGCCGGTCTCCGGCCGCGCGCCGTGCGCGCCCTTTCCGGTTATCTTGATGTCGAACAGGCCGCCGCCGGCCATCTGCGGGCCCGAACGGATGGCGAACTTGCCGACATCGAGCTTGGGCCGGTTGTGCATGCCGAAGATCACCTCGCAGGGGAACTTCTCGAACAGGCCGTCCTCGACCATCGCCTCGGCGCCGCCACGGCCCTCCTCGGCAGGCTGGAAGATGAAATGGACGGTGCCGTCGAAGTTGCGCGTCGCCGACAGGTACTTCGCAGCGCCCAGCAGCATGGTGGTGTGGCCGTCATGGCCGCAGGCGTGCATGCGGCCCTTGTGCCGGCTGCGATGATCGAAGGTGTTGTGCTCGTCCATCGGCAGGGCGTCCATGTCGGCGCGCAGGCCGATGGCGCGCGGATTGTTGCCGACCCGGATGGTGCCGACGACGCCGGTCTTGCCGATGCCCGTCGTCACCTCGCAGCCCCACTCCTTCAGCTTGCCGGCGACGATCTCGGCGGTCCGCTCCTCCTCGAAGCCGAGCTCGGGATGGGCATGGATGTCGCGCCGGATGGCGGTGAGCTCGGCGGTGGCGGCGGCAATCGCGGGTTCGATCTTCATGAGGTTCGGGGCTCCAGCAGGAAAGAGGTCATTACACGCCGAAACTCGGCGCCGTGCACGTTCGGATAAAAGTGGCCGCCGTTCTCCAGCACATGGGCACGCGCACCCGGGATCAGGCGGACCAGCTCCTCGGTGAAGTAGAGCGGCGTCACGGCGTCGTCGCGGGCGCAGATCGCCAGCGTCGGCGAGCGTATCGCTGGCAGGCGGTCGCGCTGATCGTGCGCCGAGATGGCGGCGATGCGCGACAGCACGATCTCGGGAATCGGGATCGTCTCGTGCGCCTTGGCCTCGATCGCCGCCAGCTCGGCATCGTGGTCGCGCACCCACGACGGCATGTGCAGCACCAGCGCGCTCGATCGCGTGTAGGCCAGCGGGCCGAGCTCGCGCAGCACCTGGGCGCGGTTCTCGAACAGGCGGCGGAAATAGGCGTCGGTCTTGCCCCAGGTTGCGCTCAGCACCAGGCGGTCGATGCGACTGCCGTGCCCGATCGCCAGAACCTGGCCCATCGCCCCGCCGGTCGAGTGGCCGCACCAATGGACCCTGTCGTAGCCCAGCCCCTCGATCAGCTGCCGCGCGTCGTCGGCCATCTGGGCGACGCTGTAGTCGACACGGGAGAGCGTGCTGCGCCCGGTGCCGCGATGATCGTGCACGGTCACGGTGAAATGCCGCGACAGCTCCTCGACATGGGCGGCCCAGAAACGGCCGTCGCCGCCCAGGCCCGCCACCAGGAACAGCGGCGGCCCGCTGCCGTGCGTCTCGTAGTAGAGTTCGGCGCCATCGCGCAGCCTGAATTGCGGCATATCCTCTCCTCGGTTTGCCCGACCCGGTGAAAGCCGTAAGCTGGTCCAATCTTCTTCGCACCGGGGTCGGCTGTTGCAGCAGGCACATCCCGTTCGACCGGCATGTGCTCCGACGGATGGAGGAAAGCGCACGATGAAGCGCCTGTCGATTGTCGTCTTGGCCCTGCTGGCCGCCTGCGCCCCCCAGCAGCAGCAGCCGGCCACGAACCTGATCGCGCGCCCGTCGCCCGATGATCCCAGGCCGGCCGGCATCGCCTATCTGTGCGACGGCCGCAAGGAGGTGTCGGTGGTCTATGCAAAGAACCGCGCCTCGGTGACGTTCGACGGCCGCACCTGGCGCATGGAGTACCAGGCGACCGGCAGCGGCTTCCGCTACGTCGATGCCGGCAACGAATGGATCGGCCGCGACGACCTGGCCGCTTTGCGCGACGCCGGCAACCAACGGCCCCTCGCCTTCAATTGCCGGCCGGTGCGCCGGACGACGTAGGCCCGACGCCGGCGATTGCAACGTCGGGGTGATGCCCGCCCGGCAACCGGTTGCAGTTTCATCCCGGGTCCGGCCCGGGGCTGGCTGGCGCACATCCGGTGCTTCCGGCCGCCAGCCGGCGATTGCACGAAGGCAGCGGATTTGCCACCCTCCCGGCATCGGCGGCATCGGAGAGCTCGAATGAAACTGTTGCGCCGCTTGGAGATACCGGGGAGCAGCAAGAAGATCGATCTCCTCGTCGGTGACCTGTCGGCGATACCGCCGGAGCACGCCGTCGACATCCTGATCATCTCTGCCTTCCCGAACGACTACCAGCCGACGGCCAACTCGCTCGTCGGCGCCCTGGGCAGGCGCGGCCTGAGCGTGCAGGCGCTGGCCGAAGACCGGGCGGAAGACCTCACCGAGAGCTTCGCATGCTGGCTCTCCAAGCCGATCGACCCGCGGCTGGAACTCAACTTCTCGCGTATCCTGTGCTTCGAGCCGCTGCGGCGCGGCCGGGCGGCAGAGCTCGTCGGCGAGGTCTTCCAGGCGCTGGCCCCGTTCGCTTTCGCGCCTCCGAGCATCAGGTCGGTCGCCACGCCGATCCTGGCGTCGGGCGATCAGCGCCAGTCGGCCGAGGAGATGCTCCAGGCGCTGCTCGAGGCCGCATTCAACTGGCTGGTGCGGGGCTTCCCCGTCGAGACCGTCAAGATCGTCATGCGGCCCGGCGCAGAGCAGGACGAGCTCGAGGAGCTGTTCGTCAGCGAAGCTCAGCGTCTGGCCTCCGGCCGGCCGCGGCCGGCGACGGTCGACGGGCCCGAGCGGCCAAGAGCCCGTATCGGCGGCTACAGCCTCGAGCATTTCCGCCAGGTGTCGCCGGCTGATTACAGCGTCGGGCTGGAGGCCACGTCGCAATCCGTCTCGCTGCCGGGCCTGCCGGCGCAGGCCTACGACGTCTTCATCAGTTATTCGCGGAAGGACGAGGCGGCGGCCCAGCACCTCTACGATTGCCTCACGAACGCGAAGCTCAGCGTGTTCATGGACCGGCACGCGCTCGACCTGGGAGCGGCCTGGCAGCAAGAGATATTCGATGCGTTGGAGGCCTGCCGGTCCACCGCCGTGCTCTATTCGCCGGACTTCCTGCAGTCGAAGGTGTGCAAGGACGAGTTCAACATCGCCTGGATGCGACGCCGGGAGACCGACGCGCCGCTGTTCCCGATCCTGGTGCGCGACGCCGCCCTTCCGACCTACATGCGTCTGCTGAACTACGCCGACTGCCGGACGAGCGACACGGCGAAGATCGCCGAGGCGGCGAGCACGGTCGTGGCCTCGCTCGGACGGTAAAGCCGGCCGCGAGAAGGTCACGATGCCGTAGCGCTCGCCCCGCGCCGGCAGCCGAGCGGACAGGACGCCGGCACGAGCTTCGGCGGCGCGAGGAGTCTCCTCCTTTCGAGCAGCGAGCGCGCCTGGCCCGAGCGCATTGCAGGATCGCGCGACGCGCCTAAGGTGGATCGCATGTCAGTCCGCTCTGCCGAGGCCTCGGCGCTCAGCGCCGAAAGTCGGCGGAATCTTTTCCTCCTGACCTGCTGCCAGGCGATCGGTCAGGCCGGCAACGTGATCATGCTGAGCGTCACCGCGCTGTCGGTGATCACCTTCTTTCCCCAACGTGAGCTGGCGACCCTGCCGGCGACGCTGCAGCATCTCGGCGTCATGCTCTTCGTGTTCCCGGCGGCGGCGCTCATGATGCGCCGCGGCCGCGGCTTCGGCTTTCGCATCGGCTCGGTGTTCGGCATGGTCGGCGCCGGCCTCGGCGGGCTCGGCCTCTACATGTCGAGCTTCGTGCTGATGTGCGCCGGCGGCGTGTTGCTGGGCTACGCCGTCGCCAGCCTGCAGATGTACCGCTTCGCCGCGGTCGAGCTGGCGCCGCCGAGCTATCGCGCGCGCGCCATCTCGTGGGTCACGGCGGGCGGTGTGGTTGCGGGCACGCTCGGCGCGGTCCTGGCGCGCACGACCTTCGACGTGCTGATGCCGATCTACCTCGGCACCTACATCGCCATGGTCGCGATCCACCTGGTGGTCTTCTGCATCATGGGCTTCATCCGCTTCCCGGCGGTGCACGAGACCCAAACGGTGGAAGGCACCCAGAGGCCTCTCTGGGTGATCGCCGTCCAGCCGCGCTTCGCCGCCGCCGTGATCGCCGGGATGGCGTCGTGGGCGACGATGATGTTCCTGATGAGCTCCTCGCCGCTCGCAATCGTCGGCTGCGGCCTGCCGGCGACGGAGCCGCCGTGGGTCATCTTCCTGCATGTGCTGGGCATGTATGCGCCGTCGTTCTTCACCGGCAGCCTGATCATGCGGTTCGGCATCGTGAAGGTGATGGCCGCCGGCTCGGCGATCCTGCTGGCGGGCGTTGTGGTCGCCCTGATGGGCATGAGCGCCTGGCACTTCCGGATCTCGCTGGCGCTGAACGGCGTCGGCTGGAACTTCCTGTTCGTCGGCGCCACTGCGCTCGTGACGACCTGCTACCGGCCGTCCGAGCGCGGCAAGGCGCAGGCGCTGAACGACTTCCTGATCTTCGGCACCACCGCCGCCACGAGCTTCCTGGCCGGCTTCCTGCAGCAGGAGATCGGCTGGATCGCCCTCAACTGGACGTCGATCGTGCTCGTGATGGTGAGCTTCGGCGCAGTCCTGTGGCTGGCCCTGCAGCGCCATCCGACGCTGCGCACGCCCTGACCGGGCCGTCGCTCGTCCGGCTGGCTCCCTACGCCCCGAGCCAGAGCCTGATCGCGTAGCCGACCAGCGCGGTCACGCCGACGCCCGCGGCCCACAGGACGACGAACCACAGCCACTGGCGCGGCTTGGGCATGGTCGGCAGCGGCCTCATCAGTGATAACCTTCATGGCCGGTCTTGCCGCGGAACACCCAGTAGGACCACGCGGTGTAGGCGAGGATGATGGGCACCAGCACCAGCACGCCGGGCAGCATGAAGGCGAGGCTCGCGGAGGGCGCCGCGGCGTCCCAGATCGAGATATCGGGTGGCACGACATAGGGGAACAGGCTGACGCCGAGGCCGGCCAGGCTCAGCGTGAAGACGATCAGGGTCGCCAGGAACGGCGTGACGTGATGGCGGCGCGCCAGGCTCGCGAAGAGCACTGCCGTGGCGATGGCGACCAGCAGCGGCACCTGCGCGGTGAACAGGACCTGGGGCCAGGCGAACCAGCGTTTCCAATAGAGGTCGCTCAGGAGTGGCGTCGCCGCGCTCACCGCCGCGATGGCGACGATGGTGCCGATGGCGAGGCCGAAGGCGAGACGGTAGCAGCGGTCCTGCAGGGTGCCCTCGCTTTTCATGATCAGCCAGGTGGCGCCGAGCAGCGCGTAGCCGCAGGCAAGGCTGACGCCGACCAGCACACTGAACGGCGTCAGCCAGTCGAACCAGCCGCCGACATAGACCCGGCTGTCGACGGCGATGCCCTGCAGCAGCGCGCCGAGCGTGATGCCCTGCGCCAGGGCCGCGACCACCGAGCCCAGGCTGAACGCGGCGTCCCACGCCGCGCGATGGCGGGGATCGCGCCAGCGGAACTCGAAGGCGACGCCGCGGAAGATCAAGGCCAGCAGCATGGCGACGATCGGCGCGTAGAGCGCCGACAGGATCGTCGCGTAGGCGAGCGGGAACGCCGCCAGCAGGCCGCCCCCGCCCAGCACCAGCCAGGTCTCGTTGCCGTCCCAGACCGGGGCGATCGAGTTCATGGCACTGTCGCGCTCGCGCCCCGCGGGAAGGGTCGGGAACAGGATGCCGATGCCGAGGTCGAAGCCGTCCATCACGACATAGGCGAAGATCGCGAAGGCGATGATGAACGCCCACACCGTCGGCAGGTCGAAGGCGGGCATGGTCAGATCCCTCCCTTCGGTGCCACCGGGTCGGCGATGGCTGGCGCGGGCGTGATGCCGGCGGCGCGCACCGGCTGGTCGCGCTCCGGCCCGGCCTCTCCGCGATGCGGCGACTGACTCATCAGCCGCAGGATGTAATAGACGCCGGCGCCGAACACGATGAAGTAGACGACGACAAAGGCCGCGAGCGATGCCGCCACCGCCGGCGCCTGCAGCGGCGAGACGGAGTCGGCGGTGCGCAGCAGGCCATGCACCGTGAACGGCTGGCGGCCGACCTCCGTCGTCACCCAGCCGGCGATCACGGCGACGAAGCCTGCCGGCCCCATCGCCAGCGCGCAGAGATGCAGCAGCTTCCAGTCGAACAGCCGGCGTTTCAGCCGTGCCAGCAGGCTGAAGGCGGCCAGCGCCAGCATCAGCAGGCCCATCCCGACCATGATCCGGAACGACCAGAACACGATGGCGACCGGCGGCCAGTCCTTGCGCTCGACCGAATCGAGCCCTTGCAGCGGCGCATCGAGCGCGTGCTTCAGGATCAGCGACGAGGCCTTCGGGATCTCGATCGCGTAGCGCATCTCGCCGGCCGCCTGGTCCGGCCAGCCGAGCAGCACCAGCGGCGCGCCGTCGGGGTAGCTCCTGAAATGGCCTTCCATGGCCATGACCTTGACCGGCTGGTGCTCGAGCGTGTTCAGCCCGTGCTGGTCGCCGGCCAGGATCTGCAACGGCGCGACCACGGTGATCATCCCCATCGCCATTGAGAACATGGTGCGCACGCCTTCGTTGGCGCGCTCGCGCAGGAGATGCCAGGCGCCGACCGCGCCGACGACCAGCGCCGTCGTCAGGTAGGCCGCCAGCACGGTATGCACCAGGCGATAGGGAAACGACGGATTGAAGATGATGGCGAGCCAGTCGACCGGCACGAACTGGCCGGCATCGCTGGTCGCGAAACCCGCCGGCGTGTGCATCCAGCTGTTGGCCGACAGGATCCAGAAGGCCGAGATGAAGGTGCCGACCGCGACGGCGAGCGTGGCCACGAAATGCAGGCCACGGCCCACCCGGTTCATGCCGAACAGCATGACGCCCAGGAAGCCCGCCTCGAGGAAGAACGCCGTCAGCACCTCGTAGGCCATCAGCGGGCCGATCACCGGCCCGGCCTTGTCGGAGAACACCGACCAGTTGGTGCCGAACTGGTAGGACATCACGATGCCCGACACCACGCCCATGCCGAAGACGAGGGCGAAGATCTTCAGCCAGTAACGGAACAGGTCGATATAGACGTGCCGGCCCGTCCACAGCCACAGCGCCTCGAGCACGGCGAGATAGCTCGCCAGCCCGATCGAGAAGGACGGGAAGATGAAATGGAACGAGACGGTGAAGGCGAACTGCAGGCGGGCCAGCAGGGTGGCGTCGAGGGACTCGAGCATGGCGACGTGCTCCGACAGAGAACAAGCTCTTCCGCTGGGAGCGCGCCACTCCGATGGCGCTCTTCCTTTCGATCATCGCAGAACCCATGAGCTCCATCGGAGTGGCGCGCTCCCAGCCATGAGGCCACTCACACGATACGTTGTGCATAGGCCGGCGATTTCAACGCTGTCGTCAGCAGATCGAGTGCGGCCAAAAGGTCGGCGCGGCTGCGCGCGGCGCCCAGCGCGATGCGGATCGCGTGCTCGGGATTG
>JALHMO010000063.1 GCA_022844015.1 Reyranella sp. | reverse complement strand
GACGTGCTCACCAAGATCGTCGCGCGACATCCCATGAGCCGCATCGACGACCTCCTGCCCTTCGCCTACGTCAAGCCGAAAGCTCTCGACCGCGCCGCGGCCTGACAACATCGCTTACGTTCCTCCCTCGGCTTCGACGGAGAGGGAGCGCCGCAATACGGCGACGGAGCAATCATGGCTCTCGCTGACCCCTCCGTCGGCGCAGACGCCGACACCTCCCCGAGCTGCGCTCGGGGTGGAGAAGAAAGCTACATCGTCGCCTGCTGGATGCGGCGCTCGTCGAGGCCGACCGATCGGGCAGTCTCGACGATGGCGGCCCAGGTGGCATCGGGCAGCGGCACGCCGTTGGCGAGGCGCTCGGCTCGCATGCGCACCTCGGGCTCGCCCGGCACCAGGACCTCGCCGTCCGACATCGCCGGCGCCGAGCTCTTGACGAAGTCGACGTACCGCTCGACGTCGGCGGGAAAGAAGCCTGCCGGATCGACGACGCTGGGGTCGACATAGAACGACAGCATGCCATTGGCGAAGCGGCCACGCTTGGGATCGGTTGCCCCGTTGCCCGACAGCGAGCCGCCCAGCAACTCGCACATGAAGGCAAGGCCGGAGCCCTTGTGCTCGCCGAAGGCGCGGATGGCGCCAGTGCCCTTGCTGTAGTCGCGCGGGCCGGCCGGCACGTAGTCCCCGTAAAGCGTATGCGGGTCGCTGCCCGGCTTGCCGTCGGGGCCGATCAGCGCGCCGTCGGGCAGCTTCTTGCCGCCCTGGCTCGCCACCAGAACCTTGCCCTCGGCGACGATCGACGTCGCGAAATCGAGCACCAGCGGATCCTGCCCCGGGCGTGGCACGCCGATGCAGTAGGGCGCGGTCGAGAAGCGGCGCTGCACGCCGCCATGCGGCGCCACCAGGACGCTGCCCGAGGCATTGACAAAATGGATCGATACCAGCCCGGCGTCGGCGGCCATCTCCGCCCAGTCGCCGACCCGGCCGATATGGCCGGCATTGCGCAAGGTCACGGCCGAGAGCCCGTTGGCCTTGCACTTGTCGATGCCGATGCGGACCGCCTGTGGCGTCACCGTCTGGCCGAAGCCGTACTTGCCGTCGACCACCGCGATCACCGGCGTGTCGATCACGACGTCGACGGTGACGTCGGGCAGCACGACGCCGCTCTTCTTGTTGGCGGCATAGCGCGGCACGCGCACCACGCCGTGGCTGTCGTGCCCCGACAGATTGGCGCTCACCAGGTAGCGGCCGATGCGGGCGCCCTCCTCGCTCGAGCAACCCGCCGAGCCGAAGATGTCAGCGACGAAGGCCTCGAGCGCCTTCGCCTTGATGGTAACCGTCATGGGTGTACGCTCTCCTGAACCTGCTCATTCTCATGCTCATTTGGACCGCGGGCGTCCCGCTGGCTCACGCTCATGAATCATGAGCGGTCGGGATGCCCATAGGCTCTACCTTTACGAGACGATCGCGGAGTTTATCCCGAGGAATTCGAGGGGCGACCTCCTCAGGACGAGGACTATGCAGGACCGGCCAAAGTTAGCCCATGTCGGGACGCCTACTTCCTCTTCCCTACCTTCGCCTTCGCCCTCGACTTCGCCTTGACCTTGGCCATCGCCTTGGCCTTGGCCGCCTTCTCGTCGGCGCTGCGCTGCAGGCTCGCGACATAGCCGCGATTCCAGGTCGGGTTGATCAGGACCTCGTTGATCACGACATGCGGCGGCAGGCAGGCGATGTAGCGGATCAGGTCGCCGACATCCTCGGACTGCGCCATGCGCGCCCGCTCCTCCGGCGTGATCGGGATCGGCCGCTTGTCGAGGATCGGCGTCGCGACCTCGCCCGGGCAGACGACGCACGAGCGGATGCCGTTGACGCATTCCTCCATGTTGATGGTATGGCTCATCGCCACCACGCCATGCTTGGCCGCCGAGTAGACAGGGCCACTCAGCAAGCTCGCCTGCCGGCCAGCCATCGACGAGGTGTGGATCAGCACGCCGTCCCTGCGCTTGCGCATCATCGGCAGGACCGCGGTCGAGCAGTAGAAGGCGCTCGACAGGTTGCCGTCGATGACCTGCTCGACGCCGGCCGGCGAGAGCTGGGCCCAGCTGCGCTCGACGATGTTGAGGCCCGCATTGTTCACCAGGATGTCGCAGCGACCGAAGCGCTTGTCGATGTCGGCGGCGATGCGGCTCACCGCCGACGCCTTCATCAGGTCGCCGGGCTTGACCACCGCGGTGCCGCCGGCCTGCCTGATCGCTGCCGCCACCGTGTCGAGCGGCTCCTTGCGTCGCCCTGTCAGCACCACCGCGGCGCCCTCGGCCGAGAGCGCAATCGCCGCCGCCTCGCCAATCCCGGAACCGGCCCCGGTCACCCAGGCGACCTTGCCCGTCAACTTGCCCATCGAAATCTCCCCACTCGGCTTGTGCGCCCCCTTGCAGTGATCGCTCGGCTTGCGATGCACTGAAGCATGGCCAGCTACCCTTACAATCTTCAGCAGTTGGTGTCTCTGCCACAGGAGAAAGGTCCCTCGCTACGCTCGGGCCGACAGGTGTCATACCGAGCGGAGCGAAGGACCTTTCAGCTCGGCGTGCCCAAGTGGGAACGCCGAGAAATCTCGCCGCTAAAGCACCTTGCCGGAAGCGTCGTCGATCAGGTGCATATTGCTGAGGTCGGCCCGAAGCTTCATCGGCTTGCCGTCAGCGGCGCCGGCGTTGGGATTGACGCGGCCGCACACTTCGGTGCCGTTAATGGTGAAGTAGACTAGGGTCTCCATGCCCATCGGCTCGACGACGTCGATCGCCATGTCGAAATCGTGCTGGTTGGGCTCGACGTGGGGGCGTGTCTCGGCGATGTGCTCCGGCCGCAGCCCGAGCACCAGGCCCGACTTGCCGGCGTGGCTCGTGTAGCGCGCCGTCCGGTCGGACGGCACCGGGAAGGAGAGCTTGTCGCTCAGCCGCACGCGCAGCGCCCCGGCCGCCTGCTCGAGCTGGCACGGCAGGAAGTTCATCGCCGGCGAGCCGATGAAGCCCGCGACGAACTTGGTGGCCGGCGAATGGTAGAGATCGTTGGGCGCGCCGACCTGCTCGATCAGCCCGGCATTCATCACCACCACGCGGTCGGCGAGCGTCATCGCCTCCACCTGGTCGTGGGTCACGTAGACCGTCGTCGTGCGAACCTTCTGGTGCACCTTCTTGATCTCGGTGCGCATCTGCACGCGCAGCTTGGCGTCGAGGTTGGAGAGTGGCTCGTCGAACAGGAACACCTTCGGGTCGCGCACGATTGCGCGGCCCATGGCGACTCGCTGGCGCTGGCCGCCCGACAGCTGCTTGGGCTTGCGATCCAGAAGCTCGGTGATGTCGAGAATCTGCGCCGCCTGCTTGACCCGGCGCTCGATCTCATCCTTGGGCGTACGCTTGAGCTTCAATCCGAACGACATGTTCTCGTAGACGTTCATGTGCGGGTAAAGCGCGTAGTTCTGGAACACCATGGCGATGTCGCGGTCCTTGGGCGGCACGTCGTTGACGATGTCGCCGCCGATCGCGATGTCGCCGTCCGATATCTCCTCGAGGCCGGCGATCATCCGCAAGGTGGTGCTCTTGCCGCAACCCGACGGGCCGACCAGGACGATGAACTCCTTGTCGACGATGTCGAGGTCGATGCCGCGAACCGCCAGCACCTCGTCGTATTTCTTGACGACCTTACGCAACGTTACTTGAGCCATTGTCCCATCACCCCTTGGTCGCGCCCGCGGTCAGGCCGGCGATATAATAGTCCATGAGGAAGGCGTAGATGATCAGCGGCGGCGCCGCCCCGAGCAACGCCCCGGTCATGATCTGGCCCCAGTTGAATACGTCGCCCTTGATCAGGGTTGTGATGATGCCGACCGGCAGCACCAGCTCGGTGGTCGAGGTGGTGAATGCCAAGGGATAGAGGAACTGGGCCCACGACACGGTAAAGGTGAAGATCGTGGCCGCGATGATGCCGGGCAGCGCCACCGGGATGAAGATCTTGGTGAGCGTCTGCATCCAGGTTGCGCCGTCGATCAGCGCCGCCTCGTCGAGCTCCTTGGGGATCGAGGCGAAATACCCGATCATGATCCAGGTCGCAAACGGCACCGTCAGGGTCGGATAGAGGATGAGCATCGTCCACCAGTTGTTCATCAACTGGATGCCGAACGTCTCGTTGACCCAGGCGAACATCTTGAACAGCGGGATGAACAGCAGCGTTTCCGGGATCAGGTAGGTCAGGAACACGCCGGTCGCCAGCGTCGCCGAACCCCAGAACCGCATGCGCGCCAGGGCGAAGGCGGCAATCACGCTGATCGTCATGGTGATCACGACCGTGATGACCGAGACGATCGCCGAGTTGCGGAAGAAGGTCAGGTACGTGTTCTGGGTCAGCAATTCGATGTAGTTCGACAGGGTGGGATTGTAGACCCACCACGGGTTGCTCTCGGCCGAGATCTCCGCGCTCGTCTTGAGCGAGGTGATGAACATGTAGATCGGCGGCGTCAGGAAGAAGATGGCGAACAGGATCAGGAAGAAATAGGACCAGCGCAGCGCCCAGCGGCGGTCCCGGCTCATGCTGCCGTAGCGCGGCCGCGAGGCGGCCCGGTCGGAAGCGGTAGCGACTGCAGCGTCGGCCATCAGACTTCACTCCCCCGCTTGGAGATATCGCGCAGGATGAACGTGGCGGCGACCGCGAGGATCGGCACCATGAACAGCGACACGGCGGAGCCGAGCGGTATGTCGCCGCTTTCTATGCCGACCCGGAACGCCCAGGTGGCAAAGACGTGCGTAGTGTTCAGCGGATCGCCCTTCGTGAGCACCCGCACGATGTCGAAGTTGGCGAAGGTGACGATCAGCGAGAACAGCGCCGTGATGGCGATGATGTTGCGCATCATCGGCAGGGTCACGTACCAGATGCGCTGCCACCAGGTGGCGCCGTCGATCGAGGCGGCCTCGTAGAGCTGTTCCGGCACCGACTTCAGGGCCGCGAGATACATGATCATGAAGAACGGCGCGCCGATCCACACGTTGACCAGGATGACCGAGAAGCGCGCCCAGCCGGTCTCGCCGAGCCACGGAACGCGATCGATGCCGAAATTGGCGAGGATCCAGTTGAAGGCGCTGTACGACGGGTCGAACAGCCACAGCCAGGCGAGCGTGCTCATCGCCGGCGGGATGACCCACGGCACCAGCAGCATGCCGCGCCACTTGCGCTGGCCCTTGCTCGGGATGTTGTGCACGAAATGGGCGACCACGAAGCCGATGATCGCCTTGAAGATCACCGCGGTGATGGCGAACAGGCACGATTGGTAGACCACCATCCAGAAGGTCTCGCGCCCGAACAGGAAGTCGAAGTTCCCCAACCCGACGAAGCGGGTCATGCCCTTGTTCAGCATCGCAAGATAGATCGCGTACCCGGCCGGATAGGCGACCAGGCTCAAGATCAGGACAATCAGCGGCAGCGCCATCAGGAAGGCGATGGTCGATTTGCGCTGCATCAGCTTGTGCAGTCCGCTGCGACTGTCGCCCGTGACTGCAGCCGGGCCGCGTGCCGCTATGTCTGCCATGGCCAACTCCGACGTTGCTGGTCGCTATACTACGCATACGCGGAGGGCGTCGCCGGCCGGCGACGCCCCACCATCGACGCTGGTCCTAGTTGCGCATGAACCCTTCGATCTCCCGCGACGCCCAGTCGAGCGTCTTCTCCATCGCCTCGCCCTTGTGATGGCGAACGATCATCTGAGGCATGATGCCCTGGGTATAGATCTGCTCGGCAATCTTGTGCGGCGCCGGCGACGCGGCGATCGACAGCTTCTGATGGTTGTACGGATTGGGATAATGGTAGAGCGTGCCCTTCGGCGGCGCCTCCTCGGCCCAGGTCTTGAAGTCGGTGAACTTCTCCCAGGCCGGCAGATCGTAGCCCCCGCTCGCCACCACCAGCTTCTCCGCCGAGGTGCGCGAGCTGAGGTGAACGAGCAGGCTCTTGGCCGCCGACGCATTCTTGCTGAAGGTCCAGACATTCCAGAAGAAGGGAATGTAGGGGGCGAACCGCCCGGCAGGACCGGATGGGAAGCCATGGCTCCAGCACTGCTCGGCGACCTTCGGCGCGTCGCGCTTGGCGACAGCCCAGGCGCTCGGCGGGTTCATGATCAGGGCGCCGCGGCCCGACACTAGCCACTTGTTGTTGGAGGCATCATCCCACGACGGCGCATCCTCGGGCAGGAACCCGGTGAGGCGCTTGCAGTAGTCGAGCGCCTTGCGGACGTTGTCCGACTTCACCGTGATGTCGCCCTTGGCGTTCACGAGCTCGGCACCGAAGCTGTGGAAGAACGCGCCGGCCGTGTCGACCGAATCCGACGTCGTGCCAAGCCCGATGCCGAAAGGATGATTTGCCTTCTGGCAAGCTTCCGCCGCCTTGAGGAAGGCGTCGAGGGTCCAGCCGTCCGCCTTGGGCGGCGCCCCGACCGGATACATGGCCTGCACGTCGATGCCCGCGTGCTGCTTCATCAGGTCGATGCGCGAGCACGGTCCCTTGATCTGGCTGCCGATCGTGCACGGCACGCCCAGCCACTTGCCATTCACCTTGCCGAGATACTCGACCGTGCCGTTGGGAGCGCCGTTCTGCTTGATCAACGGCTCGACGATGTCGTTCATTGCGACGAGCTGGTCGGGATACCGCGCCGGCAGCCAGTGTGCCATCGACAGCATATCGTGGCCGGACTTGGCTTGCGCCTCCGCCGCGATCGTCAGCAGGAGCTTGTTGCCCTGCGAGGTGATGTAGTCGATCGTAACCTCGACCTTTTCCTTGTCCGCCCATTCACGGATCAACGCCTCGCTGGTCTTGTTGGCACCGGGCACCCAGTGGTCCCACAGACCGAGAGTCAGCTTGCCAGCTGCGTAGGCACCCCGCACGAAGGGGGCGGCGACAAGCGCCGTCGAAACGGCGGTCGTGCCGGCGACAAACCTGCGACGGCTGACTTTACGCGATACCATTTGTTTCCTCCTGCTTTCACATTAAGTGACTCTCGATGGAGTCTTGGATGCGATGCTAGGCATAAGCCCAGGATCAAGCAATTGAATTTCTCCCAGCCGGTCCGGCCGCTCACAAATTGACAGGATTGAGGCAGGACCGGATGCTCCGCGCCGCGCAACAGGAGGCTCGATCGTGCAGCGAATCTATGTGAAATCGTCGCGACCCAACATCAACGATCGCCTTTCCTGAGATGAACCTCGCCCCGACCACCAATCCGTGGCTCGCCGCCGTCGATCCATCGCCGATAGGCGAAACCAGGCGCTGGGTGCTCGGCAGAACCTTTCCCGCCGACCGGCCGCTGGTCGATCTCAGCCAGGCCGTGCCGGGCTACCCGCCGGCGATCGAGATGCGCCGCCACCTGGGCGAACGCCTGCTCGATCCGACGGTTCACGGTTACACGCCGATCCTCGGCCTGCCGGTACTGCGGGAGGCCTATGCGGCGCATCTCTCGGGCTTCTACGGAGCGCCCATCTCGCCGGGCGAGGTCGGCATCACCTCAGGCTGCAACCAGGCCTTTTGCCTGGCGCTGATGAGCCTCGCAAAGGCGGGCGACCAGGTGATCCTGCCGCGGCCGCACTATTTCAACCACGACATGTGGATGCGCATGCAGGGCATCGAACCGGTGTCCCTCGACTTCCGGCCGGGCTCGGGCGCGGTGCCGAGCGCCGAGGACGCCGAGCGGCTGATCGGCCCGAGGACGCGCGCCATCGTGCTGATCTCACCCAACAACCCGACCGGCGCTGTCTATCCCGCCGAGACCATCCACGCCTTCTTCGCCCTGGCGCAGCGCCGTGGCATCGCCCTCGTCCTCGACGAGACCTACAAGGACTTCCTGCCACAGGGTGTACGACCGCATTCCCTGTTCGCCGATCTGGCTTGGCGCGGCACGCTGGTTCACCTCTACAGCTTCTCGAAGGTGTTCGCGCTCACCGGCTATCGGGTCGGCGGCGTCACCGCCGGCTCAGCCCTGATCGCCGAGATCGAGAAGGCGATGGATTGCGTCTCGATCTGTCCGCCGCGGCTCGGCCAGGAAGCGGCGCTCTACGGCCTCGAGCATCTGCTGCCGTGGGCACGAAGCAACACCAAGGGCCTGAAGGCACGCGCCGACCTGCTGGGCAACGGCCTGCAACGCTCCAACCGCTGGCGTCTGGTCAGCATCGGCGCGTACTTCGCCTACGTCGAGCATCCGTTCGCCGGCCAGCGCTCGACCGAAGTCTCCAAACGGATGGCCGACGAGGAGAACCTGCTGACCATTCCCGGCGACATGTTCGGCGCCGGCCAGGAGCGCTTCATCCGCCTCGCCTTCGCCAACGTCACCGACGACAAGATCCCCGTCGTGCTGGAGCGGCTCGAGCGATTCGGGGCGTAAAGCTCTCCTCCCCAGCTTCGCTTGAGAGGTGTCCGCGTCTTCGCGGACGGAGGTGTCATGGTCTTCGCTGGGAGCGCGCCACTCCTGCGGCGCTCAGGGGATGTGTGATCGACGAGAAGAGCGCCACAGGAGTGGCGCGCTCCCAGCAATGAAAGTCACGACAAGGAATCCGAAATGCCCTATGCAACCGCCCCTGACGGCGTGAACCTCTATTACGAGGAGGTCGGCAGCGGCACGCCGATCCTGTTCGTCCACGAGTATTGCGGCGACTGGCGGAGCTGGGAGCCCCAGATGCGCTTCTTCGCGCGGCGGCATCGCTGCATCACCTACTCCTTTCGCGGCTATCCCGGCTCCGACGTGCCCGAGGCCGGCTCGATGTACGGCCAGCACCACGCCATAGACGACGCCAGGCAGGTGCTCGACCATCTCGGGATCGCCAGGGCGCATGTCGTCGGCCTCTCGCAGGGCGCTTTCGCCACGGTCCATTTTGGCCGGCTCCACGCCGACCGTGCGCTCTCCTTGACGCTGGCCGGCGTCGGCTCGGGCGCGGGCCGCGAGGGGCACGAGCAGTTCAGGAAGGATGCGCAGGTCACGGCGCAGCGCATCCGCGACAAAGGCATGGCGAGCTACGCCGATGGTCTCAAGACCAACCCGACCCGCTCACGCTTCAAGCAGAAGGACCCGCGCGGGTTCGACGAGTTCGTCAGGCACCTCGGCGAGCATGCCGACATCGGTGCCGCCAACACCATGGAGAACTACCAGGGCAAGCGGCCGTCGCTCTACGACTTCGAGGAGGAGTGGAGGAAGCTCAAGGTCCCGACGCTGATCGTCTGCGGCGACGAGGACGAGCCCTGCCTGCAGCCCAGCCTCTATCTCAAGCAGGTGCTGGCCAACGCCGGGCTCGCGATGTTCGCCAAGACCGGCCACACAGTGAACATCGAGGAGCCCGACGCCTTCAACCGCGAGCTCTGGAACTTCATCGCGCTCGTCGAGGCCGGCAAGTGGATGCCGGCGCAACCCCTCGACAAGAACGCGCCCCTGATCTGATACCTGGCTTTGCAGGGGGCTACTTGAGCAGGCCCTTTTCCCCGTAGAAGCGCTCGGCCCCGGCATGGAGCGGGATGGCGACGCCTTCCAGCGCCGTCTCGAGCCTGATCGATCGCGCCTTCGGATGGCCGCTGTCGAGCAGCTTGCGCAGGTTGGGATGCCACAGCGCCGCCGTGACGGCGTAGATCAACTCGTCCGATTGGCGGGTCGAGGACACCCAGAGGGCATTGACGCTGATGGTCTTCACCGCGTCGACGCCCTTGTAGGCGCCGCGCGGGATCTCGTCCCTGACGAAGAACGAGTTTTCGTTGACCAGGATGTCCGCTGCCCGTCCGTCGATCGGGACCAGGCTGATCTCGGTCGCAGCGGCAAGCTCCGCAATCCCGGGCTCGGGCCAACCCGACACGCTCATGAATGCATCGAGCGTTCCGGCCTTGAGCCTGTCCCCTGCCGGACGCGCCTTGAGATACTGCGCCTCCACATCCTTCTCCGTCAGGCCGTAGGCCGCGAGGATCAAGCGGGCATCGATCAGGGTTCCCGAACCGGGCTCGTCGAGCGCGACGCGCTTGCCCCGGAGATCTCCGACGCCGGCGATACCTAGTCCCTTCCTCGCGACGACATGAACGGATTCGGGATAAAGGTTTGCGATCGCCCGCAACGTCTCGACCTTCGGCCGGCCGGCGAAGATTCCGGTGCCCGTCGCCGCCCAATGGGCGACGTCGGCCTGGACGAATCCCGACTGCATGCGTCCGCCGGCGATGCCGGCAACATTCGCCGCCGAGCCGTCGGTCGCGACGGCTGTCGCGATCATATTGGGCACGCCGCACGACCCGCCCTCGTTGCAGGCGCGCGACCCGGGAGGATTCGAGATCGCATTGGCGATCATGCCACCGATCGGAAAGTACGTGCCGACATTGCCCCCGGTGCCGATGCGAAAGAAGACGATGTCCTGCTGTGCCAGGGCCGGCCAATGAGGAGCGCAAGAACTTGCCAGGCCCAGCAGGGCGGCTCGTCGATTGATCTTCATGCCTGCCTCCGATCGACGCCCTTCAACTGAATCCTACTCCGACCGCACCAATACCGCGTGGTTGAGCGGGCCGTGCCCGCGACCGTAGCCGGGCGCCGTCTCGATCGCGCGCCGCACATAGGCACGGGCGCGGGCCACGGCCTCGACCAGCGGCATGCCTTGGGCGAGGCCCGCGGCGATCGCCGAGGCGAGCGTGCATCCAGTGCCGTGCGTGCTGCGGCTGGCGATGCGTGCGTCCTCGAAGCGTTCCATGCGGCCTTCGTGAAACAGCAGATCGACCACGCGATCGCCCTCGAGATGGCCACCCTTCATCAGCACTGCGCTGGCGCCCAGTCGGGCCAGCCGCTCGGCGGCGCGGCGCATGTCGGCCTCGCCCCGCACCGGCAGCCCAGTCAGCACCTCGGCCTCCGGCAGGTTGGGCGTCACCAGGGCGGCCATCGGCAACAGCGTGTCGCGCAATGCCGCCTCGGCATCGCCGAGCAGCAGCCGGTGACCGCCCTTGGCAACCATCACCGGGTCGACGACCAGCGGCGCGCCGCGCGCCCGCACGCGCAGCGAGGCCACCACCGCGGCAATGACCTCGGCACTGTGCAGCATGCCGGTCTTGATCGCATCGGCGCCGATGTCGGTCAGCACCACCTCGATCTGCTGGGTGATGAAGGCAGGCTCGATCGGCACGACGCCGTGCACGCCGAGCGTGTTCTGAGCCGTCAGCGCGGTGATCGCCGTCATCGCGAAGGCGCCCATCGCGGTGACCGACTTGATGTCCGCCTGGATGCCGGCGCCGCCCCCCGAATCGGAACCGGCGATGATCAGCACACGCCCCTTCACGATCGGCTCCTCATGATCCGCTCGTCACGCGGCGGGCCGAGGGATCGCCTCGACGATCTGGTCGACGACGGCGCGCACCAGATCGGAATCGTCGCCCTCGGCCATCACCCGAATCAGCGGCTCGGTGCCCGACTTGCGCACCAGGATACGTCCGGCCTTGCCGAGGCGCGCCTCGGCCGCCTCGATCGCCCGCGCGACCGATGCGGCCGCCATCGCCGAGCTGGCATCGCCTACCCGCACGTTCTTCAGGAGCTGCGGCACCGGCTCGAAGGCGTGGAACGCCTCGCTCGCACGCAGCCCCTTGCGCCGCATCGCCGCCAGGGCATGCAGCGCCGCCATCAGCCCGTCGCCGGTGGTGGCGTGGTCGGTCATGATTATGTGACCGGACTGCTCGCCGCCGAGATTGAAGCCGTCGGCCCGCATGCGCTCGAGCACGTAGCGGTCGCCCACCTGGGTGCGCTCGAGCTTGAGCTGTCGTGCCCCCAGATAACGCTCGAGCCCGAGATTGGACATCACCGTGGCGACGACGCCCTCGCCGGTCAGGCGGCCCGAAGTGCGCCAGGCGTCGGCGATGGTCGCCATGAGCTGGTCACCGTCGATAACACGGCCGTGCTCACATACCAGCACGACGCGATCGGCATCGCCGTCGAGCGCGATGCCGATGTCGGCGCCATGCGCCGCCACATGCTCCTGCACGAGCTCGGGATGGGTCGAGCCGCAATTGGCGTTGATGTTGAAGCCGTCCGGCGCGACGGCGAGCGGAACCACCTCGGCACCCAGCTCCCACAGCACGGTCGGTGCAACCTTGTAGGCCGCGCCGTTTGCGCAATCGACGACGATCTTGAGGCCGGTGAGATCGAGCGTGCGGCCGACGGAAGCCTTTACCGCCTCGATGTAGCGGCCCTCGGCATCGTCGAGCCGCCTGGCACGCCCGATCGCGGGCGACGCCGCGAGGCCGATCGGCGAGCCCCGGACAAGCGCCTCGATCTCGCTCTCGACGGCATCCGAAAGCTTGAAGCCGTCCGGCCCGAACAGCTTGATGCCGTTGTCCTCGTAGGGATTGTGGGAAGCCGAAACCATGACGCCGATGTCTGCGCGCATGGCCCGCGTCAGGAAGCCGACAGCGGGAGTCGGCAGCGGACCGAGCAGCAGCACGTCAATGCCGACCGACAGGAAGCCCGCGGTCAAGGCCTGCTCGATCATATAGCCGGAAAGCCGCGTGTCCTTGCCGATCACGGCGCGATGACGATGGCCGCCGCGGTTGAACACCTGCCCGGCGGCCATGCCGATGCGCATCGCCGTCTCGGCGGTCATCGGCTCGCTGTTGGCCCGGCCGCGCACACCGTCGGTGCCGAAGAGGGAGCGGGACATGTCCCGCTATCTACCTCATCGCCGCCGAAACCGCGAGAGCCTGGCGGGAGCCGGCGACGTCGTGCACGCGAATGATCGCGGCGCCGCGCCGCGCCGCCTCGACGGACAGCCATACCGATGCCGGGTCGCGCAGGCGCGCCTCCGCGATACCGGTGACGCGGCCGATGAAACTCTTGCGCGAGGCGCCGATCAACAAGGGATAGCCGGAACCCGCCAACCGTCCGGCTCCGGCAACGAGCGCCATATTCTCCGGCACGCTCTTGCCGAAGCCGAGACCCGGATCGAGGGCGATCCGCTCGCGCGCAATACCGGCTGTCTCGCAGACGGCGGCACGGCCGAGGAGAAACCGCCGCACGTCCTCGACGACATCGTCGTAGGCCGGAACGGCATACTTCTCCTCCGCACGGCCGGCGCGGTGCATCACCACGACCGACGCGCGCCGTTCTGCCACCAGCGGCATGAGCCCGGGATCGTCCCGCAGGCCCGACACGTCGTTGACGATGCGGGCGCCGGCATCGAGACAAGCCCGTGCTACTGCGGCGCGCCGCGTATCGATCGAGACCACGACGCCACGCTTGGCCAACCCCTCGACAACAGGAAGGACCCGCCTCAGCTCCTCGTCCGGCTCCACTGCCATCGAGCCTGGGCGCGTCGACTCGCCTCCGACATCGACGATGTCGGCCCCCTCCGAGACGAAACGCAGGCCATCGTCGATGGCCTGCGACGGGTCGAGGCGTTCGCCGCCGTCGGAGAAGGAGTCCGGCGTCACATTGACGATCGCCATGATCCTCGGGCGATCGAGGCCGACGCCGGCGAAGCTTGCCGTCAAACGCCCGGCTGCGGCTCGGGATTGGCGCCACCCGGCGCCGGGCCGACGTTGGTCGGCGGCACCGAGGCGCGGCGGCGGCGGTCGTGGTGGCCGGCGCCCCCGGTGTCGTCGCGCACGATCTTCTCGCCGCGCAGGACCTGGTTGATCTCGTCGTTGCTGAGCGATTCGTACTCGAGCAACGCCTTGGCGATCACGTTCAGGTCCTCGAGATGGTCGGTCAGGACCTGCCGGGCCCTGCCCTCCGCCTCCTCGATCAACCGACGAACCTCCTGGTCGATGATCTGCGCGGTCGCCTCCGAGACGTTCTGCGTCTGGGTGACGGCGTGGCCGAGGAAAACCTCCTGCTCGTTCGCCTGGTATCGCACCCGGCCAAGCTTCTCCGACATGCCGTAGGCGGTGACCATGCCACGGGCCATCTGCGTCGCGACCTGGATGTCGTTCGCGGCGCCGGTAGTCACGTTCTCCGGTCCGAAGATGATCTCCTCGGCGACCCGCCCGCCGAACATGATGGCCAGGCGCGATTCGAGGTAGAGCTTGCTGTGCGAGAGATGGTCGCGCTCTGGCAGCTGCATGGTGACGCCGAGCGCCCGGCCGCGCGGGATGATCGTCACCTTGTGCAGCGGATCGCTCTTGGGCACGTGCATGGAGACCAGGGCGTGGCCTGCCTCGTGGTAGGCAGTCAACCGCTTCTCCTCGTCGGTCATCGCCATCGAGCGCCGCTCGGTGCCCATGAGCACCTTGTCCTTGGCGTACTCGAAGTCCGCCATCGTGACCAGCCGCTTGCCGACGCGGGCCGCGCGCAACGCCGCCTCGTTCACCAGGTTGGCGAGGTCCGCGCCGGAGAAGCCCGGCGTACCGCGCGCCAGCACGCGCGGCTCGACGTCGGGTGCCAGCGGCACCTTGCGCATGTGCACCTTGAGGATCTTCTCGCGCCCGCCGACGTCGGGATTGGGCACGATGACCTGGCGGTCGAAGCGGCCGGGACGCAGCAGTGCCGGGTCGAGCACGTCGGGCCGGTTGGTTGCGGCGATCAGGATCACGCCTTCGTTCGATTCGAAGCCGTCCATCTCGACCAGCAGCTGGTTCAGCGTCTGCTCGCGCTCGTCGTTGCCGCCGCCCAGGCCGGCGCCGCGATGGCGGCCGACCGCGTCGATCTCATCGATGAACACGATGCAGGGCGCGTTCTTCTTGGCCTGCTCGAACATGTCGCGCACGCGGCTCGCGCCCACGCCGACGAACATCTCGACGAAATCCGAGCCCGAGATGGTGAAGAACGGCACGTTGGCTTCGCCTGCGATGGCGCGCGCCAGCAAGGTCTTGCCGGTGCCCGGCGGGCCGACCAGGAGGCAGCCCTTGGGAATCTTGCCGCCGAGGCGCTGGAACTTCTGCGGATCCTTGAGGAAGTCGACGATCTCCTCCAGCTCGGCCTTGGCCTCGTCGATGCCGGCCACGTCCTCGAAGGTGACGCGGCCATGCTTCTCGGTGAGCAGGCGGGCGCGCGACTTGCCGAAGCCCATGGCGCGGCCCGTGCCGCTCTGCATTTGGCGCAGAAAGAAGATGTAGACGCCGACCAGCACGAGAACGGGGAGCCAGCTGACGAAGATGCTGCCGAGGTTGACGCCCTCCTCGGGCGGCCCGGCATCGACGCGGTCGACGTTCTTGATCAGCATCGGCATGAGCTGCTCGTCGACCGGCGTGCTCGGCACGTAAGTGCCGAACTTCTGCACGCCGTTGCGCGGCTCGCGGAAAGTGCCGGTGATGGTGTTGCCCTGGATGCGGACGTCCTGGACCTGACGCTGCTCGACGGCACGCACGAAGTCGGAATAGGAGATCGTGTTGCCGGCGGACCGCGTCGTGCCGCCCTGGAACACGCTGTAGAGCAGCGCGAGCAGCAGCACGATGACGATCCACAAAGCAGCATTACGATTGAACGGGTTCACGGGCACATCCGTTGGCGAAAGGTGTCATTGTAGATGGTTGTTTGCGGCCGCGCCGCAAGCAAAAAATGCTGCCGGAACTAGGGGCTGGGCTGCAGTCTCGCCCTTTTCGGGCCGGACCAGCCAACGCAGACCGGGGCTCCAGGGCACCTGACGCAGCAGAAGGCGACACCGAGAAAGGGTGAAATCCTGCCCCCTGCCCGACTTGCCCCGCCCGGCAGCAGGCTGGGCAAGCCGGGCCGCTGCCCGCTCCAGCCGGTCACGCCGCGGCGGATGATCACGCCCGCCAATGCGCTGGACGAGCCGGCTCAGCAGCCTGGCCTGCAAAGCGCTGTCGAGGCGCGCGAACCCGGTTCGGTCGACGGCGGCCTGACCGGCTTCGTCGAACTCGACCGCCTCGACCGCAGCATGAGCGAGTTGGCGTTCGCGGTATGCCCTCTCCTCCCCAGCTTCGCTGGGGAGGAGGCATGAACCAGGCGGCGTGTGGCCCCGCAGCCGCAGCCTCGCCCGCTCGAAGCGAGGATCTGTGTTGGAGGGATCGTCGATCCATCGCACACTGCGTGCGACAAGGGTCGCCGTCAGTCGAGCGCGCGACACCGGCAGCAGGGGCCGAAGCAGGCGCATCTCGGGGAACTCGACCAGAGCCGCCATGCCAGCCAGACCATCGGCGCCACTTTCGCGATCGGCACGCATGCGCACCGTTTCTGCCTGATCTTCGGCATGATGGGCCACCAGCAGATGCAGGATTCCGCGCCGCCGGCACTCCTCGCTAAGCAGGCGGTAGCGCGCCGAGCGTGCCGCCTCCTG
The DNA here is from genome assembly GCA_022844015.1 of Reyranella sp. Taxonomy (GTDB): domain Bacteria; phylum Pseudomonadota; class Alphaproteobacteria; order Reyranellales; family Reyranellaceae; genus Reyranella. The sequence goes on along the minus strand of JALHMO010000063.1, from coordinate 21,466 downwards.
AAGGCGGGTGCCCGGCTTGGCGCCGGACCACCTGAGGACGATGCCGTCGATCGCCAGCCCGGCCAACCGCTGCAGGGTCTCGGCGGCCTCCGCGGCCGACTCGGGCCGCAGGCCGTGATCCACGATCAGGGCAACGGCACGCCCACCGCGGGCGCCCGTCCATTCCAGCGCCAGCAACGCAAGAGCGAGCGAATCGCGCCCGCCGGAGACGGCAACCGCCACCTCTGGAGTCAATTCGAACGGCGCGAAGGGGGCCATCAGGTTGGAAAAGCCGTCGGCATCGAGCGGCGCGGCGTCGGCGGCACTCACCCGCAGGTGTTCTTCTGGCGCTCCTGATCGACACGACGCTTCTGCAGGTCGGTGGCGCGCGGGTAGTCCTGGGTGAACTTGGCGAACACGGCGCAGGCATCCGGCTTGCGCCCCAGGGCAGCCAGGGTGACGCCGAGCTTCAGCAGGTTGTCCGGCCCTTTGGGGCTACCCTTGTAGGTCCTGTAGCCTTCGGCGAACGCGGTCATCGCGTTCTGATAGTCGCGCCGCGCATAGTAGGTCTCGCCCAGCCAGTACTGGGCATTGCCGGCCAACGCGTGCCTCGGGCTGCCCTGCAGGAATGCCTTGAAGCCCCTCTCCGCCCCGGCATAGTCGCCGTCCTGGAGCTTCTTGAAGGCCTCGTGGTACAGCTGGTCGCCACCGCCTCCAGCGCTCGGTGTCGCGGCCGCCGTCGGACCGGGCGCCGGTGTGGAAGGCGTGTTCACGCGCGGTGGCGCACCACCGGGGCGGCCCTTCTCCAACTGCTCGATGCGAAACTCGTAGTCGGTCTGCATCTTCTGCATCTGCTGCTGCAGTTGCTGATTGCGATACTGCAGCTGCTCGATCTGCCCGGTCAGCATCGTGATCGACTGTTGAAGCTGGTTCAGCCGATCCTCGATATAAACGGGATCGACGCGCTGGGCCGCTGCCGCAGCCGGCACGGCGAGCGCCAGGACGATCACGAGACGGGAGAGCAATGGCTTCATCGCGAACAAGGCTTTCATGGCAAGACGGCCATTTTCAGGCAGGATCCTCCCGCGGATCAAGGATAGGGGCATTTCTGCTCCTCCTACGAAGATCTGCCGGGGGCACCACTCCAGTGGCGCAATCATCGCTGGTCACAGGAAAGATGCGCCACTGGAGTGGCGCGCCCCCAGCCATGAGCGGCGGTCAATCTCACGCCGTCGTGGCGCGCCGGGTGCTTGGGGTCTCCCCAGCTCCGCTGAGCTCCGCTGGGGGGGAAGAATTTCGAGCGAAACCGCCGGCCGCAGGGCGACCGGCGACGGGGCGGGATATCGGGCTACTGCAGCTCGGTCACGGCCCGGCGGTTGCGTGCCCAGGCCGCTTCGTCGGAACCCACGGGATCGGGACGCTCCTTGCCGTAGCTGATGGTCTTGATGCGAGAGGCCGGGATACCCTGGGCGATCAGGTACTGACGGGCAGCGTTGGCACGGCGCTCGCCGAGCGCCAAGTTGTACTCGCGTGTGCCGCGCTCGTCGCAATGGCCCTCGATGGTGACGGGGTAGTTGGTGTATTTTTTCAGCCACTCGGCCTGGCGGTTGAGCGTCTGCCTTCCATCCTCGCGGATGGTCGACATGTCCGTATCGAAGAACACGCGATCACCGACATTCTGGCGGAAATCGCCGACCGAACCCGGCGTTACGGTGGTGCTTGCCGCAGAGGCAGTCTGCTGTTGCTCGCTGCTGCAAGCGGCCAGGAGGACCATTGCTGTAACGGTCGCTAATGCTTTGAACAGGCGCATTTTGAAGGTCTCCTAACGAATTCGACCCGGGCGAGAGGTACGCACGGGCCGAGGGGCGAGGATCATATATTTCGCTACTGCGGAATCAAGGGTGACCAGGCCGGGTCGGATGCGTCGCCCGGGGTCGGAACCTGGCGCTCGAAGCGACCGGTGATGTCGATCTGGAACAGGCCCACCGAGCCGGTCCGGCCGCCCGAGCTGGGATTGCCGCGGAAGAACATCAGCACGCGGCCGTTGGGCGCCCAGGTCGGCCCTTCGACCAGGAATCCACTGGCCAGCAAGCGCTCGCCGCTGCCGTCGGTACGCATGACGCCGATACCGAAGCCGCCGGCGCCGATCTTGGTGAAGGCGATGTAGTCGCCGCGCGGCGACCACACCGGCGTAGCATAGCGTCCCTCGCCAAAGCTGATGCGGCGCTCTCCGCCGCCTCCGGCGCCCATGACGTAGAGCTGCTGGGAGCCGCCACGGTCGGAGTTGAAGACGATCTGCGAGCCGTCGTTGGAGTAGCAGGGCGAGGTGTCGATCGCCGGCGTGTTGGTCAGCCGGCGCAGCGCGCGGCCACGCACATCCATCTCGTACAGATCGCTGTTGCCGTCGGCGGAGATGCTCATCACGACCTTGGTGCCGTCGGGAGAGAAGCGCGGTGCAAAGCTCATGCCGGGGAAGTTGCCGAGGAGTTCCCTCCGGCTGCTGTCGACACTCTGCAGGTAGACGCGCGGCGGACCGCGGTCCTCGCCGTACGCCATGTAGACGATCTCCTGCAGGGTCGGCGAGAAACGCGGGGTCAGCGCGATCGTCCGCCCGTCGGTGATGTAGCGGTTGTTGGCGCCGTCCTGGTCCATGATGGCGATCCGCTTGACCCGGGCGTTGCCCGGGCCGCTCTCCGACACGTAGGCGACGCGGGTGTCGAAATAGCCGTCCTCGCCGGTCACACGCTTGTAGATGGCGTCGGCGATGATGTGCGCGAGCCGTCGCCAGTTGCCCGGCTGGCTGTTGAAGGACAGCCCCGTCGCCTGCTGGCCGACCACGACGTCCCACAGGCGGAAGTCGACCTTGATGTTGCCGCCGCCCGACTGGACTTGCCCGACCACCAGGCCGGCTGCGCCGATGCTGCGCCAGTCGGGAAAGCGCGGCGCCGAATGGGCGTCGATGTCGCGCTGAATGAAGGCGCTGGGCGAGATCGAGCGAAACAGGCCGCAATTCTGCAGGTCGTTGCGGATCACCTCTGCGATCTGCGCGCCGACGCGATCGCCGGAAAAGTCGACAATGGCGATCGGTACCGGCTCGAAGGTGGGCCGGGTCATGTCGATGGTCAGCTGGGCTCGGGCCGGCGCCGCGGCACCGGCGGCAAGGGCGGCGCCGCCCAGGATCGTCAACCGCCGGGGAAGCATCGGATTGCTCTTCGTGATCATGCGAGGGGCCTCGATTTTCTTGTGACTGCGTCGGTAGTTGCGAGCTCGAACGTCAGTAGTCGCGGGGATCGAAGTTGAAGGTGATGGTGCGCCACGAGTTGTACTTGTCAGCGGGCAGCGGCCATGGCTGGCAGCGCGGATTCATGATGGCGCGGCGAGCCGCGTCGGCGGCGGCGCGGAAGGTCGGATCGTTGTTGTAGCGTCCGGTGTCGCGCAGCTCTGCCTTCACCGGCGTGCCGTCCTGGTTCATCTGGACGGTCAGCACGACGAGCAGCCCGGCCTGATCGCGGACGCCGGCCGGGAAATTCCAGCACGGACGGATCCTGTTGCGTACTCCTTCGATCTCGCTCGCCGTCACGACGGTGGCGAGATTGGGCGCCGCCGGCGCCTGGCGCGTCGGATTTGGCACCGGCTTGGGCTGCTGCTCCGGCGTTTGCACCTTCTGCGGCGACTGCTTGTTCTTCAGGATGTCGTCGATCATCGAATCGACGTTGGGCTTGGGCGGTGCCGGCTTGGGCGGTGCCGGCTTCGGCGGCTCCGGCTTCGCGACCTGTTGAGGCGGCTTGGGCGGCGTGGGCTTCGGCGGCTCGGGCTTCTTGACCTCGGGCACGGGCTTGGGCGGCTCCGGCGGCTTCTCGACCTTGGGCGGCTCGGGTTCCTTGGGTTTCAGCGCGATCAGGTCCTCGGCCGGCTTGGAAATCTCCGGCTTCGGCTTCTCGACCGGCGGCGTCGGCTTGGGCGCCTCGGCAACCTCGGGCTTCGGCCTCTCGGCCGGCGGCGTCGGCTTGGGCGCCTCGGCGATGTCCGGCTTGGGCCTCTCCGGCGCCGGCGGCGGGTCGGAGGTCTTCGGCGGCGGTGCCTTCGACGTCTCCTGCGCGATCGGAACTTCCTTGGGCTGCGGCGGCGGATTGCCGACGGTGGGCGCAGCGGCCTTCTTGTCGATCGCCTCGAACTCGACCATCACCGGCTCGGGTTCGAGCGGCGGCTGCTTGCTGAAAAAGTCGAGACCCAGCACGGCCGCAGCCAGCGCCACGGCATGCACCATCCCCGACACGACTGCCGGGGTGCGCATCTCGATGCCGTCGCGCGGCCGCCGTGCCATCGACCACCTCTCCGATCCGCTAACGCCTGGGCGCCGGCGCTTGCGGTTGCTGTTGCGGCTGGCTACCGCGCGGCGCCGGTGCAGGGCTCACCGTGCCGCCGCCCTTGCCGAGCGCCTGCGCCTGCTCGCCCAGCAGGCCGAGCTGGCGGAAGCCGCTGTCGATCACTACGCCCATGACCTCCATCATCTTTCCGTAGTTCACGGCCTTGTCGCCGCGGATGAAGACGCGCTGGTCGGGCTTCTCCTCGTGCACCGCCTTGAGCTTGGTGGCGAGCTCTGGCAGCTCGTACCTGGTCTCGCCGAGGAACACCTCGTCCTGCGCGTTCACCGACACGACCAGCGGCTCGTCCTTGCCGCCGACCTGCTGGGCGCTGGTCTTCGGCAGATCGACCGGCACGCCGACCTGCAACAGCGGCGCTGTCACCATGAAGATGATCAGCAGCACCAGCATGACGTCGACCAGCGGCGTCACGTTGATGTCGGCGATCGGCACGTAGCGTCGTCGCCTGAACTTGCCGCCGCCCGAGGTAGAGCCGGGGGCAGGAATGATTCCTGCCATCAGACCTGCTCCTCGAGCTGGCGCGACAGGATGGTGATGAACTCACCGGCGAACGATTCGAGCTGCTGGGCGTAGCGCGCGACCTGGCCCGACAGGATGTTGTACGCACCGGCCGCGGGGATGGCGGCGACCAGACCGATCGCCGTGGCGAACAGCGCCTCGGAAATGCCCGGTGCCACGACGGCGAGCGACGTGTTCTTCGACTGCGCGATATGGCCGAAGCTGTTCATGATGCCCCACACCGTGCCGAAGAGACCAACGAAGGTGGCGTTGGCGCCGACTGTCGCCAGGAATCCAAGTCGCTTCTCGATCGCCTCCATCTCGCGCTGGATGGTGACACCCATGACCTGCTCGATGCGCTGGCGCAGCGCGGCGCGCGCCGAGGCGCTGGCGTCGAGCCCCTTCGATACCGAGCGACGCCATTCGCGCATCGCCGACGAGAAGATGCTCGACATCGGATCGTCGGGCTTGGTGCCCACCCGATCGTAGAGATCCTCGAGCGACACGCCCGACCAGAACGTGTCCTCGAACGACTGCGCGCTCTTCTTCAGGGAGCGCAGGCGAATCATCTTCTCGAAGATGATCGCCCATGACCAGAAAGACGCCAGCAGCAGCGCAATCATCACCGCCTTGACGACCCAGTCGGCCTGCATGAACAGGCCATAGACCGACATGTCGATCGGTCCGGTGCTGCCGCCGAGGGGGGTGCCGGCGACCTGCGCGAACGCGTCCATTGATATCTCCGTTGGTTCAAAGGTTTATACTCGAATATGGCGTGAGCGGGGCGTTGCCCCGGGAGCCGTGCCGGCGGGTCCGGCGCCATTCGTCGCAACCTGTGACAAAGCTGTGCGGACATGCGGAGGCAGTCGAGTCGGCCGGCCGTCGGCCGCCATGCAGGCGACCAGCAGGTCGGCCCGGACCAGTAACTCCTCGCCGCGCCACGCCTCCTGCGACATATCGAGCGAAGCCCCGCGTGGCACTGCACAGCGGGTCACCACGTCGATCGTCTCGTCGAGCCGCGCCGGCTTCAGGTAGTCGATGACGCAGCGGCGCACCACCCAGTTGACGCCGCGCGCATCGCGCAGCGCGCTGTGCTGCTGGCCGAGCAGGCGCAGCATCTCGGTGCGGCCACGCTCCAGGAAGCGCAGCCAGTTGGCATAGTAGACGATACCCGCCGCGTCGGTGTCCTCGTAGTAGATGCGCACGGGCAGCACGTGGGCGCCGTCGACCACGCGGCCGGAGGTCGGCGCGCTCACGCCGGCTCCGCCGTCCCGTCCGGCGCAAGCAGGTCGAGCTGGCGCGATTGCGTCGCCGGCATTGCCAGCCCCAGGTGACGGTAGCCCGCCTCCGAGAGCAGCCGCCCGCGCGGCGTGCGCATCAGCAGGCCGAGCTGCATCAGGTAGGGTTCTATCACATCCTCGATGACGTCGCGCTGCTCAGCGAGCGCGGCAGCGAGCGTCTCGGCCCCGACCGGGCCGCCGCCGTAGTTGTCGGCGATGCAGGAAAGGTAGCGGCGATCCTGGGCGTCGAGCCCGCGGCCGTCGATCTCGAGCCGGTTCAGCGCCGAGTCGGCGACCTTCGCGTCGACCACCGCCTCGCCGCCGACCGCCGCGAAGTCGCGCACCCGGCGCAGCAGACGGTTGGCGACACGCGGCGTGCCGCGCGAGCGCTTGGCGATCTCCGCCCCACCGTCGGGCGCCATGGTCATCTTCAGGACGCGCGCCGCGCGATGCACGATCGTCTCGAGCTCGGCCGGCTCGTAGAACACCATGCGCAGCGGAATGCCGAAGCGTTCGCGCAGTGGACGGGTCATCAGGCCGGAGCGCGTCGTGGCGCCCACCAGAGTGAACGGCGGCAGCTCGATGCGCACCGAGCGCGCCGCCGGTCCCTCGCCGATCATCAGGTCGAGCTGGAAATCCTCCATCGCCGGATAGAGCACCTCCTCGATCGCCGGGTTGAGGCGATGGATCTCGTCGATGAACAGCACGTCGAGCGGCTGCAGGTTGGTGAGCTGGGCGGCGAGATCACCCGCCTTCTGGATCACCGGGCCGGAGGTAGCGCGAAAGCCCACACCCATCTCGCGCGCCACGATTTGCGCCAGCGTCGTCTTGCCGAGCCCGGGGGGCCCGTGGAACAGCACGTGATCGAGCGCTTCGCCACGAGATTTGGCGGCGGCGATGTAGATCTTCAGGTTCTCGCGAAGCTGCTTCTGGCCGATGAAATCGTCGAGCGACTGTGGCCGCAGCGCCAGCTCGGCCGCGTCTTCGTCGGCACGCGCCGCCGCCACCAGGCGATCGGCGGGCCGGTCGGGCGTAGGGCTCCCCGGCGCCTTCATCGTGCCAGCTCGCGCAGGCCGGCGCGCACGACGGCATCGAACGTGGCCTCGGCACCGAGCTGCTGTGTCGCACGGGCCACGGCGCCGAACGCCTCGACACGCTTGTAGCCGAGGTTGACCAGGGCCGAGACCGCATCCTCGTTGACCGAGCCGCTCGCCGCGACCGGGGCTGGCGACTGTGCGACGCCGCGGCCAACCGGCGCCACACCGAACGATGCGGCGCGATCCTTGAGCTCGGTGGCGAGCCGGGCGGCGAGCTTCGGCCCGACGCCGGGCGGCCGGCTCAGCGTCGCGCGGTCCTGGGCGACGATGGCGCGGGCGATCTCGTCGGGAGCGAGCGTCGACAGGATCGAGAGTGCCACGCGCGCGCCGACGCCCTGCACAGTGGTCAGGATGCGGAACCAGTCGCGCTCGCCGCTGTCGAGAAAGCCGAAGAGCGCGATCGCGTCCTCGCGCACGATGGTCTCGACCAGCACGGTCACGCCGGCGCCCGGCGCGAGATCGCGCAGGGTGCGAGCCGACGCCGACACGAGATAGCCGACGCCGCCGACGTCGATTACGGCGCTGTCGGTGTCGATCGACTCGACGACGCCTTTCAGCCGGGCGATCACAGCGCGGCCTCGATGCGGCGGAGGGTGGCACGGTGATGGGCATGGCAGATCGCCACAGCCAGTGCGTCGGCAGCGTCGCCCTCGGCATCGCTGCCGGGCAGCAGGCGGCCGACCATCATGGCGATCTGGCGCTTGTCGGCGTGGCCGGCCCCGGTCACCGATTTCTTGATCAGGTTGGCAGCATACTCGAACACCGGCAGGCCGGCGCGCGCCGGCGCCAGCATGACCACACCGCGCGCCTGGCCGAGCTTGAGGGTGGATCCCGGATTGACGTTCACGAACGTCTCCTCGACCGCCGCTTCCGCGGGCTGTTGGGCGGCGACGACCGCGGCGACGCCGTCGTAGAGGGCACGCAAGCGGCCGGCGAGCACACCCGAAGGATCGACGCGCACGACGCCGTGCGCTACATGGCGCAGCCGGTTGCCGTCGACCTCGATCACGCCCCAGCCGGTCAGCCGCAAACCGGGATCGAGGCCGATCAATCTCATCGCGCCGTCAGGCCGCGAACTTCGCCAGGGCGTCGTCCGACACCTCGAAATTGGCGTAGACGTTCTGGACGTCGTCGTTGTCTTCCAGCGCCGCGATCAGGTCGACAAGGGTGCGCACGGTGTCGCCCTCGACCGGCGTCGTCGTCTTGGGCCGCCACGTCAGCTTGGCGACCGAGGGCTGCCCGAGCGAACTCTCGAGCGCCTCGCGCACGGCGTTGAAGCTGTCCTGTGCGCAGTAGATCTCGTGCACGCCCTCGGGTCCCTCGCCGCTCACCACGTCGTCGGCGCCGGCATCGATCGCCTTCTCGAGCACGTCGTCGGCCGAGCCGACGGCGAGCGGGAAGCGGAACTCGCCCAGGCGATCGAACATGAACGACACACTGTTCGATTCGCCGAGATTGCCGCCGTGCTTGGAGAACATCGAACGCACCTCCCCGGCGGTGCGGTTGCGGTTGTTGGTCAGTGCCTCGACGATCACGGCGACACCGGCGGGGCCGTAGCCCTCGTAGCGCACCTCGTCGTAGTTGGCGTCGGCATCGGAGCCCGAGCCGCGCTTGATGGCACGATCGATCGTGTCGCGCGTCATGTTGTTGTCGCGCGCGGCAATCATGGCGGCGCGAAGGCGCGGATTGGAATTCGGATCGGGCGAGCCCAGGCGCGCCGCTGTGGTGATCTCGCGGATCAGCTTGGTGAAGATCTTGGCCCGCTGGGCGTCCTGGCGCCCTTTGCGGTGCATGATGTTCTTGAATTGCGAATGGCCAGCCATCGCCCGACAACCAGATTCAGTGATTTCCTGGGGCGCCTATACCACTTCTCGTGCCGTTTGGGAGTGTCGTAGGCCCGCGAGCCGCCCACAGGGCAAAAAAAGGCGGGGGCCGAAGCCCCCGCTAAAAAACGTCGGAACCTTGATTCCGACGCCCCCTCTAACCTGGAAGACAGCTCGCCGATCCGGCGAAAAACCCTTTAACATCAAAAGGATGCCTATTTTTTCCCAGGCCGTCAACGAGCCTCTTCCATCTACTGCTAATAGCTAGGTACGCCCGGGTGCGACCACAAGATGCAGGAGTCAGGCCGTCTGAGGCAGCCTGCCGCCCAGCCGGACCGGGCGAATCGACCGCGCCAAGCCTGTCCGATCGTCGGCTTCGACGAGGGCCGCGCAGAGCGTCCCCTCGCCTTCGGCCGGGGCCAGGCGCTCGCCCGGCATCTTGCGGATGAAGCGCTGGACGGCGATCTCCTTTTTCATGCCGATGACCGAGTCGTAATCGCCGCACATGCCGACGTCCGTCTGATACGCCGTGCGACCGGGCAATATCCAGGCATCGGCGGTTGGAACGTGGCTGTGGCTGCCCAGCACCGCCGAGACACGGCCATCGAAATAGTGTCCGACCGACTGCTTCTCGCTGGTCGCCTCGCCGTGCACGTCGACCAGGATGAAGTGGGCGGAGCCGCCCAGCACGTACTTCGCCAGTTCCACATCGACGGCGCGGAAAGGATCGTCGAGCGCGTCCATGAACAGGCGGCACATGACATTGATGACCACGATCCTTTGGCCACGCGCGGTCTGGAACAGGTTGGCGCCCCAACCCGGCGTGCCGGGCGGGAAGTTGATCGGCCGCAGCAGGCGTTTGTCCTGCGCGATGTAGGGGATGATCTCGCGCTGATCCCAGACATGGTTGCCGGTGGTGATGCAGTCGACCCCGGCATCGTGCAGCTCGGCACAGATCTTGGCAGTGATGCCGAAGCCGGCGGCGGCGTTCTCGCCGTTGACCACGACAAAATCGAGATCGAGCTCGCGGCGCAGCCGCGGCACTTCCTTGATGACGGCGTCGCGGCCGGCGCGGCCGACGATGTCGCCGCAAAACAGAACCTTCATGCGTCAGACAAAGGCGCAAGCGCGCCGGTCGGTCAACAGCCAATCGAGGCGCTGGTCCTCCGGCCCGTGCGGCACGGCGTCGACGACCTGCTCGTCGTAGCCCACGCCGACGGCCGTCACCCGCCGCCGCGCGCGCAAGGCAGCGAGGGTACGGTCGTAGAAGCCGCCACCATAGCCCAGCCGCCAGCCCTCGCTGTCACAGGCGAGCAGCGGCACCAGCAGGGCGTCGGGCTCGAGCGCCTCGCGATGGCTGAACGGATGGAAGGTGCCGAACACGCCCGCCTCCAGTTCGTCGCCCGGCGACCAGGCACGAAACACCAGCGGCTGGCGCTTGCCCTGGACGACCGGCAGCGCAAGTCGGCAGCCGGCGTCGACGAGGGCCCGCATCAGCGGCCGGACGTCGATTTCCTCGCCGATCGGCCAGAAGGCGGTGACCACGGCCGGAAGCGCGAACGGCTTCTCGTCGAGGAAGGCGGCGCGCAGGTGCGCCGCCGCTGCGCGGCGATGAGCCTCGCCCAGTGCCCGGCGCCGCGCCACCATGACGCCGCGCAGACGACGCTTGTCCTCGATCAGGGTCATGGGTGACAGGATGCTCGCTGGCGGCAGAAAAACAATGGTGCGCCGGGGGCGCGCGACTTCGTTGCTCAAAAGCAAATTCGCGCCACTGGAGTGGCGCGACCAATAGGCGCGAATCTTTCGGTTCTGGTAAGAAACTGGCGGCAAGCCGCCAGTTTCTTGGCTCGGCGGGTCGGCCCTCGGGCCGGTGGGGAACTCCTATGAAAATCGGGGCGGGTACCGCCCCGATTTTCTCAGAATCTTTGTGCGCGCCGGCGTGCAAAGGATCTCGTCAGCAAAGCTCCCAAAGCTGGGGAGGGGCGACCGAAAAAGTTAGCGCCTATGAGCGGCGCCCCCGGCAGAAGATCAGGTGGGGCGGATCCACGATGGGCCGTGGTTCGTAGAACCTCCAAGGCCTGCCAAAGCAGGTGGGCACCGTGTAGCCAAGACCACAGTCAAGGCCAGGAACAGTTCCCAGGAGTTCTTATTGGCCCCGGGGTTTTAAGCGAACCTCGCACCGCGCAGAGTCCGCCCCGCCCCCAATCTAGTGATTGCGGAGGATGCCTGCAATGACGGGCTTCTTCATCTTCCGGACCGCGAGCGTCTCGTTCGCTCAGAATCACGAGCGAGCGAGACGCTCGCGGTCCGCAAGAGCATGAACGATGGCTACGCCGCGCCACTCATCTTGCGGCTCATCTTGTCGACGCGCGCGGTGATCAAATCCTCGAGCGCTGTCGCCAGCGTCTCGGCATTGTCGGTGGCGCTGGCTCGGGCGTTCTCCGCAGCCTTGGCGATGCCGCGTGCCTCGCGGCTCTCCTCCGCCAGCAGCAGGGCGGCGAAGACCAGCAGCTTGACCTCGGGCGTGCCCGGCATCTGGCGGCGCAGCTCGTTCACCTTCTCGTCGACATAGGCGGCGAGTTCCTGGACCCGCGCCTCCTCGCCCTCGCCGCAGGCGAATTCGTAGGTTCGATTGGCGATCTGAATCGATACTTCTCGCGGCATATTCCGCTCCTCCGTTTTTGCGCCGTATCGGCGTTCGAGGGGATCGATAGTCTGACGTCACTTCTGGTCGACGGCCAGCAAAGAGCGGATGTATTCCATCGCCCGGTCGAGCCGGCCTTCGACTTCGCTCGCAACCTTCTTCAGCTCGTTGTGCTGGCGCTCCAGCCTGGCCAGTTTGTCGGCCAACTCGTCGGCGCGGGCCTTCTCACTCTGCAGGCGCGCATCCACCATCGACTCGAGGCGGCTCAGCGCGTCGTTCACGCGATCCTTCGCACTGCCAGCCTTGGCCATGGCTCTCCCGCCGACGGATGGCAGTTGGTATCCTGGCTGCACCTGCTCCATCGCGGAATCATAAGTGCTGCCCCGTACAGCGGTCAACATCTTGACCCTGTGGAGCAACGCAAACCGCTAGATGTTGCCGCCGGGGTGCGACGCCTGCTTTCGCCTCTCGCGGCGCGCCACGCCCGCCGCAAGCAGCCGCTCGCGGTCCTCCGGCCTCACCCGGTTGTAGCGCTCGCGCCACTCTGGATCGAGCTTCCACGCGAAGGGCGCGCGCAAGGTGGTGCGAGGCGTCGTCGCTGCGTCCAGGAGCAACAAGGCGCGCCTTACGACCGCCGTCTGCATGTCGGCGTTCCACGGGTGGCCACAGGGATTGCCCAGAGGAAAATCGCTGAACACGAAGCGCGGCACGCCGCAATGCTCGACGATGTCCCGGGCCGAGCCCACGACGACGGTCGGGATGCCGTGCGCCTCGAGATGACGGGCGACCAGACTCACGGTCTGGTGACAGACGGGTCAAAGCGCGGTGAGCAGCGCCGCGTCGACCTCGTCCTCGCGCAATCGTCGCAGGATCTCCGGCGCGTCTTCCTCGGTCGTCTTCCTGTGGCTGTAGTCGGTCGGCGCGCCGTGAAAGCGCGGCGACAGCGCGCCGATCGTGCCGTCCGCAACCAGCATCCTCATCGCGTCGATGGGCAGGAACGTCTCCCGGTCGTCGGTGTGGGTCGCCTCCCTGTCCCACGCGACGTCGGTGTCGAAGCTGGCCGGCGGATTCTCGACCTCGCCGGACCAGACGTGCTTGCGATTGCGCGCGTCCCGGTTCGACAGGTCGGGCGGTCCGGCCGTCGTGATCAGGGCTATCGTCGATTCGCGGAACGGTTTGGAAAGACGCGCGAACGGAACGTCGTCGTGGTGAGCCCAGACGTAGTCCGTCTCGTAGCCGAGCGCGCGATAGTAGTGTCGCGTGCGCTCCATGTAGGGCACCGGCAGTCCGTCCTCGCGCGCGCTCATCATCCACTCCTGTCAGTGCCAAAAAATCCGTCATCCCGAGCGGAGCCGCCCGATTGGGTGCTGGTTACAGCGCCATTGGCAGCGCAGTCGAGGGACCTTTTATTTTCCGACGACAGATCCCTCGACTACGCCTCGCTGCGCTCGGCTCCGCTCGGGATGACGGAGGAAACGACATACTCGACAGCCCTGTCTCAGCGGCGTGCGCTGCGCTTGCCGGTCTTGCAATAACCCTCGATCCACGGCGTGCGATGGCCGTCGTTTGTCCACAGGATGGGAAAGTAGCTCTCGTCGAGGCTCGGATCATCCGTCCGCTGGTAGCGCCGACATATGTAACCGCCCGGCCGATCGGAGAATCGCACGTCGGCCGGCGTCAGGTGGATGCCGATCGAGCGGCGCATGCGATCGGCCGCGTTGTTCGGCGCCGAGCCGTGCCAGATCTCGCCGGCGTGCAGGACGCAGGAACCCGCCGGAATCTCGATGAAGGACGGCTGCGGGTCCAGCACGCCGGCCAGCCGCGCGGCGTTCTTCATCAGGGCGCGATAGTCGTCGGGAGCATGGAAGCCCTCGGGAATCGGGGTCAGCGGCCAGCGGTGCGAGCCGGCGACGTATTCGAGCGTGCCGACGTCGCGATGGGTGTCGTCCAGAGTCACCCAGCAGGTGATTGTCTGCGGCGGGTCGAGATAGTCCAGGAACGAGGTGTCCTGGTGCAGCGTCACGGCTTTGGTCTTGGGCGCCTTCCACCAGATCGTGTCCTGGCCGAGGCGCGCGCCCGACCAGCCGGTCAACGTCGTCGCGGCGCGCCCGACATCGGCCGACAGCGCCAGCCTGGCAACCGTCAGATCGGCCTTCCAGGCATTCGCCATGTGACGCGTGACGTCGGGCAGGCTCATGCCCTCCCGCCAGTACCATTCGTCGGGGTAGATGCCGGTGTCGAACTTGCCGGCAAACAGCCGGGTAAAGGTCGCGCGCAACGCCTCGACACGGTCAGGCGACAGGACCTTCTCGACCACGAGAAAACCATCATGCTGGAAGCGCTCGATGTCGGCAGGCTGCAGGTTGGCGAGCCTCGGCAGGTCGAAGCTCATGCTGTTCCTCGTCTGTTGCCTTTCGCAGCAGACTATGACTTGACCCGTTCTTTGCAACCGAACAGATTTCGGTCATCCTGCGGCGATGTCACCCTTTGACCGAATTGATTTCGCCATTGTCGCCATTTTGCAGAACGATTCTCGGATTCCGAACAAGGAACTCGCGGCCCGCGTCGGGTTGGCGCCGTCGAGCTGCCACGAGCGGGTGAAGCGCCTGTGGAGCGCGGGCGTCCTGATCGGCTCCCATGCCGTGGTCGAGGCCAGGCAGATGGGCGTCGGCATCGAGGCCTTGCTGTTCATCGAGCTGGCCAAGCATGAGCGCGCGACGGTCGATACCTTCATGACCGACGTCGAAACCATCCCGGAGGTGCGCTCGGCCTTTCTCATCACCGGCCGCCACGACCTCGTGGTCCACGTCGTGGCGCGCGACACCCAGCACCTGAAGGATCTGGCGCTCGACCATTTCACCAACCGGCCGGGCGTGACGCGGATCGAGACGTCGATCATCTACGAGCAGCGTCGCCGCGCGGAAGTGCCCCTGCTGCGCCAGCCGTAAACTCCTCAATCGCACAAATAGAACAGGGGCTTGGCGCAGCCATGTCCTTTTGCGGATTGACGCTCGGGAGGGTGGTCGGCATGTTGCGCGCCGCTTCGAAAACCCCTACGCCACCCGGGTGAAATGACCGAACAAGCAGTCGAACGCCGCGACATGGCCAACGCCATCCGCGCGCTGGCCATGGATGCCGTGCAACAGGCGGACTCCGGCCATCCCGGCATGCCCATGGGCATGGCCGAAGTGGCCACCGTGCTGTTCACCAGGTTCATGAAGTTCGATGCGGCCGATCCGCACTGGCCGGATCGCGATCGCTTCGTCCTGTCGGCCGGTCATGGCTCGATGCTGCTCTATGCGCTGCTGCATCTCACCGGCTATGCCGACATGACGCTCGACGAGTTGAAGCATTTCCGCCAGGTCGGCAGTCGCACTGCCGGCCATCCCGAGCACGGGCACGCCAGCGGCATCGAGACGACCACCGGCCCGCTCGGCCAGGGACTCGGCAATTCGGTCGGCTTTGCGCTGGCCGAGCGCCTGCTCGCCGAGCGCTTCGGCCGCGACCTCGTCGATCACTTTACTTACGTCATCGCGGGTGATGGCTGCCTGATGGAAGGAGTCGGCCAGGAGGCTGTCACCTTGGCCGGCCATCTCGGTCTCGGTCGCCTGATCGTGCTGTTCGACGACAACGGCATCTCGATCGATGGTGCCACCTCGCTCAGCACCTCGGACGATCACAAGAAGCGCTTCGCCGCCGCCGGCTGGCACGTCCAGGCGGTCGACGGTCACGACGCCGAGGCCGTCACCCGCGCCATCCGCCGCGCCCGCGCCGTCACCGATAAGCCGTCGATGATCGCCTGCAAGACGGTGATCGGCTACGGCGCGCCGACCAAGGCCGGGACCGCCGCCACGCACGGCTCGCCGCTCGGCAAGGATGAGGTCGCGGGTGCACGCGAGAAGCTCGGCTGGCCGCATCAGGCGTTCGAGATTCCCGAGCCGATCCTGACCGCCTGGCGCAAGGTCGGCGCACGCGGCAAGTCGGCTCATCGCAAGTGGACGCGGCGCCACGCGGCAATGGCCGACGGCGATCGCGCCGAGTTCGATCGCCGGCAGAAGGGCGACATTCCGCCGACCGTCGGCGAGGCCATTGGCAGCTTCAAGGCCAGGATGGCGACCGACAAGCCATCGTGGGCGACGCGCAAGTCGAGCCAGGAAGTGCTCGAGATCCTGAATCCGTTGCTGCCCGACATGGTCGGCGGCTCGGCCGACCTCACCGGATCGAACAACACCAAGACGGCGACCTTGAAGGCGCAGACCGCCGCCGATCCGGGCGGCCGTTACGTCTATTACGGCATCCGCGAGCATGCCATGGCAGCGGCGATGAACGGCATGGCGCTGCACGGCGGAGTGATCCCGTACGGCGGCACGTTCCTGGTCTTCACCGACTACTGCCGGCCGTCGATCCGTCTCGCCGCCCTGATGGGCCTGCGTGTCATCTATGTGATGACCCACGATTCGATTGGCCTCGGCGAAGACGGTCCGACCCATCAGCCGGTCGAGCATCTGGCGGCGCTGCGCACCATCCCCAACCTCCAGGTGATGCGCCCGGCCGACACGATCGAGACGGCGGAATGCTGGCAGATCGCGCTCGAATCGCACAAGACGCCGACCGTGATCGCGCTCACCCGCCAGAACCTGCCGACCGTGCGCGACGCCGGGGACAATCGCTGCGCCAAGGGCGCCTACCTCCTGGCGGGCGAGGCCTCGGCACCGATCAGGCTGATCGCCTCGGGCTCGGAAGTGCAGCTTGCATTGAAGGCGCGCGACCTGCTGGCGAACGACGGGCTTGCCGCCGCGGTGGTCTCGATGCCGTCGTGGGAACTGTTCGCGGCCCAAGACGCTCCCTATCGCCGGGAGGTGCTCGGCGCCGACGGCACGGTGCGGGTCGCCTGCGAGGCGGCCGTGGGTTTCGGCTGGGAGCGCTGGCTCGGCACGCGCGGCGCTTTCGTCGGCATGAACGGCTTCGGCGCGTCGGGCAAGGCGGCCGATCTCTACAAGCATTTCGGCATCACGGCCGAGGCGATCGCCGATGCGGCGCGCCGGCTCAACAACCGGTAACGGAGGAGAACATGGCAGTTCGGGTTGCAATCAACGGCTTCGGACGGATCGGCCGCAACGTCATGCGCGCGATCATCGAGTCTGGCCGCAAGGATATCGAGGTGGTGGCGATCAACGATCTCGGCCCGGTCGAGACCAACGCCCACCTGTTCCGCTTCGACAGCGTGCACGGCCGCTTCAACGGCGAGGTCAAGGTCGACGGCGACACGATCGATGTCGGCCGGGGCAAGATGAAGGTCACGGCCGAGCGCGATCCCAGCAAGCTGCCGCACAAGGAGCTGGGCGTCGAGCTGGCGCTGGAGTGCACCGGCTTCTTCACCTCGAAGAAGGCTGCCTCGGCCCATCTCGCGGCGGGCGCCAGGCGCGTGCTGGTCTCGGCGCCGGCCGACAATGCCGACCTGACGGTGGTCTACGGCGTCAACCACGACAAGCTCACCAAGGAGCACGTCGTCGTCTCCAACGCCTCGTGCACGACCAACTGCCTGGCGCCGGTCGCCAAGGTGCTGAACGACGCGGTCGGCATCGAGCATGGCTTCATGACGACGATCCACGCCTACACCGGCGACCAGCCGACGCTCGACACCATGCACAAGGATCTCTACCGCGGCCGCGCCGCGGCGCTTTCGATGATCCCGACCTCGACCGGTGCCGCGAAGGCCGTCGGCCTGGTGCTGCCCGAGCTCAACGGCAAGCTCGACGGCGTGGCGATCCGCGTGCCGACGCCGAACGTCTCGATGATCGATTTCAAGTTCGTCGCCAAGCGCAAGACCGACAAGGACGAGATCAACAAGGCGGTCAAGCTCGCCGCCGCCAACCAGCTCAAGGGCATCCTCGGCTGGACCGATCAGCCCAACGTTTCGATCGACTTCAATCACGATGCCCACTCGTCGACCTTTCACATGGACCAGACAAAGGTGATGGACGGCACGCTGGTCCGCGTCATGAGCTGGTACGACAACGAATGGGGCTTCTCCAACCGCATGGCCGACACCGCCGTGGCGATGGGCAAGCTGGGCTGAAGATTACCGGGATCATCGCCGAAGCGCGCCACTCATAGGCGCCCGCTTTTCGTTCCTCCTCCTCAGCTTCGCTGGAGCGAGTCTGGGGAGGTGTCACCGTCATACGGCGACGGAGGGGTCATGGGCCCGAGACCAGGCGCGGACACCTTTCCAGCGAAGCTAAGCGAAGCTGGGGAGGAGAACCGAAAATTTTTGCACCTATGAGGGTGCCACAGGAGCGGCACGCTCGCGCCGGATGACGTTTCGTTTCGTCTTCCGCATGCGTGCCCTGACGTAACGCTGACTTGACAGGCTTGGCATGCGCCTTGCCTCCTTCGCAGGGAGGAGACAGGGGCGTGCAACAGCAACGGCAGAGCTCGACGGTAGCGACGGCGCGGCCCGCCGGGCGCACGCTCGACGTCGAGGACGTAACGGTTCGCTACGGCCTGGCCCTGGCCGTGGACGGCGTGAGCCTGTCCATCGAGCCGGGAGAGGTCGTCGCCCTGCTGGGCCCCTCGGGTTGCGGCAAGACCACCTTGCTCCGCGTCGTCGCCGGCTTCGTGCGCCAGGCCGCCGGCCGCGTTCGTGTCGACGGCGCACCGATCGATCATCTGCCCGCCAATCGCCGCAACGTCGGCATCGTCTTCCAGAACTACGCGCTGTTCCCGCACATGACGGTGGCGGAGAACGTCGCCTACGGCCTGCGCGCCCGCGGCATGAAGAGCGCCGACATCGAGGCCCGCGTCGCCCGCTTCCTCGGCATCGTCCAGCTCGAGGGCTTTCGCGAGCGCCTGCCGCGCCAGCTCTCGGGCGGCCAGCAGCAACGCGTGGCACTCGCCCGCGCGCTCGCCGTCGAGCCGTCGATCCTGCTGCTCGACGAGCCGTTCGCCGCCCTCGACCGCAACCTGCGCCTCGACATGCAGATCGAGGTCAAGCGCCTGCAGCGCGTGCTCGGCCTCACCACCATACTGGTGACTCACGACCAGGACGAGGCGATGAGCGTCGCCGACCGGATCGCCGTCATGAACCAGGGCCGGGTCGAGCAGTTCGACACGCCGCTCACGATCTACGACCGGCCGAACACCCTGTTCGTCAACGGCTTCATCGGAACCACCAACCTGCTCGGCGGCCACATCGCCGCGCTCGCCGACGGCCATGCCACGGTGACCCTCGACGCCGGCGCCACCCTGCAGGTCGCAGCGCCCGCAGGCCTCGCCAGCGGCGCTCCCGTGCTGCTGTCCGTTCGACCCGAGCAACTGACGCTGTCGGCCGAGGGCGGGCCGCAGCGCTGGCCCATCGAGCCCGGCCTCAGCCTGCCGCTCGGCTCCCAGCTCGTGCACGAGGCCCGTACGAGCGACGGCGTGTTCCTCAAGATCGTCGAGCCGCGCCGCCCCGTCCCGCCGCCCACCGGGCGGAGCTATTGCGCGCTCGCCCCCGATGCCCGCCCGTCCCTGTTCCCGCGTCCCACCTGATCCTCGAGGAGTAAGCCTCATGACCAGTCTCAGAAGCCCCACGCGCAGAAGCCTGCTCGCCGGCACCGCCGCTCTCGGCGGGGCCTCCCTGCTGCCCCGGGTCGCCTTCGCCAAGGGCAGCCTGATCGCGACGACCTACCCGGGCACCTGGGAGGACGCCTACCGCACCGTCGTCATGCCGGCGCTCAAGAAGAAGGACGACATCGACCTCGAGCTGGCGCCGCTCTTCGCCATGGACCAGGTCGGCAAGGCCAAGGCGGCCCGCGGCGCGCCACCTTTCGACGTCTTCGTGCTCGACCCGGGCCCGCGCATCGTCGCTCTCGAAGGCGGCCTGTTCGAGAAGTTCGACGGCAAGAAGCTCACCAACCTCGGCAAGATCCCACCGTCGCTGGTCGACGACGCCGGCGTCTGCGTCGGCGCCCAGGTGGTCGGCATCGCCTACAACCCGAAGAAGGTGCCGGCGCCCAAGGGCTGGAAGGACCTGCTGGTCGAGCCGTGGGTGTCGCGGCTCGGCCTGACCGGCTTCCAGACCACCTTCGGCACCTCCTCGCTGATCGAGCTGTCCAAGCAGTTCGGGGGCTCGCTGACCAACGTCGAGCCGGCGCTGGCCGAGCTCAAGAAGGTGCTCCCCAAGGTCGCCGCCGTCGGCCTGCCGGCCGCCATGCCGGGCCTGTTCCAGCAGGGCCAGTGCGACGTCATGTACACCAACACCCAGACCGTCGCGACGCTCAGGGGCAAGGGCATCGACATCGCCTTCGTCAAGCCGGAGAGCGGCGCGATCGCCTTCTTCACCACAATGCATATCGCCAAGGGCACCGCCGAGCTGGCCAACGCCTACAAGTACCTCGACCTGGTCGTCAGCAAGGAGATCCAGGAAGCGTTGACCAAGCCGCCCTACAATTTCCTGCCCATCAACAAGGATGCCGTGCTGCCGCCCGACCTGCCGATGAAGAGCCTCGACGAGATGACGGGCTACGTGCAGCACGACTGGGCCAAGATCAATCCGCTGCGCGCCAGCTGGATCGAGAAGTTCAACAAGGAAATGGCCAAGTGAGTTCGGACCCTCCTCCCCGGCTTCGCTGGGGAGGTGTCCGCGTAATCGCGGACGGAGGGGTCATGGGCCGGGAGCGCGCCACTCCAGTGGCGCTCTTTTTGTTGATCACACGATCCATGAGCGCCACGGAGTGGCGCGCTCCCTGCGATGATTCTTGACCCCTCCGTCGACGAAGACGCCGACACCTCCCCAGCGGAGCTGGTGAGGAACAGCTGAGATGCGCCCGCTGCTGAAGTTCTCCGAGTGGCAGCTCGCGCTGCCGCTCGGGCTTGCCTTCGTCGCCCTCTTCCTGGCGCCGCTGATGCTGCTGGTCGGCGTGAGCTTCTTCGACGACGAGAAACTCACCCAGCCCGGCGTCGCGAGCTGGGCCAAGTACTACGGCGATCCTTTCACCTACAAGGTCATCGCCGACACGCTGCTGCTCGGCGTCAAGACGGTCTGCACCACGGTGCTGATCGGCTATCCGCTGGCGCTCGTCTATCTCGACCTGCCGGCGCGCTGGCAGCGCGTGCTGCTGTTCATCATCGTCATGCCGCTCTTGCTGTCGGTCGTGGTCCGTACCTTCGCCTGGATCGTCGTGCTCGGCCGCGAGGGCTTGGTGAACCAGCTCCTGCTCTCGCTCGGCGTCATCTCCGAGCCGCTGCGGCTGTTGCAGACCGAGCTCGGCCTGGTGATCTCGCTGACCCAGATCGAGATGCCGCTGATGCTGCTGCCGCTGATCAGCGTGATGTCGCGCCTCGACCCCAACCTGCGCGACGCCTCGGCCGCACTCGGCGCCTCGAGATGGCGAACGCTGTTCACCGTCATCGTGCCGCTCAGCATGCCGGGGCTGGTCGCCGGCTGCCTGCTGGTGTTCGCCAGCTCGACCACCGCCTTCATCTCGCAAACCGTGATCGGCGGCGTCCGCCTGATCTACCTGCCGCTGGTGATCTGGCAGCAGGCGCTGATCGTCTTCCACTGGCCGCAGGCAGCCGTCGCCTCGCTGTCGCTGGTCGTCTCGGTCCTCTCGGTCATTGCGGCCCTGTCCTGGCTCGGCCGCCGCTCGACGGGGTACGTGCATGGGTAGGCACCGCAGCCTCGCCGACATCTCCTACGCCGTCGTCATCGGCGGCATCGCGCTGCTCGCGGTGCTGATCATCGTGACGCCGGTGATCGTCGTGCTGATGACCTCGTTCA
>JALHMO010000062.1 GCA_022844015.1 Reyranella sp. | reverse complement strand
CCGCCCGAGGCCGAGAACACGATCAGCGGCGCCTTGCGCGCGACCGCGAGCTCGGCCGCCATCACCAGGCCCTCGCCCACCGCCGTGCCCATCGAGCCGCCCATGAAGCCGAAATCGAGTAGCGCGACCACTGCCGCGCGGGCGCCCATCGCGCCGCTCGCCACGACCAGCGCGTCGGTGCGGCCCTCGGACTTGGCCTGCGCCTCCTTGAGCTGGGCGTCGTAGCGCTTGACGTGGCGGAACTTCAGCGGATCGGCGACGACGCGCGGCAGCGGATGCACCTCGAACTTGCCGTCGTCGAACAGGTGCGGCAGCCGCTTCATCGGCCGAATGCGCATGTGATGACTGCAATGGCTGCAGACCTCCTGGTTGGCCTCCCAGTCGCGCACGAACAGCATCTGCTCGCACTTGGGGCACTTCAGCCAGAGGTTCTCCGGCGCCTCCTTGCGCGCGACCAGAGCGCGCAGCTTGGGCCGGACGAAATTGGTCAGCCAGTTCATGGGCGCGGCCGGTTCATGGGCGCGGTATGCCACGAATGCCGGGGCCGGCCAAGGTGGCCTTCAGCGCCAGAAGCCGCTGAACGGGGCCACGAATTCCTGCGGCTTCTTGACCTGGCAGAACAGCTTGCGCTTGCTGTAGTCGGCGCACAGCCGCTCCGCGGCGGCCGGCTCGAGATCGGCGATGATGGCGGCCTGCCGGGTCACCTTGTTGGCGGTCACCGGCAGGATGTACTCCTTGCCGAGCCGCGTGATGCCGAGCCGGGCCAGCTCGGATTGGCCGACATCGTAGACTTTGCGCGCGCTCTTCCAGTCGGGATAGGTGCCGAGCCAGACCGCGTCGCCCGGCATGTCGTAGCGAATCGTGCCGCACTCGCCCTGCGGCAACACGACGGCCGGCCCGCCGGTGCCATTGCGCACCTGCCAGATTTTCGGTCGGTTGCCGCCGGTCTTCAGCGCATAGGCCTCGTCGAGCAGACGGACCGCGAACTCGTCGCGCAGGTCGGCGCGGCGAAAGCCGAATGCCACAGCGATCAGGCGCCGGCCGTCGCGCACCGCGCTGCCGACGATGTTGAAGCCCGAGGCGCAGATGAAGCCGGTCTTCAGCCCGTCGGCGTAGGGCGCATAGAGGTCGAGGAACTTCATGCCCGGACCGATCCGGGCCTTGCCGAGCATGAACTCCTGGGTGTGGAAATAGCCGTAGTACTCGGGGAACTGCTTGACCAGCACCATGGCGAGCACCGCCATGTCGCGCGCCGTGGTGATCTGGTTCGGGTCGGGCCAGCCGCTGGCGTTGCGGAACTGGGTGCCGTTCATGCCGATCCGCGCCGCCGTCTCGGTCATGCGCTGCGCAAAGGCCGGGGTCGAGCCGGATATCAGCTCGCCCAGCGCCGTCGCCGTGTCGTTGGCCGACCGTGCGACCAGCGACTGCAGCGCCTGCTCGACGGTGATCGCCTGGCCGGGGCCAACGCCGAGCTTGGAGGGCGGCTGGGCGCGGGCGTGCTCGGAGAACGGCACCGGCGTCGCCAGGGTCAGGCGGCCGGCCTTCAGCTCCTCGAAGACGATGTACATCGTCATCATCTTGGTGAGGGAGGCGGGATACCAGAAGGCGCCGGCATTGCGCTCCAGCAGGGTCTCGCCGGTCACGGCATCGACCACCACGTACGGGCCGGCCTGCACCGGGCCGGAGGGCGAGGCCACCGCCGCGACCTGGGCCCGTGCCGGGGCCAGGGAGAAGCCGATGAGACCGAGAAGGCAGAACAGGTGTCGCAGGTTCATTGCTACCGACGCATGGAGGGCCGCACCATACGCCCTTCCGCGCGGGCGCGGGAGGCATTAGATCGGTGTCATGCTCAAGGTCATGATCGCTCCCGTCACCCCGTTCCAGCAGAACTGCTCCATCATCTGGTGCGACGAGACAATGCAGGGCGCCGCCGTCGATCCAGGCGGCGATTTCGACCATCTGCAGGCGGCGATCGACCAGCAGGGCATCCAGGTCGCCAAGGTGCTGCTGACCCACGGCCATGTCGACCACGCCTCGGCCGCCGGCACCATGGCCGACCATTACGGCGTCAGGATCGAGGGCCCGCACCGCGACGACCTCTATCTGATCGAGGGCCTGCCCGAGTCGGGCGCCAAGTACAATTTCCCGGCCTACAAGCCGTTCGTGCCCGACCGCTGGCTGGACAACGGCGAGACGGTGAACCTCGGCAACCTCGTCCTCGACGTGGTGCACTGCCCGGGCCACACGCCGGGCCATGTCGTGTTCGTGCATCGTCCGTCCAAGGTCGCCTTCGTCGGCGACGTGCTGTTCCGCGGCTCGATCGGCCGCACCGATTTTCCGCGCGGCAACCACGAGCAGCTGCTCGGCTCGATCCGCCAGCGCCTGTGGCCGTTCGGCGACGACATCACCTTCGTGCCGGGCCACGGCCAGACCTCGACCTTCGGCTGGGAACGCAAGACCAACCCCTACGTCGCCGACCTGCTGTTCGACGACGAGGAATAGAGCCGCCGGCCGGGCGCACGGGCCGCGCGCTCCCGGCGGGCGTCCCATCGAGCCGCAAGGTTCATGGTGCGCTGGCAGCCACAATCCGCTCCTGCAGCAGCGACCAGCCGGCGGGGTCGACGATGTGGGTTCCGCTGTCGTCCTTGCGCGCGATCTCACGCGGCGAAATTGTCTGGGCATCGAAGACTATCGCTGCCTCGCAGGCCGCCCAGTACTGCATCAAATACCTCAGTCCAAGAGCGTGCCTGCGCCGGATCGTGTCGGTATCGATGTTGTGACCGCCCTTCATCACGCGCTGCTTGACTCGCAGTTCGTTGACGTTTGGCAAGGGTGTGAAAAGAAAGATGAGCTCTACCCGATATCCAACCCTTTGTGCTCCAGCAACGAAACGCAGAAGTGTGCGCGTAGCCAGCGTCGTCTCGATGCAGAACGACCGCCTTTCACCGACAATGATGCGCCGTTGACCGAGAAGACGTCTGCCCGCTACGATTGCAGCAGAGTCGACGTCTGCCGAATCTACCTGCCGCGCAATGTCGTCGGCATTGAGAAACACTTGCTGGTCCACGAAAGCCCGAAGATTGGCATGGGCGAACGTCGTCTTGCCGACGCCGTTGGCGCCCGCGAGCACGAGAAGCTCAGGTATGGTCGGGCTCCGCCACCGACCGCATCCGCCGGCCGCCCAGCAAATGCTCCACGACGACCCGCCTGCCGTCGGGGTAGATGGCGTAGACTGCCCGGTTATCCGATTCGAAAACCGGGAGGCCGAGCGCATGCGCCTCTCGCACGGCCTCGGCGACGCCACGCCGAATGCCTTCGACCATCTCGTCGAACGTCGGGGCCTTCAACTCGGAAGGTGCGTCATCCAGTGACATCGCGAGTTCCTCTTGGCCGGCAGCCTCGAGAGCTACCAGCACAACGGAGTTTGGACGGCAGGCCGGCTCGTCGCAAGAGCCCGACAGGGAGGCTCGCCGCGTCATAGTCTGCTCTCCTCGTCGAGAAGAAGCTGCTGCAAGCGGCTTCCCCCCTGCGCTTGCCCCGTCCCGTGACTCCAGCGAAGCTCGGGCAGGAGTTGCAGGATGGGCGATCTCACCTACGGCCTGTTCGTGCGCGGGCAGTATCACGCCGGCGACGACATGAGGAAGCGGTTCGGGGAGGTGAAAGCGCAGGTGCGCCTGGCCGACCAGCTCCTCGACACCATGAGCCTGTTCGCCGCCAAGGTCATGCCGAAGGTGGCCCAGGCACTGTGAGATGCCGCGGGGCCGGCCGAGCTTCGGCCTGACGTTGGATCTGGGCTGTCGTGGATGCCATTTTCTCCGTCATCCCGAGCGGAGCCACCCGCAGGGTGGCGCAGTCGAGGGACCTTTCTTTCTGCGCGACAAGATAAGGTCCCTCCACTGCGTCTCGCTTCGCTCGCCTCCGGTCGGGATGACGGTGAACATTGCCGAATGCGACAATGCGACAAATCCCACCAAGCGAGGAACCGCATCGTGCTCGACAATTCGCCAAGCAACCGCCCGCTCGCCGGGCTGCGCGTCATCGACATCGCCACCTACATCGCCGCGCCCTACTGCGCGACCGTCATGGCGGAGTTCGGCGCGGAGGTGATCAAGGTCGAGCAGCCCGGAATCGGCGATCCCTGCCGCAGGCTGGGCACCGTCAGCGAGTGCGGCGACACGCTGGTCTGGCTCTCGGAAGCGCGCAACAAGAAGTCGGTGACGCTCAATCTCAAGTCGGCCAAGGGCGCGGCCATCCTGAAGCGACTGGTCGCGACGGCCGACGCGCTGACCGAGAACTTCCAGCCGGGGACGCTGGAAGGCTGGGGTCTCGGATGGGACGTGCTGAGCGCCGTCAACCCGCGCCTCGTGATGCTGCGCGTCTCGGGCTACGGCCAGACCGGGCCCTACAGCCACAAGCCCGGCTTCGGGCGGATCGGCAATGCCTTCGGCGGCATCTCCTTCCTGGCCGGCGATCCGGACGGGCCGCCGGTGACGCCGGGCTCGGCAACGCTCGCGGACTACATGGCCGGGCTCTACGGCGCGCTCGGCGTGATGATGGCGCTGCGCGGGCGCGACGCCACCGGTCGCGGCCAGCAGATCGACATCGGGCTCTACGAGCCGATCTTCCGCATCCTCGACGAGATGGCGCCGGCCTACGACAAGGTCGGGTTCATCCGCCAGCGCATGGGTGCCGCGGCGCCCAACGTCTGCCCGCACAGCCACTACCAGACCGGCGACGGACGCTGGATCGCGATTGCCTGCACCAACGACAAGATCTTCGCCCGCATGGCGAAGCTCATGGGGTGCCCCGAGGTGGCCGGCGACGGCATCTACGGCACCATCGCCAGGCGCGAGAAGCAGCGCCCCGCGGTCGACGGTCTCGTCGCGGCCTGGGCGAGACGGCAGACGCAACAGGAGGCCGTGCGCCTGTGCGACGAGGCGGAAGTGCCGTGCGGCATCGTGGCGTCGGTCGACGAGCTGTTCCGCGACCCGCACTACGCGGCGCGCGGCAACATCGCCCGCGTGAGCGACGCGCGCGCCGGCGATCTCGCCGTGCCCAACGTTGTGCCGCGCCTCACCGAGACGCCGGGCGGCGTCGACACGCTCGGCCCCGGCCTCGGCCAGCACAACGCCGAGGTCTACGGCAGGCTGCTGGGGATGACGCCGGCGGACTTGCGGACGCTGGAGAGCGAGGGCGTGATCTGAGAGAGCGTGAACGACCCGGTCAACCTACGCCGCCGCATGGACGGCGCGGGCCGCATCGAGGGTCCGCCGGGCCTTGTAGACAATCGGGTAGTCGATGAAGAAGCCGTCGAGCTGGATCGACGAGGAACCGGCGCGCTCGGCCTCCTCGAAGGCGGCGACGACGCGGCGCGCGAAGGCGATCTCCTTGTCGGTCGGCGTGAAGGCGCGGTTCACCAGCTCGACCTGCGGCGGGTAGATGCACATCTTGCCCTGGAAGCCGAGCTGCCTTGCCCGCTTTGCCGAGCCTGCGAGGCCCTCGAGGTCGTTGATGTGCACCCACACCGTGTCGATCGGCGCCTCGAGGCCGGCGGCGCGGGACGCCACGACCATCTCCGCCCGGGCATGCTCCAGCTCGCTTTCGCCGAGCGACCACTCCATGTTCACGTCGAGCGTGTAGTCGCCCGCCCCGAAGGCCATGCGCCTGACCCGCGTGCCGGCCGCAGCAATGGACCGCACGTTGGCGATGCCCTTCGCCGTCTCGATGATCGGGATGATGTCGATGCCGCCAGGCGGCAGGCCGCGCTCGCGCTCGAGCGAGCCGACCAGCCAGTCGAAGGCGACGATCTGCTCGCGGCTCTCGACCATCGGCAGGATGATGCCGTCGAGGCCGGGACCGACCACCGCCACCGCGTCGCCATAGCAGAACTCGGTGTTGAAGGCGTTGACCCGAATGTAGGCGCCGCCCTGGCGCGGCCGCTTCAACGCCTCGACGACCAGAGCGCGGGTCGCGACCTTCTCGGCCTTGGCGACCGCATCCTCGAGATCGAGGATCGCATTGTCGGCGCCGCAGCCGAACACTTTCATGACCTTCCGCGCATGGTTGCCGGGAGCGAAGAGGAAGCTGCGATACGCGGGCATGGCGTTTCCGTGGGAGAGACCCGGCGATGATGCCAAGGCGATGGGAACAGGGCAAACCAGCGGCGGCTTGCCCGGCAGGGCACGACGCCATGGCCGGAGAGCGGGTGACGCTTGCGACGGCGACAACGGCCCTTCCATTGCACCGCGGCCGAAACGAGATCCCCCGATTGCGCCGCCAATGGCGCTGCGAACAGCGCCTGAACCGGCGGCGCCGCTCGTGGGATGACGGAGAAACCGACTCCGGCGAGTACCCTGCTGTTGGCGCGAGGGCCGGGCACCGCCTATGGTCTGCCCGCAAGATCCCCGACGACGGAGCAATCCAATGGCCTATTCCCTGTACGACGCGGCGGTAACTCCCTGCATCCAGCAACTCGGCGCACTGGCCGGCATCATCGACAAGACGGCCGCGCATTGCGCCGCCAACAAGATCGAGGAAGCCGCCCTGCTGCAGGACCGGCTGTATCCCGACATGTTCTGCCTTGCCCGGCAGATCCGACAGTCGGCGGACTTCGCCATGAACACCGGCGGCCGCCTGGCGGGCGTCGCTCCTCCGGCCCTGCCGGCCGTGGACGACACCAGCTTCGCCGCCGCCAAGAGCCGCGTCGAAACCGCTCTGGGCTTCGTGAAGTCGCTGACGCGCGCCCAGGTCGACGGCGCGGAGGACAAGGTCATCGCCTGGACCGCCGGCGGCAACGAGCGGAAGTTGAAGGGCAACGACTACCTGCAGCAGTTCGCGCTGCCGAACTTCTTCTTCTTCGTGACGACGGCCTACGACATCCTGCGCCATCGCGGCGTGCCGATCGGCAAGCGCGACTTCCTCGGCCCGGTCAACTGGCTGTAAGTTCCCGACCTTCCGCTCGGCTGCTCAGCCGAGCGGAAGGTGCGCAGGCCACGGCGGCGAGACAAGTTAACAGCATCGATGAATTCTTCGCCGACGCCACAGGCTGATCGGCCTGCCGGCCCTTGCGTGGCACCGTCGAGCGCCCTTTCGACGCCGTGGTGCGGGCAGCTCAGTCCTTCGCCGGCGACCTGGTATAGTCGGCGTCGCTCACCGGCTCGAGCCACGTCGTCGCCTGGCCTTTCTCGTCGGTTTCCGACATGGCGAGATGGCACATCATCGTATCCGGCGCCGAGCCGTGCCAATGCCGCGCGTTCGGCGGGATCACCACGGTGTCGCCCGGGCGGATTTCCTGAACCGGCTGCCCTTCGAGCTGGTAACGGCCGACGCCGGACAGCACGTGGAGGATCTGCCCGACCGCGTGCTGATGCCAGTTGGTGCGGCCACCCGGCATGAAGGTCACGCGCGACGCGCGCAGCCGCGAGGGGCCCTCGGGAGCCCACACCGGATCGGACATCACCGGACCGACGAAGTTTGCCGCTTCCGCCTTGGATGTCGGGCGGGTCGAGGCACGCATGATTCTGGGCTTCAACTTCTTCTCCCTTTGGCAACGGCAGCGTGCTGCCGGCTATAGTGCGTCGACAGTCCCACCTTTCCTCCGACCTGTCGACGGCTCGCAAGTCGGGTCCGGACCGGCAGCGTCCCAGCGCAGCGACAACACTGGCAATCGCTGGGCGCACCTGCGCAACGTGGACCGATTTCCCGCCGAATCCCTTTCCGTGTCGTCGGCTCGCCTTCAGAACCAGGAAGCCTTGTCGACCTGGTTGCGCAGCGGGCGCCCGGCACCGAAGGCGCGGCAATTGTCGGCCATGATCTCGAAGCGACGCTCGTCGAGATAGGGCCCATGTCCGGCCATGTGCGGCGTGAGCAAGACGTTCGGCATGGCCCAAAGCGGGTGCTCGCGCGGCAACGGTTCCTGCTCGAAGACATCGAGCGCCGCGCCGGCGATCTCGCCAGCTTTCAAAGCTGCGACCAGGTCATCCAGCCTGGTCGTCATGCCGCGGCCGATGTTGATGAAGAATGCCGTCCGCTTCATGCGCTGGAAGCGGGCGCGATCGAAGAAACCTTCGGTCGCCGGCGTATGGGGCACCGTCAGGACGACGAAGTCGGCACGCGGCAGCAGGTCATCCAGGGCATCCGGCGGATGCAGCTCGGTCACCCCTTCAGGTGCCGCCGCGCGGCGCGCATCGGTTGCCAGCACGGTCACGCCGAACGCCGCGAGCAGGCGCGCGGCCTCGGCGCCGATGCCGCCCACGCCGACGACCAGGGCCGTCGCCTCGGGCAGGTGCACGACATCGCCGGCCTCCAGCGGGCTCTTCTTCCACTCGCGGCGCAGCTGTTGCGGGATGAACACGTGCAGCCCGCGGGCAAACGCCAGCACGAAGGCCAGGATGTGAGCGCCGATATGGTCGTTGAAGATCTCGCGGAAGTTGGTCACGCACACCGGGTGGGCGATCAGCTCGGGATAATAGTAGCCGGCCGCCGGCGCCGCCTGGGGCGCCTGGAGCCAGCGCAAGCTCGTGGCCTTCGTCAGGAGCTCCTTACCGAGCCAGCCAAAGGCGGCTTCCGCGTCGACGATCTCGCGCGCGGCGGTCTCCGCATCCTCGGCGACGACCACGCGGACCTCCGGCATGGCTTCGGCCAGGCGCCGCGCCCAGCCGCGGGTCGTTGCGGTCTGCGGCGGCAGCATGACGAACTTGAAGGAATTCCGGCTGACCATGACGTTTCCCCTGTCTTCACCCGAGCCTGTACTGCCTCTGAAAGAACGCCGAATGCCGGCCGCCGGCGGGCGGCCTGGCCGCGATGTGCTGCGTGACCTGGGAGTCTTCCGACCTGTTTCCGGCGACCATCAGCATGACGTGGTTCACCGGAATCGTCTCGAGCGTCCCGCGCTTCAACAGATCGGCAAGGATGCTTTCCGGCTCGCCTTCGGGGACGGCGACCCAGTATCGCAAGGCCTCGAGCATGCTCTGCGTCCTCGGGTCATGCGCCCTGTAGTCGCCCGCGACATAGTGCGTCCCCAGCGTCTCGATCCTGGCGATGCAGATCGGCTCACCCGTTGCCTGCGGATCTTCCGCGCTATGGTCGGTATGCAGGCCATGCGGCTGGGCAACGGTGAACCTGCCATACGCATAGTGCCCCTTGCGGTAGCGCGCCGACGGAACGAGCACGCCCATCATCTCGTCGACATCGTCGTTATAGAGGCGCGCATACCTCGCCATTGTCACCGAGGGCCCACTGTCGGGCTTCGCGACAAGCCAACGGTCATCGACATATACCGTCTCGACGTCGTCGAGCAGCCTGGCATTTTCATGGATCGACCTGCTTGTGGCCTCGCGGAAGCGGGCAATCGGCATGGGCAGACGGGCATGCGCGTCGCGATCGTTGAAGCACGCATGCAGGCGCTCGATGAGAGACCACTGATCGGAGGAGAACTGCAGCGGTGCCAGTATCCTCAATCTCGGCGGCAGCGCCGCCCACGCCTCGCGAAGGCAGGTCATGATCTTCTTGCCTCGTTGCGGGCGCGGTCGGTGCAATCGCGTCCAAGCCGGCTCCGCCTGGGCACGCAAAATCCCGGGCACGCCTTGGCAGGGCACCAAGGGGAACTGCACCCGGCGGCGGCGGAGACCGCCACGCCCGGGACAACGGTCCGGCGAGAGATCATGCGCCGACAGTAGGACGTTGGCCGCGCGCGGCAAAGCCACGCCACCCCGAGAGTTTCGCCCTTGCCGCGAGCCGGATGCAGTACAGGGCATTCGCATATGGACAGATAACTCCGTCATCCCGACCGGAGCCGCGTGTAGCGCGGCGTAGTGGAGGGACCATTCTTGATGGCATTGCGACAAAGAAAGGTCCCTCCGCTACGCTCCGCTCCGGTCGGGATGACGGAGGTTTTGTGCCATATGCGAATCAGGTATGCGAATGCCCTGGCCGGGAAAGGGCATGAGAGTGCGTGCGTCGCATCGGGAAGGGAGAGCGTCGTGAGTGGACCACTGCAGGGCCTGCGGGTCATCGAGATGCCGGCCATCGGGCCGGTGCCGTTCTGCGGAATGCTGCTGGCCGATCTCGGCGCCGACGTGCTGCGCATCGATCGCCCCGGCGATGTCGATCTGGGCCTGCCGCTGCCGGCGAAGTACGAGCTGCTGGGACGCGGCAAGCGCTCGCTCGCGCTCGACCTGAAGGCACCGGCCTCGCTGCGCCTGATGCTCGACCTCGTCGAGCGCGCCGACGTGCTCCTCGAAGGGTTCCGGCCGGGGGTCATGGAGCGGCTCGGTCTCGGCCCCGACGTCACAGGCCAGCGCAACCCCGGCCTGGTCTATGGCCGCATGACAGGCTGGGGACAGAGCGGTCCGCTCGGGCAGGCGGCGGGACACGACATCAACTACATCGCGCTGTGCGGCGCCCTGCATGCGATCGGTCCCGGCGGCCAGCGCCCCGTCCCGCCGCTCAACCTCGTCGGCGATTTCGGCGGCGGCGCGCTCTATCTGGCGGTGGGCGTCCTGGCCGCGCTCTGCGAGCGCCAGCGTTCGGGCAAGGGACAGGTCGTGGATGCCGCCATGGTCGACGGCGCGGCGTCACTGATGACGATGTTCTACGCCATGATGGGCGCCGGGCAATGGCGCGAGCAGCGCGGCGCCAACGTCGTCGATTCCGGGGCGCCGTGGTACGACACCTACGAATGCAAGGATGGCGGCTTCGTCGCCGTCGGCGCCATCGAAGGCAAGTTCTACGACCAGCTCACCAAGGCGCTCGGCCTCGATCAGAACGTCCTGCCCAACCGCCATGACCCCGAGAGCTGGCCGGCCCTGCGGAAGATCTTCGCCGAGCGGTTTCGCGCCAGGACGCGCGACGAATGGTGCGCCCTGATGGAGGGCAGCGACGCCTGCTTCGCCCCGATCCTGTCGATGACCGAAGCGCCGCATCATCCGCACATCGCCGCACGCCGGACTCTGGTCGAGCATGACGACGTGGTGCAGCCCGCTCCCGCGCCGCGCTTCTCGCGCACGCCGGGCGCCATCCGGCCGCCGCCCCGCCATCGCGGCGACGGCGGCGCCGAGGCATTGCGCGACTGGGGCGTGAAGCAGGCGGACTGAGTATCTCGTCACCTCCCCAGCTTCGCTGGGGAGGTGTCGCCGTCTTACGGCGACGGAGGGGTCATAGGCCCCAGCCTCGTGGCTCATGCCCCCTCCGTCCGCGTCGGCATTTTGGCTGCGGAGCGGCCAAAAGCCCTTTGACCTTTCGGCTTCGCTCACGGCAGGCACGGACATCTCCCCAGCTTCGCTGGGGAGGTGCCCCGTCTTACGGGGCGGAGGGGTCATGAGCAGCGAGATTGGGGCCTATGACCCCTCCGTCCGCGATTACGCGGACACCTCCCCAGCTCCGCTGGGGAGGACAATGAGCCAGTCGATTCATGCAGCTGCTTCACCGGCCGAGCGAGGCCTGCACGGCAAGCTGGCCCGCGAGAACGGCGGGCGGCAGGCCGATATCGGCGGCCATGGCCACGTGCCCGTGGCGCTGCCGCACGTAGTCGAGGCCGTGACGCAGCATCGCCCTGGTGAAGCGCGCCGGCTTGCCGGCCAGCGCCGCTGCCGCGTCGGGCGAGCGCTGCTCGACCGGCCGCCAGAACGCCTCGATCTCGACATGCGCGACCACAGGGAGGCCGCAGGCCAGCGCGCCGAGGGCGTACGACAGGCATTCCTCTTCCCAGCGATCGGGCTCGCGCTGCTCGGCATCGAGATGATCCAGCGCAGCGATGAAGGATCCGTGAAGCCTGTCGTTGCGGTCCGTCGTGCCGTCCATGCGCGTGCTCCTCCGCCGAATGAAGGCCTCGATATGGGACCGCGAGATGACCTGCCAATGACGGAGTTACGCTACGCCACGATTGGTCACAGCATCGCGCGCGGGATGCAGCGATGCTGAAGAAAATCGCTACGCCTTGCGCACGCTGCGCACGCCCTTGGCGAGGCTGCGCACGTAATCGAGCACGCCCGGCACGAGAGCGGGCCTGACCTTGCCATCGGCGTCGAGCCCTGCCTTGACGCGATCGACGATGGCCGAGCCGACGACGGCCGCGTCGGCATGACGCGCGACCGCGGCAGCCTGCTCGGGAGTCTTGATGCCGAAACCGACGCCGACCGGCAGGGCGGTGTGCCGCCGGATGCGCGCGACGTGCGCGGCGACAGCGTCCTCGCTGGCCGACTTGGTTCCGGTGATGCCGAGCACCGAGACGAAGTAGACGAAGCCCGACGAGTATTTCAGGACGGCCGGCAGCCGCTTGTCGTCGGTCGTCGGCGCGGTCAGCAGCACGGTGTCCAGCCCGTGCGCGAGGGCGTGCGGCTTCAGCTCGTCGGCTTCCTCGGGCGGCAGGTCGACCAGGATGAAGCCGTCGACGCCGGCGTCCGCCGCCTGGCTGCAGAACCGCGCGGCGCCGCGCTGGTAGACGAGATTGTAGTAGCCCATCAGCAGGATCGGCGTGTCCCTGTCGCTCGCCTCGCGGCGAAAGCGGCGCACCATGTCGAAGGTGGCATCGACCGTGATGCCGGCCTTGAGCGCGCGCTGCCCCGCGAGCTGGATCGACGGGCCGTCGGCCATCGGGTCGGTGAACGGCATGCCGAGCTCGATCAGGTCGGCGCCGGCATCGGGCAGCCCCTTCAGGATCTGGTAGCTGGTCGCCGGATCGGGATCGCCGGCCGAGATGTAGGCGACCAGACCGGCGCGCTTGTCGGCCGCCAGCCGGGCGAAGCGCTGGGTGATGCGGCTCATGCTTGGTCCTTTGGTGTTACCAGTGTGAGCGGAGGCCTGATGCGAACCCGCTCCTCTTCGAAGATTGCCACTCGATTGGACATGTCGACATCGGCCGCCAGCCCAATGGCACGTATCGCAAATTCCACGATCATCTGTTGATTGGCGTCGCGGGGCCGCAACACGATTGCGCCGGCATGGCTGCGAGTGGCTGCCGCCAGCCGACCGAAGTCGCGATCCAGCGTCAGCAGCATCCGTCTTTCCTGCACGCTGGCCTGCCATATCGCTTCATCGGGCTTTCCCAGAAGGCCTTCGTCAGCCGCCGTGTGAACATCATGCCCGGCTTCTCGTAGCGTTCCGGCCAGCAGCCGGGGCATGTTCTCGTCCAGCTTGAGACGCATCACTCTGCCGGCAGGCCGAGCTCGGGCAAGTCGTCCTTGGCGCTGTTCGCTGCGAAGGCGATCGCTGCCTTGACGTGGTCGGGCTTCAAGGACGGATAGGCGTCAACGATCTGCTCGGTTGTCATTCCGTTGGCGACATCGGCGAGCACTTGCCTCAGGAGAATGCGCGTTCCCTTCATGGTCGGAAGGCCACCGCAGATCGACGCATCGCGCACGATATGATCCTGCCACCTGTAAGGCATGGCACGCTCCATCGTCTCGAGCCCTAGATGCCCAGCCGCTCGGCGACGGCGAACACGTCCTTGTCACCGCGGCCGCACAAATTCATCACCAGCAGATTGTCCCTGGGCAGGGTCGGCGCGAGCTTGGTGACGTGGGCCAGCGCATGCGCCGGCTCGAGCGCGGGGATGATGCCCTCGAGCCTGCACAGGAGTTGGAAGGCTTCCAGCGCCTCCTCGTCGGTCGCCGACACGTACTCGACGCGGCCCAGCTCCTTCAGCCACGAATGCTCGGGGCCGATGCCGGGATAGTCGAGGCCGGCCGAGATCGAGTGCGCCTCGGTGATCTGGCCCTCGCCGTCCTGCAGCAGATAGGTGCGGTTGCCGTGCAGCACGCCCGGACGGCCGCCGGTCAGCGACGCGGCGTGCTCGCCGGTCTCGACGCCCTTGCCGCCCGCCTCGACGCCGACGATGCGCACGCCGGCGTCGTCGAGGAAGGGATGGAACAGGCCCATCGCGTTCGAGCCGCCGCCGATGCAGGCGACCAGCGTGTCGGGCAGGCGGCCTTCCGCTTCCATCATCTGGCTGCGCACCTCGTTGCCGATCACGCACTGGAAGTCGCGCACCATCGCCGGATAGGGATGCGGGCCGGCCACCGTGCCGATGCAGTAGAAGGTCGTCTCGCAGGTCGCCACCCAGTCGCGCAGCGCCTCGTTCATGGCGTCCTTGAGCGTCGCCGAGCCCGCCGTCACCGGCCGCACCTCGGCACCCAGCATCTTCATGCGCACGACATTGGGCGCCTGCCGGTCGACGTCGACCGCGCCCATGAACACCACGCAGGGAATGTCGAACAGCGCGCACGCCGTCGCCGTGGCGACGCCATGCTGGCCGGCCCCCGTCTCGGCGATCACCCGCGTCTTGCCCATGCGCTTGGCGAGCAGGACCTGGCCCAGCACGTTGTTGATCTTGTGGCTGCCGGTGTGGTTCAGCTCGTCGCGCTTGAAGTAGACCTTGGCGCCGCCGAGATGGCGGGTCAGGCGCTCGGCGAAATAGAGCGGGCTCGGCCGCCCGGCATAGTGCGTCAGCAGATAGGTCAGCTCGCCCGTGAACTGCTCGTCGGCCTTGGCCTCGTTGTAGGCCTTCTCCAGCTCGAGGATCAACGGCATCAGGGTCTCGGCGACGTAGCGGCCGCCGAACAGGCCGAAATGCCCGCGCTCGTCGGGGCCGATGCGGAAGCTGTTGGGGGACGTGGCCATCGCGTTTCCTGAAAGACATCATGCACCTCCCCGCGGGTGGGGAGGCGCATGGGCCTTAGCAGCCCCGGCAGGGGTCGGTCAAAAGATGCCTTACCCGCGCTTGGCCTTGGCAGAGATCACCTTGGGCTGGTCGCTCCGACCAAGCCGGCCTCAGGCTTCCATTTTTTGGAATTCCGTGCCATCCTCACGCATGATTGTCATCGGCGCCGGCGTCGTCGAAAGTTACTTCGCCGACCACGGCGGCCATCGAGGCATCCGGGCGGCACGAGCGCAGTACGATGCGTGGCTTGGCATCGTCGCCCGGGCAGCGTGGCGCAATCCCGAGGATGTCAGGCTGTCACATCCGAAGGCGAGCGTGCTGAAGGCCGGTCGGGTGGCGTTCGATATCAAGGGCAATGACTATCGATTGAACGCCCGCATCCAGTATCAGGCGGGCGTCGTGGCGATCCGGATTTTCGGGACGCATGCCGAGTACGACAGAATTGACGCGGGGTCGGTTTGATGGATGCGATGCTGATCTTGATCGATAGCGATGCAGAGCTGGAGCGCGCCCGCGCGCTCGTCGAGCGCCTTTGGGAATCCGACGATCCCGCCGACGTCGCCCGGCTTCAAACGCAGGCGCGCCTCATTGCCACCTACGAGGAGAGCAAGTGGCCTCCCCGGCCGGCCAGCACGGCGGCCTTGATCCGCCATCTGATGGATCAGCACGGTGTCACGCGGGCCGAGATGGTCCCGATCCTTGGTACGCCGAGCCGGGTCAGCGAAGTCCTGAGCGGCAAGAAGGAACTCAGCATGGCGATGGTACAGCGCCTGCGAGCGCGCTTTCGCGTGTCCGCGGACGTGCTCATTCCGCCGCCCCGGAAGGTGCCAACCCGCCGCTCGTCCAGACGCGCCGCCGCCTGACGACTGCTTCCGGACTTCACCACACGCGAAGACCGACTGTGGCCTACCTGCGCTTGGCCTTGGCCGATTTCCTCTTGGTCCGGACCGCCGACTTGCGCGCCGCTGCGGTGGCACTGCCGCGCGCCGGTCCGGCATTGACCTCGACGATCACCTCGATCTCGACCGGAATGCCGCGCGGCAGCGAGCCCATGCCGACCGCCGAGCGGGCGTGCCGGCCGCGATCGCCGAACACGGTGACGAAGAGGTCGGAGCAGCCGTTGATCACCTCGGGCTGCTCGCCGAACTCGGGCGTGGCGTTGACCATGCCCAGCACCTTGACGATGCGCTTGACGCGATCGAGGTCGCCCAGCTCCGCCTTCATCACGGCGATCAGGCTGAGGCCGGTCTGCCGCGCGAACTCGTAGCCCTGCTCCTTGGTGAAGTCGCGGCCGACCTTGCCGACCGGCAGCGGATGGCCCGGCAGGCCCGGCCCCTTGCCGGCGAGGTACAGGAGGTTGCCGGTGCGCACGGCGTTGACGTAGTTGGCCAGCGGCGCGGTCGGCATGGTGAGCTCGATGCCGAGTTCCTTCAGCCGTCGTTCTGTCTTCATCGCAAAGTCTCCCCCGTCAAAGCGCCTTCACCCGGTCGAGGAAGGCGCCGATCAACGCGAGGGATTTCACACCGCGACTCGATTCGACGCCAGAAGAAACGTCGACGGTGCGCGCTCCCGTCACGCGCACGGCTTCCGCGACATTGTCCGCTGTCAGCCCGCCGGCGAGGAACCACGGCAACGGCACGGTGCGGCCGGACAGGAGCGTCCAGTCGAAGGCGCGGGCATTGCCGCCGGGCAGCGTGCCGCCGGCCGCCTCGAACATCAGCCGGTCGGCGACGCTGCCGAAGTCCGCGATGCCGCGCACGATGTCGGCTGCCTCGGCGACCTTGATCACCTTCATCACCGGCCTGCCCGTGCGCGCCTTGATGCCGGCGACGCGGTCGGGTTTCTCGCCGCCCTGGAGCTGCAGCAGGTCGATGGCGCCGCTCGCCAGCCGCTCGTCGAGCAGCGCATCGTCGGGATCGACGAACAGGCCGACCCGGCCGACGCCCGGCGGCACGCACTTGCCCAGCGCGGCCAGGAGCTCGACCGAGCCGACATGGCGCGGCGAGCGCGGATAGGTGACGAAACCGACCCAGCGCGCGCCGCCCCGCGCGGCAGCGTAGATCGCCTCCGGCGTCGTCAGGCCGCAAATCTTCGCCTCGACGCTCACGTGTGACCGGCCCCGGCACTCACAGGTTGTTGACCCCCGCCTCGCGCGCGATCGCCTCGGCGGCGGCGCGCGGATCGTCCGCCTTGTAGATCGGCCGGCCGACCACCAGGTGGGTGGCGCCGAGATCGACCGCCTGGCGCGGCGTCATGGCCCGTTTCTGGTCGTTGGCGTCGCTGCCCGCCGGCCGGATGCCGGGCACCATCAGCACGAACTCGGCGCCACAGGCCCGGCGCAGGGCGGCAATCTCGAGCGGCGAGCAGATGACGCCGTCGAGCCCGCAGTCGCGCGCCAGGCCGGCGAGCCGCAGCACCTGGTCCGACGGATCGGCCGGCACCCCGGTGGCCTCGAGGTCGCTGCGATCGAGCGAGGTCAGCACGGTGACGCCGAGCAGCCTGGGCCGCGCCACGCCGAGCCGGGCCGCCCGCTCGGCCGCCTCGGCGACCGCCGCCCGCAACATCTCGCGCCCGCCCTGGACGTGAATGGTGATGTAGGTCGGCTCGAGATCGACCACGGCGCGGATGCCGCCGGCCACGGTGTTGGGGATGTCGTGCAGCTTGAGATCGAGGAAGAAGCCCACGCCGGTCGCTCGCACCGGCGTCGGGAAGGCGTAGCGCACCCCCGGCGCCCCGTGCGCCAGGAAGAACTCCAGCCCGAGCTTGATGCCGCCGACCGCCGGGCTGGGCCCGCCGGCGATCGACTGGATCAGCCGGGTGGCCTGGGCGAGATCGGTGGTGTCGACGCCGCAGTAGACGGGATTGGCTCGGGTACGCATGGCGGCCGCAACCTAGTGATCGGGCACGCGGGCGGCAACTGTTCCCGGAAGATTCCTCGATGCTTTGATTGCAAGCGGCGCGACTGCTATACGCGTATGTCGACGCGTGAGGTCCAGCATGCTTGCCGTGCGTTTGCCGCCCGAAATCGAACGTCGCCTGGAAGCTCTTGCCAAGGCGACTGGCAGGACCAAGACATTCTATGTTCGAGAGGCGATCCTCGAGCATCTCGAGGATCTCGAGGACCTGTACCTCGCCGAGCGTGAGCTCAAGGCTGTCCGCGCGGGCAAGTCCAAGACGATATCGCTCGAAGAGCTGATGAAGCAGTATGGCTTGGAAGATTGAGCTTTCGGGGCTGGCTCAACGGAACCTGAAGCAACTCGATCGCAAGGTTGCCCGACGGATTCTCGTGTTCCTTCACGGGCGTCTCGCTCCGCTCGACGATCCGCGAAGCATCGGGCAGGCGCTCCGCGGCTCGAGTCTGGGACAATTCTGGAAGTATCGCGTCGGCGATTGGCGCATCATCGCCAGCATCGAGGACCGTAACATTCGCATTCTCGTCGTTCGCATCGGCAATCGACGCGAAGTCTATCGTTGACGCAAATCCGCCCCCAAATCCCTGAACGACGCTCATCCTCTTCCGGACCGCGAGCACCTGCCCTGAGCTTGTCGAAGGGTCTTGCTCGCTCATGAATCCGAGCGAGCAAGATGCTCGCGGTCCGGAAGACGAAGACTCCGGGTGCGCTCAGCTCTTGCGGCCGTAGCTCGCCAGGCCGCCGGTCGCCGACTTGGGCGGATGGGCGCGGATCGCGTCCTCGTTCGGCTCGGTGCCCCAGCCGGGACGCGACGGCATCACCAGGTGGCCGTCGACGATCTCGGGCACGTGGGTGAACAGCTCGTGGTCCCATTCGAGCCGGTCGATGTCGGTCTCCATGATGCGCAGGTTGGGCACGCAGGCGGCGAAGTGCGCGTTCATCATGGTGCACAGGTGGCCGTAGAAGTTGTGCGGCGCCACGTTGACCTCGTGCGCCTCGGCGAGGTTAGCGATCTTCATCGACTGCCAGACGCCGTTCCACGGCGTGTCGATGATCGCCACGTCCATCGCCTGCTCGCGGAAGTAAGGCAGGAACTCGCGGATGCCGAGCAGGGTCTCGCACGAGGAGATCGGATGGGGGCTCTGGCGGCGGATCAGGCCGAGCGCCTCGGGGCTGTAGGTGTCGATCTCGATCCAGAACATGTCGAGGTCGCGGATGGCGCGCAGGATCTTGAGGTAGCCTTCGGTGCTGGCATTGAAGTTGAGGTCGAGCAGCAGGTCGACGTCAGGGCCGGCGCCCTCGCGGATTGCCTCCAGATGCATGCGCAGGTTGCGCAGCACATGGCGATCGACGTTGCGCTCGGGATAGGCGGGCACGCCGAAGCCCGGCCGCCAGCCTTTGGGATTCTTCTTGTCCTGATCGTAGATGAAGATGTTGGTCTTCATCGCCGTGAAGCCCTTCTCGCGCACCTCGCGGCCGATCGCCTTGACGCCGTCGAGGTCGGTGATGGCCGGCTTGAAATAGCCCGGATGGTTGATGCGCCAGGTCGCGCAATGCGACCAGTAGACCCGGATGCGGTCGCGCACCTTGCCGCCCAGCAGCACGTAGCACGGCACGCCGAGCGCCTTGGCCTTGGCGTCGAGCAGGGCGTTCTCGATGGCACCCAGCGCCAGCGCGACGACGCCCCCCGCCGCCGGGCGGGTGACGGAATAGAGCTCGCTGTAGAGCCGCTCGTGGTCGCCGACCGGCTGGCCGACCAGGCGGGACGACAGCTTCTCGATCGCGGTGCCGACGCCCGGCGCGCCGAAGCCTTCGTCGTACTCGCTCCAGCCGACGATGCCGTCCTCGGTCGTCACCTTGACGAAGTAGTAGTTGCGCCAGCCGGCATCGGCGGCGAGCGTCTGCACCGAGCGAATCTTCGAATCGACTTTCATGGTCGGGTCTCTCCCCTGGGCATTTCCTCGGTGCTCTTGTTAGCACCATTGCCGGAGGCGGTGCCCTCGCCGTCGGCAAAAAAATCGCAGTCCCGGCGCCGCCCCCTTGAACGGTCGGAAGCAGCACCTAGATGGTCTCGTCGCGGGGCGCCGACCACGGGCCTGCGCAGCGATTGTCTCCCCATGTTGCTCCGAGGAGGACGTGATGATTCAATTGGACAGCGCCGACATGCGATCGGCGACCTGCCTGCCATCCCTCGACAGCGGCTCGCGCGAGCCATCTGTCTTCCCCAAGACCGACACCGGCTCCGGGCCGGGCGACTGGAGCGCGGGCTCCGCCTCGGTGGAGTTCCTGCCCTACGTCTCGCCGCCGCCGATGCCGTGGCCGCGGGTCTTCCCGAGCTTGTGAGAGGGTGCCATGGCCTTGTTCTACCAGGATCCGTTCGACGCCCTGTCACAGTTCCAGCGCACCCTCGATCAGCTGCGCTCGAGCAGCTGGCTCG
Organism: Reyranella sp.; assembly: GCA_022844015.1. Classification (GTDB taxonomy): domain Bacteria; phylum Pseudomonadota; class Alphaproteobacteria; order Reyranellales; family Reyranellaceae; genus Reyranella. The sequence continues at coordinate 17,990 of JALHMO010000062.1, read as the reverse complement.
CCGACAGCCCAAGCGGCGGTGGCACCTATCCGCCGCTGAACGTCTTCCGCAAGGGTGACGACATCATCATCGTCGCCGAGGTGCCGGGCGTCGCGAAGGCCGACCTGCGCATCGAGGTCAAGGGCAGCACGCTGCGCATCGCCGGCGCGCGCTCGGTCGGCCCGGCAGGGCCGGCGAGCAGCCATCGCCGGGAGCGCCGCGGCGGCCGCTTCGACCGTACCATCGAGCTGCCGATCGCCATCGATTCCGAGAAGGTGAAGGCCGAGTGCCGCGACGGCATCCTGGCGCTGCACCTGCCGCGCGCCGAGCACGACAAGCCCCGCTCCATCCCCATCGCCTGAACCGGAGCCCGACCATGGCCGACTCTCAGACACTCGAAGTGCAGGAAAAGAAGGAAGCGGCGCCACGCGGCGGCGAGCAGACCAAGCCCGCCCGCTACTTCGTGCCGGTCACCGACATCTACGAGACCGACCAGGCACTGGTGGTCGTCATGGAAATGCCCGGCGTCGACCGCAAGGACATCGACATCCGCATCGAGGAGGACGTGCTGCGCGTCGAAGGGCGCATCGATCACGCCAAGTACGACGGCATGGAGCCTCTCTATACCGAGTACAGCGTCGGTCCGTTCGCGCGGAGCTTCGCGCTGTCGCACATGATCGACCAGCAGCGCATCGACGCGGCGTTCACCGACGGCGTGCTGACCCTCAACCTGCACAAGGTGCAGAAGGCCGCACCCCGGAGGATCGAGATCGGCTGAGCGCGTTCGGGCTGCGAGCGCGCCACCCGTAAGATCCAAGCTTTTCCGCTGGGAGCGCGCCACTGGAGTGACGCGCTCAGGGTATGTCAATAGGTCTGAATTTCTGGCACTGACTCACTGAGTCAGTGCCGAATTTCTGCTCTTTTGACCGGTCCAGCAAAGTCCTCATCCTGAGGAGGTCGCGTGTAGCGACCGTCTCGAAGGATGGGCGACACACGAAATCGTTGGAAAACCGGTGTCGCGGCACCCGGTTTGTTGCCGCCCAAAGGGCGAAGGTGACTTCGCCCGAATCGAGACGCCGCGCTCCGCGCGGCGGCTCAGGGTGAGGAGGGGAGCGCGTCGAAGGACGGGCCGCTCCTCACGGTGAGCGGAAGTCGCGTCATGGCCCAGCTTCGAAGTCGCCTGTTCCCATTCTGTTCCCGGAACGGTAGACTGGTCGGATGCCCCTGCGGAACAGCGACCGATGACTCGCCGCGCCGGCAGCGCCGACCTGCCGCTGCATGGCGGCCGCGTGCCGCGCTGGCTGGCCGACCGCATGACCCGGCTCGGCACGGTCGTCGCCGAGGCGATCGTCCTCGAGCACGGGCGCGACGAGTTTCTCCGCCGCCTCGCCCATCCCTTCTGGTTCCAGAGCTTCGGTGCCGTGATGGGCATGGACTGGCATTCGTCGGGTATCACCACCAGCGTGCTCGGCGCCCTGAAGCGCGGGCTGGCGCCGCGTGCCGGCGAGCTCGGCCTGCATGTCTGCGGCGGACGCGGCAGGCATTCGCGCCAGACGCCGCACGAGCTGGTCGGTCTCGGCGAGCGGCTCGGCATCGACGGCACCGCGCTCGCCCGCACCAGCCGCCTGATCGCCAAGGTCGACAGCGCGGCGGTCCAGGACGGCTTCGATCTTTACCTGCACGGCTTCATCGTTGCCGACGATGGCCACTGGGTCGTCGTCCAGCAGGGCATGAGCGACGCGCGCGGCCAGGCGCGGCGCTATCACTGGCAGTCGGAGGGCCTGGAGAGCTTCGTCGAGGCGCCGCATGCCGCCATCGACGGCCTCGACCAGGGCATCATCGTCAACCTCACCGACCGGCGTGCCGCCGCCTCCCGGCAAGGCCAGCTCGACCTGCTGGGCAGCCTGGGACCGGACGGCATCGGTCGGCGCCTGGCGGACATCGATCCGCCGCCGACCAGGGCAAGCCCGGCGCCGCTGCAACCGACGCTGCCGCATCTCGTCATGCCGGATCATCACGACGTGCGGGCGGAAGACATCGTGACGCGACGGCTGCACGGCAACCTCGCCGCGGCGGCCGATGCCGCGCCGGCCAACTTCGCCGACCTGCTGCTGGTGCCGGGCGTCGGCGCCCGCACCATCCGCGCCCTCGCCCTGGTCGCCGAGGTGGTGCACGGCGCACCCTGCCGGTTCAGCGACCCGGCGCGCTTCTCGATCGCCCATGGCGGCAAGGACCGTCATCCCTTCCCGGTGCCGCTCGAGGTCTACGACCGCACGATCGACACGCTGAAGCGCGCGGTCGCCCGGGCGAGGCTCGGCCATGCCGAGGAGCTGGCGGCGATCCGCCGGCTCGACGAGCAGGCTCGCCGTCTCGAGCGGCACGCGACAGGCCCGTCGGTCGAGGCACTCTTCGCCGAGGAACGCGCGCGCTCGCACGCCTATGGCGGACGCAGCGTGCTCGGCCAGGAGCCGGCGCCGGCGACGCTCGCGGAACGCCGCGCGTAAAAGTTGCCACCTTCAACGTCAACGTTGTTACGCCTGCCGGTGCTGTCGCGTTGGCTGGGCAAGGCCCGGCCCGACATCGTCTGCCTGCGGGAACTCAAGGCACCGCAGGAGAAATTCCACCGCCCACGCCAAGCTCTCGCGCGGGGTGGGTGGACGCCCTGCGCGCTCAGGCGTCTCTCAGCTCAAGGCGTTGCTCGATCCGCTCCAGGCGACTCTCCAGGCGATCGATTCGCCGTGATTGCCCGGCGAAGTCGCCATGTACCATGGCGACCGACTTCTCCACACCGGCAAGCCGTTCCTCGACGGCTGTCAGCCGTTGCTTCACGTCACGCATGTCCTCGCCGAGGCGATCCATCTTGCCATCGAGGGGGCGCAAAAAGACGAGCGTCAAGTTCTCGGGTTCGTCGGCCATTCTCGCAATGTAGACCTGCCGTTCGCCTGCCGCCAGAGCCGCGCTGCCCTGGGCCAGGGACGCTGTCGACACGTCGCAAGACCGTCGGCTGCTAGGTGAAGAACGCGAAGGCGACCGTCGCGCACATCGTGCATGATCCGATCGAGGTCGCTGCGAAGAAGCTTCTCGTCCCAGCCGTCCTGCCGCTGCCGAGGGGATTGCCGTCGAAGCATGAACCAGAGTCCGCGACGTCTCGGCACCGCTCGTCACGCCGCCGCGAGAGCTTTCTTCAGCCGGCATGACGAGGGCAGAAGTGACGCGGCTCGCATGGAAAGGCGGACAAGCTCTTGATCGATCCTACCCCCTCCGACCGCAGTGCCAACGCCGCGACATCGTCCTTCGCCGAGTCTCCACTGCTCGATGCCGCCATCCATCATCGATTGCTGCTGCGCTGGCGCGGCTTGGCGGCGGTTGCGTTCGGCCTGCTCGTCTTCTTCTGGCCGCATCTGACCCTGACCGGGTTGACGATGCTCTGGGGAGCCTATTCCTTCGTCGACGGCTGCCTCGCCCTCGGCGTCGCCGTCGGCGGCCGCCCCGGAACGCCGCGCGCCGGGCTGGGGTTGATTGGATTGGCCGGCATCGCCTGCGCCGCGGCGGTGCTGGTCGCTCCCGAGAGCGTCGCCAGCCACCTGGTGGCGATCGTCGCGTCGTGGGCGATCGGCACCGGCGCAATGCAGGCATGGGCTGCCGTGAAGCTCCGCAAGGCCGTCGACGGAGAATGGGTCCTGGCTCTCGACGGCGCCGGCGCGATCGCCTTCGGCGTTGCCCTGACCCTGTGGCCGCGACTGGAGATGGGTCACCTGGTGTGGCTGATCGGCGGCTTCGCCCTGCTGCTCGGAAGCCTGTACCTGGCCATCAGCCTGTGGCTCCGCGAGCAGCGCTGACGCAGGGTCATGCTCTTGCTCTTTGGACCGCGAACATCTTGCCTGCGGCCCAAAAGAGCATGACCTGAGGCCGGGGCACCGCCTGCCTACTCGTGAAATCCGCCACGAGACTGTTGACCCGGCCCTTGGGGCCGGTCCCATAGGATTGCCGTCGGCACGAGCGAGGCAAGTCATGGGCGTCTCCAGCGAGTTCTTGAATCCCTCCGAAGCGGCCAGGCGGCTCGGCATCTCGGCCAAGGCGTTGCGGCTCTACGAGCAGCGCGGGCTCATCGCGCCGGTCCGCAGCTCGGCCGGCTGGCGGGCCTATGGCCCGGCCGAGATGGAGCGGGCGTCCGAGATCGTCGCCCTGCGCGCGCTCGGCTTCAGCCTCGCCGGCGTGGCGCGGGCGTTGACGGGCGATCTCGCTGCCCTCGACAGTGCCCTCGCCGGCCATCAGGCGACCGTGGACGAGCGCATCCGCCACCTGTCGGCGTCCGCGGGCAAGGTGCGCGTGCTCAGGGAGGCGCTGGCGCGCGGCGAGCCGCCGAGGCCCGGCGATCTCGCGACCCTGGTGGGGCGAGCCTCCCGACTCGACGTCGCCTTCGCTCTTCCCTGGCCGTGGGGTGGCGAGCGGTTCGAGCTCGGCGACATCGGCCCCCTGACCTACATCACCGGGCCCCTGGGCAGCGGCAAGACGCGGCTGGCGAAGCGTCTGGCCGAGGAGATTCCCGACGCCGTCTTCGTGGGCCTCGACCGATCCGCGGAGAACGGGGCAGCGGCCCGATCACGGCTGGCCGGCGATCCGGCGCTCGGGTCGCGGGTCGATCGCGCCCTCGCCTGGCTGATCGAGGATGGCGGCACGCAATCCGACGCCCTGGTCGCCCTGCTCGTCGCGCTCGAATCGCAGGGAGCGCACGCGCTGGTCATCGACATGGTCGAGCAGGGGCTCGACGGGCCCACCCAGGAAGCGCTGATCGCCCTGCTGCGCCGTCGCGGACCGGCCGCCCGGCCGCTGTTCCTGCTCACGCGCTCAACCGCCGTCCTGGATCTCGGGTCGGTCGGCGCCGGCGAGTCGATCCTGTTCTGTCCCGCCAATCATGGCGTCCCGATGCGCGTCGCGCCGTATCCAGGGAGCTGCGGCTACGAGGCGCTCGCCTCGTGCCTCGCCTCCCCGGACGTGCGGGCGCGGACCGAGGGAATGATCGCGCTGCGCCGATGACCAGCTCGGCGGTTCCTTTCGTGCAGTCGTCTTCCTATCCGCTGCGGCCCGGCAACCGGGTGCGGCCGCTGATCGACGGCGAGCCGGCCTTCCGGCGTATCTGCCAGGCGATCGAGGCGGCCCGCCAGAGCGTCTGGGCGACGGTGACCTTCATGTGGGCGACCTTCGAGATGCCCGACGGTCGGGGCAGCACGCTGGACGTGCTCGATCGCGCCGCCGCGCGCGGCGTCGACGTGCGGCTCCTCTTCTGGCGCCCGGACGCCGAGACCGGACGCCACGAGCGCAATGCCTTCCGGGGATCGACGGAGCACATCGGCCTGCTCGAAGCGCGTCGGTCTGCGGTGAAGATTCGTTGGGATCGCGCCCATCCCGGTTTCTGCCAGCACCAGAAGAGCTGGCTGGTCGATGCCGGCGCCGACGGCGAGACCGCCTTCGTCGGCGGGATCAACCTCAATCCTCATTCGATGGTCGCGCCCGGTCACTGCGGCGAAGGGCACAATCACGACGTCTACGTCGAGATCGCCGGGCCCTCGGCCGTCGACGTCCACCACAACTTCGTGCAGCGCTGGAACGAGGCGAGCGAGCGGCAGGCACCGGATGGACGCTGGGGCGCCGGCAGCGAGACCGACCTCCCGTTCCCGATCCGGGTTCCCGCCCGGCGCGGCGACGCCACCGCGCAGATCCAGCGAACGATCCACGCCGTACGCTATCGCGACGGGACGGCAACGCCTGACGGGCGACCATTCGACATCGCGTCGGGCGAGCGATCGATCCTCGACCAGTATCGCGCGGCCATCGACGCGGCGCGGCGCACCATCTACATCGAGAACCAGTATCTCGATGTGCCGGAGACGGGACGCCGGAGATCACGCCTGGCAGGGGTTCGCCTTCGAGCTCGACGCCACCACGCATGTGGGGTAGCGCCTCACGAAGCTCCTGGTCGATTGCCGACAAACCCTCACCAGCGCAGCAGTCGGCGTCCGAGGATTGCCCCCAGCGCGATGACCGGCAGCGCCGCGAGAACGTACCAGGTGACGACGAACAGCGGCGAGTCGTCGAAGCAGTGAAAGGCATAGAGCGATGCTCCGGCCGTCGCCGCAAGAAGGCCGGCTGCGGCGCCGGCGAGCGCCGGCGATGCGGGTGCTCCTCTTCGCAGGAACCACAGCACCGCCGCCAGCGGCGCGATCGCCAGGATGGGAATTGTCGTCAGGCAGACCACCGCGTTGCTGCCGACCAGCCGCGCCACCCACGCGGCCGCGGGCAGCATCGCGAGCTCGATCGCGACCGCTGCAACAGCCAGGGCAGCCAGCGGCGCCAGACGCCAGGCCGCCCGGCCGGACATCACCGGGCGCGACAGCGACACGCAGAGGCTGTACGCCAGGGCCAGCGCGAGAAAGACCATGGCGAGCTTGACCTCGAAGCGCCAGGTCACGAACGCCTCGGCAATGTCGGCACGGACGCCGAACTCGACCAGGAACAGCGCCAGCGAGACTGCGGCGCCTGCGACGAGCGCGCCGACCAAGCCCCGTGCCAGCGGTCTGCCCCGCGCCGCGCGATCGGCGACCAGCGCCTCGATCAGGCTCGCGGTCCTCATGACTGTCCCTTGCGATAGAGGGCGGCCAGCGCCTTGAGGGCACGATGCAACGCGACGCGAACCGCGCCCTCGCTCATGCCGAAGCGCACCGCCACCTCGGCCGCCCGACGGCCTTCGATCGAGATTTCCTCGACGATGCGGCGCTGGCGGTCCGGCAGGCTCTCCAGCAAGCGTCGCGAGTCGGTCCGTGCGTCGGCATCGGGATCGGTCGCGGCCGCGAGGCACTCGGCCTGGTCGTCGATGCTGACATGGTCGCGATAGCCGCGCCGGCGCAGATGATCGACCAGCTTGTGGCGGGCGATCGCGCGCAGCCACGGCTCGAGCGGCTGTGTTTCGTCCCAGGTGTCGCGCTTCAGATGCATCGCCAGCAAAGTCTCCTGAACCACGTCCTCGCAATCCGCCGCACTTCGGCCCGCCGCGACCATTTCCCGCCGCACGACGCTGCGCAGCCAGAGGGAGACGCGCCCGAGAACCTGCCGATAGGCGTCCTCGTTCCCCTGCCTGGCCAGCCGCATCAAGGTGGTAAGGTCGCTTTGGTCGGCCAAGAAAGTCGTTCTCTCACATGTTCGTGTACGGCGGCCGAGACGTTACACACGGCTTTTGTCGATCTTCGACGCGCGCCGCCTGAGAACGCCAGTGAAATCTTCAAGGGGGCCGCCGCCAAGCTCACCCGCTCGACTTGCAACGAAGATTTCGTCGCGGCCCTGTGTAACGACCGGCGGTCGCGTCGCGAATGACTGAATGCGGGCAACTGGCTCGCCATTCCAGGAGGACCTCCATGAACAAGCGTACAGTGATCGCCGCGGCCGCCTCGATCTTCGCCGCCAGCACCTTCGCCACCACGGCCTTCGCCGCCGGCGTCAAGTGCAGCGGCGCCAATGCCTGCAAGGGGCATAGCGCGTGCAAGAGCGCCAGCAACGCCTGCAAGGGCCAGAATGCCTGCAAGGGCAAGGGCTTCACCGAGGCGGCCAACGCCGGCGAGTGCACCGCCAAGGGCGGCAAGGTGATGTAGAGACCTGGAACGACGACATGGGCGCCCGGCCCGAGGCCGGCGCCCATGTCGGCCGCTTCGCCAGTTTCAACGGTGAGAATGGAGATCTCGTCCGATGGCCCGGGTCTCGATGGACGTCGATGCCGCTCGCCAGCAACGCGAGCCCGCCTCGACAACGCAGGGTGTCCGAATGAACGCGCTCGTGACGATCCTGTACGACTGGCCGCGCGTCGTGGCGGCAACGCTCGGCTGGGCGGCGCCGCTCGCCGTCCGCATCGTCGTCGGCTGGGTCTTCCTGTGGACGGGCTGGCAGAAGCTGCACTTCCTGCCGCAGATGATCGAGAACTTCCGCGAATGGGGCATCCCGGCGCCCGAAATCCTGACGCCGTTCGTCTCGGGCATGGAGTTCGTCGGCGGCCTGATGCTTCTGCTCGGCCTGCTGACACGCGTCGTCTCGGTGCCGATGATGATCATCATGCTGGTGGCGATCGCCTCGGCGAAGTGGGGCGATGTCGATTCGCTGCAGACCCTGCTCGGCTTCGAGGAAGTGTCGTACTTCGTGATGTTCGCCTGGCTGGGAATCGCCGGTCCCGGTCCGGTATCGCTCGACCACTTCATTCTCCGCGCGCTGCGCAAGCAGCGCCCGACGTCCGACTACGGAGCCTGATCGGAGTTCCGGGCGTGGCTGGTGGAACATGGCGCATGATCGACTTTTGCCCTATATTCAGCTCATGTCCTGTCTTGCCGCCAGGAGCTTGTGATGGCCGCACCACGCAAGCGCACGCGTGATGCGACTGCCAACCCGCCCGCCAGCGTGCGGGGGCATGTCAGCGAGGCTGGGCGTCTGAGCCTTCCCGCGGAGTTGCGGCGCGCGGTCGGGCTCGAGCGAGGCGGCCCCGTGCGGATCGAGCTCGTCGACGGCGCGATCCGCATCAGAACCATGAAAGAGGTGAAGGACCGCATTCGCGCCTTGGCCCGTGAAACCGGTCTTTCTGAAAAGGCGAGCGTGGCCGATTTTCTGGGTTGGCGCGCGGCTGAACGCACCAGAGAAACCAAAGCGGCCGGCAAACGGTGAGTGCCGTTGTCATCGATGCATCAGCGATCCTTGCGGCGATCCTTGGAGAGACAGGCGGCGATGCTGTTTTCAACATGCTGGACGATGCTGCGGTAAGCGCCGTCAACGTGGCGGAGGTGTACACTTATGCCGCGCTCAACGACCTGCCTCCTGATGCGATTGACGCCTTCTTTGCACACACCGGTATCGAGGTCGTGGCCTTCGACCGGCAGCAGGCAGTCACGGCGGGGCAGCTGGCCGTCGTCACGCGCAAGTCTGGCCTCTCCCTTGGCGACCGGTCCTGTCTCGCATTGGCCAAGATTCGCGACGCGGAAGTGCTGACAGCCGATCGCCCTTGGGCTCAGGTTGCGGGCGCAGCAGGATTGAAGATCATATTGCTCCGTTGATTCAGCGCGACTCCAGGCCTGAGAAGCAATGGCAGGTGCTGGCGCCCATTGACATCGCGTGGAAACCTCCTACTCAGGAAGGTCACTACAATCTGGAGACGAAGCGCCATGACCAAGGACGGGTCGGCGATGCGCTGGTACGTCGACGCGCGGGCTGAGGCCGGCGCGGCAGGGCATGGATCTGCGACTCCCGGACCTGGAAGGGACGAGCGATGACCGACGACGCCAGTCGAGCCTCCAATCCTGCCGGCCATCCGATGGATACCGTGCTGCAGAGGATCTTCGAGGATCCGACCGTCACCCTCGCAGGCGAGCGCAAGATGATCGCCGACGCAGGGACGCGGGTCACGCAAAAGGCCGCCGTCCAGCCGCCCTCCCGACCCGTTGCGCGGCCGGCCGACAGGCTGGTCGAGCTGGCGGGAACCGCCGAACTCTTCCACACGCCGGACGGCATCGCCTTCGCCGACGTCACCGTGGGTGGTCAACGCGAGACGGGTGATCGCGAGACGGGTCTGAGTGAAACGGGTCATCGCGAGACGGGCCATCGCGAAACCTGGGCGGTGCGCGGCCGCGGCTTCGGCCGCTGGCTGGCGCGACGCTACCTCGCGGCGGAGGGTCGCGCGCCGGCCGCCGAGGCCGTCCACGAGGCGGCGCGTACCCTCAAGGTCGCGGCGCTCGCCGGATCGTGCGAACGCGCCGTTCACCTGCGCATCGGGGCAGCACAGGATCGCCTCTATCTCGATCTCGGGGACGCCGACTGGCGCGCGGTCGAGATCGATGCCACGGGCTGGCGGATCGTCGACGATCCGCCGCTCAGATTTCGCCGGCCACCGCATCTGCGCGCGCTGCCGGCGCCCGAGGCGGGCAACTCCATCGACTCGCTGCGCGGCCTCCTCAACGTCCGGTCCGATGAGGATCTTGTGACGGTTGCAGCGTGGGCGCTGGCCGCCTTGCGCGAGCGCGGCCCCTACCCCGTGCTGGTGCTGGCCGGCGAGCAGGGTTCGGCCAAGTCGACCTGCTCGGCGATGCTGCGGGCGCTGATCGACCCCGGTGCGGCGCGGCTGCGCGCCCTGCCGCGCGACGAGCGCGAGCTGCTCGCGGCCTGCCAGGACAACCATGTGCTGGCCTTCGACAATCTCTCGGCCGTTCCGCCGTGGGCGGCCGACGCCTTGTGCCGGCTGGTGAGCGGCGGTGGCTTCGCGCCCGGCCCCGGCGGTGCCGACGGCACTGCCGGCCTGATCGGCGTCGCCCGTCCGGTGATCCTGAACGGCATCGTCGACCTGGTGGCGCGGCCCGACCTGGCCGACCGCGCCCTGCTCGTCACCCTGCCCGGCATCGCCGCGACGGCGCGCCGGCCCGAGGCCGAGCTGTGGGCCGCCTTCGAAGCCGAGCGCCCGCGCCTGATCGGTGCCCTGCTGACCGCTGTCGCCGAGGGCATGCGGCGCCGGCCCGAGACGCAGCTGTCGGGGCTGCCGCGCATGGCCGATTTTGCGCTGTGGGCGACGGCCTGCGAGACCGCCTTGTGGCCCGCCGGGACATTCCAGGCGACCTATGCCGGCAATCTCGCCGGCGCTGCCAACGACCTGTTCGAGGCCGACCCGGTCGCCACCGCGCTGTTCGGCTTCCTCGATGCGAGAGACAGATGGGAAGGCACGGCCACCGACCTGCTGAGCGCGCTGGCAAGGAGCGCCGGTCCCGATGTGCGCGACTGGCCGGGCAATGCGCGCGCGTTCGCCGGACGGCTGCGTCAGCTTGCCGGCGCGCTGCGCAGCCGGCTCGAGATCGAGGTCAGCTTCCTGCGCCAACCAACCACCCGGGTACGGCTCATCCGGGTGACCCGCAAGCGGCCGCCGTGGGACCTGCTGTCGGGCCGGGCCGGGAACGACGACCGCGCTCGGCCGCGGGCCGCAAGCATCCAGCCGGACCGCAAGCCGTGATCGCCGACGCTGCCTTGCGTCCCTTGCCAAGTCCTTGATTCCAAAGGGCCGGACCGCAGAGGGACGATCGGGACGCAAGTTTTCACCCGGTCCGGCGCGCTCGCTTCTTCACCGGGTGCGCGCCACTCGAGGCCGGGGCACTCGAGTATGGCATGTTTCTCCGTCATCCCGAGCGGAGCCGCCTGAAAGGCGCTGGTTACAGCGCCATTGGCGGCGCAGTCGAGGGACCTCTCTTGCCGGTGCCGCAAAAAGACAAGGTCCCTCCACTACGCCTCCCTTCGACTGCGCTCGGGGCAGGCGCTGCGCTCGGCTTCGGTCGGGATGACGGTGTTTTCTGCCATATGCAGTTGCCCTGCACTCGAGGCGGAGTAACCTCCGCCTCGAGTGGCGCCCTCCCAGCGAATGACCGTCGAACCTCTCAGGCTTCCGGACGCGGGCTGCCGAGGCCGGAGGCGAGCCAGCCCTGGCCGGCCGAGCGACCGCCGCTCTGGACCAGGCGCAGCACCGCCTGGCGCCACGGGCGCAGGGGCAGCGGCTTGTTGAGGAAGGCGGTAATGCCGATCTGACGCAGCGTTTCCTCTTCCAGCCCGCCGATCTTGGCCGACACCATCATGATCGCGAGATTGGGCAGGATGCTGCGCAGCCGCCGCGCCACCTCGACGCCGGTAATATCGGGGAGATTGTAGTCGACCACCGCCACCTTGGGCGGGCTCATCGAGGCATGGCGCACCGCCGTTTCGCCGTCGCGCGCCACGATCACGACGAGACCGGCACGCGCCAGGAAGCTCCCCAACTCGTCGCGCTGTACCGGATCGTCCTCGACGATCAGCACGTCGGACCCATTGTTGACGGAGCGCAAATTGTCGGCCATCTCAGCCGACATTTGAGCCGCGTCCGGCGGCGAGTCACGTTCGATCCGTTTCAACTTGAAAAGATTGCAGCGGACCCCCGTGAAGTTGCGCCGCGACATCTTCCCGGCAATGAGATATTGCAGTTCATATCGCCGGACGTGACCGAATTGTAAAAGCCTGTCGATGGTATCGGCGCATCGACGGCAAGCCGCGTAGAGGCACCTGAATTGGCGACCGCAGCACTTCCGTCGGGCACCGAGCCGCTGGACGTTCTCGTCGTCGAGGACGACACGGCCGTGGCCAACGAGTTCGTCGACTGTCTCAGTCGCGCCGGCTTGCGCTGTGCCCATGCTCCGGACGGGTGGCAGGCGCTCCGCATGGTGGCAGCCCCGCGCGATGTCGCCATCGTGCTCGCCGATCTGCGCATGCCCGAGCTCGACGGGCTGCAATTCGCAGAGCATCTGCAGCGGCTCGGCAACGGAACCCGGCCGGAGATCATCTTCGTGAGCGGCAACCCGGAACTCAACGATGCGGTGCGGGCGATCCAGCTGGAGGCGCGCGACCTGCTGGTCAAGCCGGTCGAGCCGGATGCCCTCGTCCGCTCGGTGAAGTCGGCACTGCTGGTGCGCGCGCTGCGCGCCCAGTCGACGGCAGACGCCGCGATCGACCCGCCGCCTGCCACGCCGGTCCAGCGCAACAAGGCGTCCCTGCAGAGCCTGCGTGCCGTCCGGCGCATCAGGAGCCGCTACTTCCCGTCCGAGCTGTTCTCCGACCCGTGCTGGGAGATGCTGCTCGACCTCTACGACTGCCTGCTGTCCGGCCAGCACGCCACGGTGACCAGCCTGGCAGCGGCCTCGGGCGCCACCACGACGACCGCCTGGCGCCGCCTCGGCGCGCTGCAGGGACACGGCCTCATCGAGCGCGCCGACGACCCCGACGACAAGCGCCGTACCCTGGTGCGCCTCACCGAGGCGGGCCGCCGGGCGGTCGAGGATTTCTTCGACACCTACTCGCGCAGCCAGCACCAGTAGGGCGCATTCACACCGCTGCGGCGGAGGCGGCCATCACCGGAAGGCAGACGTCGAAGCGGGCGCCCCCCTCGGGGCGGTTGGCGCCGCTGATTGTGCCGCCCATCTCGTCGACGATGCGCCGGCAGACGCGCAGGCCGAGGCCGGTGCCCTTGCCGCGCTCCTTGGTCGTCACGAAGGCCTCGAACAGGCGGCTCAGCACCGCAGGAGCGATACCGGGACCGTTGTCGAGCACCGAAAGGCGCACGAAATCGCGGCCGTCGGCCTGCCGCTCGACCACGGCCCGGACCTCGACCTCGGTTCCGCCCGAGTCGCGCGCATTGCCGATCAGGTTGACGAAAACCTGCTCCAGCTTGCGTGAGTGGCCGAACACCTTGGGCAGCGGGCCATCGAGCGCGAGCGACAGCTTGACGTCGGACTCGCGCAGGGCGTGCTCGGTGAGGCTGGCGGCAAGGCGCACCGATTCGGCCACATCGAACGGCTCGGCGGCGCTGTCGGTCAGGCCGTGCACGAAATTGCGCAGATCGCCGACGATCCTGGTGCCGCGCTCGACCTGCTGGTCGATGCGGTCGAGCCGGGTGCGCACGAACGCCAGGTCGGGCGCCTTGCCGTCGGCCCCCTCGAGCTCGTCGATCGCCGAGTGACAGGCGAGGTTGATGACCTGGAGCGGCTGGGCGACCTCGTGGGCGACCGCCGCCGACATCTCGCCGATCACGGCCATCCGCTCGGCGGCGAACAGCGCCTGCTCGGCGTCGCGACGCACCGTGTCGTCGACGCCGACGAAGACGAGCTGGCTCACCCGGCCGTCCTTGTCGACTGCCGGCTTGACGGTGATGCCGAGCGTGCGGCGAGCCCCCGCCGGATTGCGATGACGACTGGAGAACTGGGTCGCCGGCAGCTTGCCGCCGATGAACGTGGCGTCGAGCCACTGGGTCATCGCGGGATTGTCGCGCGGCAGGCGCAGGATCTCCGGCAGCTTGCGGCCGACCGCCTGGTCGACCGGAACGCCGGTCAGCTCGGTGAAGCCCGAGTTGGCGAGGACGATGCCGAGCTCGCGGTCGGTCACGACCACGAGGGCGCCGCTCGATTCGACGATCGAGCGCAGGCGGGCGCGCTCGGCCTCGAGCCGTTCGGCGAGCTGGGTCTGCAGCTCGACGTCGCGCAGCGCGCCCACCACCATGGGCACCGCGCCGGGCACCCGACGGAAGCGGGATTCGACGTGCTTGACGCTGCCGTCTGCCGTCCGAATGCGAAAGCGCGCCTGGTGCACGGTGTTCTCGCCGGCGCGCAGCATCTCGCGCGTCAGCTCGATCAGCGCCTCGTGATCCTCAGCGACGACCAGATCGATGGCGCGGCCCGCGAGCAGGCGCTCCGGCGGCCAGCCGTAGAGATCGAGCGCGGCGGCGCTGGCGAACGTGAGCTTGCCCGACAGGAGCTCGAGCTTGAACACCATGTCCGACAGCGAGGCGACCAGCGTCTCGTACTCGATGCGAAGGCGCTCGGCCTCGAGCTCGTGGGTCTTGAGCGAGGTCACGTCGGCGCGCAGGCCGACAGTGCGGCCGCCCGGGGTGCGCCGCTCCGACCATTCGAACCAGCGGTCGCCGACGGCACGGCGCACCAGCGCGCCCTTGCGGTTGAAGCGCGCGATCCACGTTTCGGGGCTGTTGCCCTCGGTGACGGCCTCCCCCCGCTCCCGCATCAGGCGCGCGGTGTCGTGCGCCAACTCGTCGTAGGTCTTGCCGATGGCGTTCGGCTGGTCGAGCACAGGGCTAATCGAGGCGGCCGTCGAGTTGAACAGCATCAGCCTGTCGTCGGGGCCATAGACGACGATGCCGGCGGGCAGCGATTCGATGGTCTCCTGGAGGAGGGACAACGTGTCCTCCGACTTGGCCCTGGCCTCGGTCGCCTCGCGCCATTGGGCGTGGAACTTGAGCGCCATGTGGCCAACCAGCAGGATCAGCACGATGCCGGCGCTGACGAAGCCCAACGTGCTCACCAGCAGCGTCAGGAGACGCGTCTCGGAGTCCTTGATCAGCCGCTCGAACTCCATGTCGACGCTGTGCAGCGCGCGCTCCTGGATCTCGTCCACGATCATGCGCATGCGCACGATCTCGCCGATCGCCGAAGGCGGAAGGGGCTGGCCGCCCTTCAGCGCCGCGTCGAGGGCGGCGTAGCTTTGCCTCAGGCCGGCCTGCATGTCGCACAGGCGGCCGAGCTCGCCGTTGGCGATGCGGCCGGCAGCGAGCGAAGCGCAGCTGTCCCCGAGCACATCGTCGAAGTGGCGCCATGCCTCGGCGATGCGGCTTGCGCGTCCCGCTGCATCGGGCGCGCTGAAGCTGAGAAGAACGGACCTGGCAAGCTCGCGCGAGGCTTCCTCGACCGGGAAGACGCGCACCACGTTGGCCTTGTGAAAAGTGACGTCGGTGCGCCGCAGCGACAGGCCGATATCGACGAAGGCAGCGGCACAGCTCAGGAGGCCGATCACGCCCGCTGCCGTCGCCCAGCGTACGCCGGCGATGCCGAGGGCCAGTCGCATCTGGCCCGGAACATTGCGTAGAAACCCGGCCAGCCTTCCCCGGCTGTTCCCCGGCGGCGCCAATGCACCCGCTTCGATGGCCACCTCGACCTCCCCAGCAGCGCGCGGGGCGATCCTTACCCGCGGCACCGGCCGCTATTGATGGCGAAGCTTCGCCAAGCACCATGATGCGATTTCCCGCGAACGCTGTCTGCTCAAATGGTTTCACATTGAAGACATTTCAGCGGGCAGCGATCGGGTGCCATCGCCACGACTTTCCCGGCGCACGACTTGTCATGGCGACGCACGGTCGCCGCCGTCGCAAGGAATTGCAGTCGGGATCGCTTCCAAATTGGAAGAATGGCGGCGGTTCGCGAATTCAGGCGGTGCGCACCCGCCGCACGGCGTCCTGCCAGCCGGCACAGCGGCGGTCGCGCGAGGCGGCGTCCTCGGCCGGTCGGAAGGCACGGTCGAGGGTCCAGCCGGCGGCCACGGCCTCGAGCGACGGCCACAGGCCGGCCTGCAGCCCGGCCAGGAAGGCTGCCCCGAGCGCCGTCGTCTCCGTGATGGTCGGGCGCTCGACCGGGAGGCCGACCGTGTCGGCCAGGCGCTGCATCAGCGCATCGTTCACCACCATGCCGCCGTCGACCCTCAGCTCGTCGAGCTGCGCGCCGTCGCCGCGCATCGCCGCAACCAGATCGCGCGTCTGGTAGCACACCGAATCGAGGGTCGCGGCGGCGATCTCGGCCGGCCCGCTGTCGCGCGTCAGGCCGAGCAGCGCACCGCGCGCCGCGGCGTCCCAGTAGGGCGCGCCGAGGCCGACGAAGGCTGGCACGAGATAGACGCCATGGTCCGGCCGGGCGCGCGCCGCGAGCGCCTCGATTTCGGCCGACTTGGCGATCAGGCCGAGCCCGTCGCGCAGCCACTGCACAGCGGCGCCGGCGATGAAGATGCTGCCCTCCAGCGCATAGGTGCGCCGGCCGGCGAGCTGGTAGGCGATGGTGGTGAGCAGGCGATTGTGCGAGCGCACGGCGATCGAGCCGGTATTGAGCAGGGCGAAGCAGCCGGTGCCGTAGGTCGCCTTGATCATGCCCGGCCTGACGCAGGCCTGTCCCACCGTGGCCGCCTGCTGGTCGCCGGCCATGCCCAGCACCGGGACCGCGGCGCCGAGGATATCCGGCGTGGCGACGGCGAGCGCGCCCGAGCAGTCGACGACGGCCGGCAACAGGCTGGCCGGCACGTCGAGCAGGCGCAGCAGCGCATCGTCCCACGTCCCGTCGTGGATGTTGAGCAGCAGGGTGCGGCTGGCGTTGGTGGCGTCGCTCGCATGGACCTTGCCGCCGCTCAGCCGCCACAGCAGGAAGCATTCGATGGTGCCTGCGGCGAGCGCGCCCTTGGCCGCGGCGGCCCGTGCCCCGGCGACGTGATCGAGGATCCAGGCGATCTTGGTGCCCGAGAAATACGGGTCGAGCAGCAGGCCGGTGCGCGCGCTGATCTCGGGCTCGTGCCCGGCCCGCTTCAGCGCGGCGCAATGCTCGGCGGTGCGGCGGTCCTGCCAGACGATGGCGTTGTGGATCGGCTTGCCGGTGCTGCGGTCCCACACCACAGTGGTCTCGCGCTGGTTGGTGATGCCGATGCCGGCCAGCGCCGTCGCCGCCAGCCCGGCGCGCTCCAGCGCGCCGCGGCAGACCTCGACCGTGGCCCGCCAGATCTCCTCGGCTTCGTGCTCGACCCAGCCCGGCTGCGGGAAGATCTGCGGCAACTCCTTCTGCGCCGACGCCACCGGCCGGCCGCCCCCGTCGAACACGATCGCGCGCGTGCTGGTGGTGCCCT
The DNA here is from genome assembly GCA_022844015.1 of Reyranella sp. Taxonomy (GTDB): domain Bacteria; phylum Pseudomonadota; class Alphaproteobacteria; order Reyranellales; family Reyranellaceae; genus Reyranella. Next base: position 764 of record JALHMO010000062.1, on the reverse strand, counting down.
GGTCGATGGCGAGGATGTGCGTGGCGGCCATGGAGCCTTCTTACACCTCCCCAACTTCGTTGGGGAGGTGTTCGCGCCTGCGCTGAGCGGAGCCGAAGCGTAACCGCGGACGGAGGGGTCATGGCCGGGAGCGCGCCACTCCGTGGCGCTCATGCTCTTCGTCCGATCAGCAATCGGTATGTCCGCTATCGCCATGAGCGCCACGGAGTGGCGCGCTCCCGGCGATGAGCTCAATGCGCGCGGTCGATGGCGAAGTCGACGGCTTCCAGCAGGGCGGCCTTGAGGGCGGAGTCGGGAAACAGGCCGAGCGCGTCGCGCGCCATGGCGCCGTAGTGGCGGGCGCGCTCGAATGTGTCGGCGAGCGCGCCGTGGCGGTCGATCAGCGACTGCGCCCGCTCGAGGTCGCCGGCCTGCTGGTCGAGCGTCTCGATGGTGCGCTTCCAGAACTCGCGCTCCGAGGCGCGGCCGCGCAGGAAGGCCAGGATCACCGGCAGGGTGAGCTTGCCCTCGCGGAAATCGTCGCCGACCGTCTTGCCGAGCTGGGCCTCGCGGCCGGAATAGTCGAGCGCGTCGTCGACCAGCTGGAAGGCGATGCCGAGATTCATGCCGAAGCTCTCTAGCGCCACGCGCTCCGGCCCGTTGCGGCCGGCGACCATGGCGCCGACCTCGGCGGCGGCGGCGAACAGCCTGGCGGTCTTGGCCTTGATGACCTCGAGATAGGTCGCCTCGGGCGTGCTGATGTCGCGCTGGCTGGTGAGCTGCAG